>NZ_JBFUJN010000006.1:0-219300 GCF_056401335.1 Rhodococcus sp. P4_F3_2
CGGTACGGCTTGCCGTCGATCAACGCCGCACCCGACGTCGGCTGATCCAAACCCAGGATCATCCGCATCGTCGTCGACTTACCCGCACCGTTGGGGCCCAGAAAGCCCGTCACGATGCCCGGCTTGACCGTGAACGACAAATCGTCCACCGCTTTCGTCGGTCCGTAAACCTTGGTCAATCCCCTCAACTCGATCATGAGGACCAGTCAACCATGAAAACCGAACTGTCGGAACTTTCGGACGCCAACAGAGAAAGCCGTTGCGTGCGTTCACTGTCGGCGCTAGTATCGAATGTATGTTCGACACTACCGGGGGGTAAAAGTGACGACGAAAGTATCTGAACAGGCGATATCCAAACAGACGATATCCGAAGAGACGATCGGACAATTCCGAGCGTCACTCGTCAGCATGGATCGTTCCATCGACAACGCAGCTCGCGTGGATCTACTACGCGCACTGGAAGAGCTGAAGGCCAGTTGCGCTGGGGCCCAGGCATTGCTGGCTGCCGATCTCGACACGGTAACCCGCAAGGACCGCGGCGAACGGGGAGTTCCGCGCTCGTACCAGGGCCGTGGAATCAACGCGCAGATTGCCCTCGCACGGCGAGAGTCGGCATGGTTCGGAACTCAGCATCTCAACCTGGCCCGCGCACTGAACGACGAGATGCCGCACACACTTCGACTACTCGTCCGTGGCTCCATCAGTGAGCATCAAGCGACAATTCTCATGCGTGAAACTGCGTGTCTCACAGTCCAGGATCGCGCTGCATTGGATCGCGAGTTCTGCTGCGACGCTGCAATCTTGGACGGATGCGGCACCCACCAACTGACAGAAAGAATCCGCGCACGCACTGCGGAAATAGACGCCGACAGTGTTGCCAGACGAGCACGCAAAGCCGTACGAGACAGACGTGTGACGTCTCGGCCTGCGCCCGACACGATGTGCTGGCTCAATGTCCTACTTCCCGCTGCCGCGGGTACCGTCGTATATGCCACGCTCGGCCGCGATGCAGATTCCGTACTTGCCGGCGGGGACGATCGCACGCGAGCTCAGATCATGGCTGATCTCCTGGTGGAGCGAGTCACCGGAATCGGCCGCGCCACACCGACACCCGTCACGGTGAATCTGATTGTCTCCGACCAGTCGCTACTCGGCGACGGTTCCGACCCTGCCCACGTCCACGGGTACGGACCTGTTCCAGCAGCCATCGCACGTGAATGGATCACCTTGTCCGGCGAGGACTCCGAAACCATGACTACGGTTCGAAAGCTCTACGCACGCCCCGATACGGGCGCACTGACCGCAATGGAATCCACCGCGAGAACCTTCCCGAAGGGGTTGGCACGATTGATCGAACTTCGTGATCGAAGCTGCCGCACTCCGTGGTGCGACGCGCCGGTTCGCCACCGCGACCACATTCGCGATCACTCGAGGGGTGGCCTCACCAGCGCAGCCAACGGTGCCGGGTTGTGCGCGGCATGCAACTACGCGAAACAGGGCTCGGACTGGTCTGCCGAACCTGTACCAGGTATCCGGCACACCTTCACCACGATGACGCCTACCGGGCACCGATATTCGTCTGAGGCTCCGCCACTTCCGACCCCCTGGGCCGGTCCCGACGCGGCCTGAGTTCCTCGGTGTCGCTCACGATCCTCGGTGAGCCAGTGCGTTCACAAACACCTCGGAAATCTCCGAGGGGTCACGAGCGATGTATGTCGAACCGCCCGTCACGCGGGAGATATCGGCGAGCGCCGCCGCATCGGCGTCATCGGTGATGCCGATGGTGACGATGATGACCGGACGCGCCGGATCCTGCTCGCGTGCAAGAACATCGAGCAGCTGTTCACGGCTGATGCTGTCGGGATCTTCGTTGGCACCGTCGGTCAAGATGATGACGCTGTTGACCGCTCGCGGATCGTACGATTCCTGCACCTTACGGAAGGCGGCCAGCGTCGTGTCGTACAAACCGGTGGCGCCACGCTTGAGTTCGGTGAGCCGGTTCGCCTGATCAGCCATCAACTTTCGCTGAGTCACGCCGTCGACGATGGTGTCGTAGCGCCTGATCGGCACCAATTCCTGAAAGTCCTGGGTTCCGTTCATACCTTGGGAGAACGCCCAGAGACCGGCAGCGACACTGTCCGGGAAGACCTGATTGCCGGCGAGAGCGGCAGCAGTGGTCAACTGCATGCGCGTCTTGCCGCCTGCTGCCGGGTAGTCCATCGATGCAGACACGTCGATCGCAACGAGTGTCCGGATCGGCTTGGCCATCAGAGCCCAAGCGCCCAGCGTTTGATCGGCCACCGACTGTTCGGAGACCGTCAAGGCCGTCACGTCACCAACTCCACCTTCGACAGCTCCACCGCCGGAAGTACGGAAACCGCTGCGTGTCAGAACTTCCTGTGCAGATTCACTGTGCAACAGGTCGGCGATGGCGTCACTCTTCTTCGCTGCCGCGTAGTGCCGATCCGGCGCCGAGGCACTGACCACCAGGGGGTAATCCATGATCATGGTTCCAGTCGCCGGTACTGTCGCGGAAATCTTCGACTCGGCTTTCGTGAACTCGACGACCTGTTGCTCGGTCGAAACACCGACCTTGCCGGAGCTGACCAATTCGGTGAGCATCTTCTGCCCTACCGGCTGATCTTCGGTACGAACGCTCTCTGCTTGGGCATGGGGTACGAGTGCCGCTCGAACCGATTCGGAGGTGGCCCCGGTCTCCGCGAGGGCTCCAAGAATGGGCGCCGACGCAACCCCGGTGAACAACGGATTGCCCAGCGCGAGATCGGGAACCTGAAGCGCCGTGAGCCAACTGGCAAACTGCTCGCCACCGCCGGACGCGAGGACGACAGGCGAGGTGGCGATCGAACCACCGGCGGCAGCGACCGGCCCCTTGGCCGTCAGTGCAGCTTTGCCGACCCACGCTGTCGAATCCGGTATCCACATGTCCGGTGCGTCCACGCCCTTGCCCAGGGTTCCCGCTACGTCGCCTGGCAACGCAGAGGTGACCGTGATCCGCGAACAGCCTGTCTGCTCCGGCGACGATTCTGCGAGGATCTCCGTGACTGCAGGCGCGATCGCAGGATCTGCTGCCAGCGAGTACTCGTCGACGCTCTCGCAGGAATCGGACTGTGTTGCCTTGAAGACCACCACCCCGGTAGCGACTACCGCGACGGCAACCAACCCACCCACTGCGTAGAACCCGATCGATCGCCCGCTGTCAGGACTCGAATGCCGTCCGCCCGCCATGAAATCTGCCCTTCCGAGGCCACTCGCACTAGGACATACCGACGGCATGCGTGCGACTGGAGCTATCCCTACCGGGCGGTAGTGTAGCCAAGAACACAGAAATTCCAACTAGCGCTGAATCGCCGGAGAACCGACGAGCCCATATTCCGGGACAGCCCGACCGAAGTCGCGAACCTTCAAGCGTCGCAGCGACTTTTCAGCAAACCGCTCTTCTCAGAAGAGCTCGCGCTTCTGGACCTTGCCCATCGCGTTACGCGGCAGAGTCTCGGCGAAGCGAACCTCACGGGGACGCTTGTGCGCCGACAACTCAGCCCCGACCAACTCGACCAATTCAGCTTCGGTGACCTCGGGGCTCCCGGGCTTACGGACTACGACGGCGATGATCCGCTGACCCAGATCGGCGTCGGGGACACCGATCACCGCAACTTCGGACACCGAAGGGTGCCCGAGGATGGCGGTCTCGATCTCGCCGGCGCCGACTCTGAATCCACCGGTTTTGATCAAGTCGATGGATTCGCGGCCGACGATTCGGTGGAACCCACCCTCGTCGATGACGGCGACATCACCGGTCTTGAAGTAGCCGTCCTCCGTCCAGGACTCGGCGGTTGCGTCTGGACGGTTCAAGTAGCCGTCGAAAAGCATCGGCCCACGTACCTGTAGACCGCCGATACTCTCGCCGTCGTGTGGCACGTCGTCGCCCTTCTCGTCACGAAGACGAGTCTCGACTCCGCGCAGCGGCACGCCGACCCACCCTGGGCGTCGCTCGCCGTCGAAACGTGTGCTCAGAGTCAGCATCGTCTCACTCATGCCGTATCGCTCGATGGGCGTCAATCCTGTTCGGTCCCGCAGCTTTTCGAAGACAGGCACAGGAAGCGGCGCACTGCCGGAAACCAGAAGTCGGGCACCGGACAACGCGCAGGCAGCTTCTTCGTCCTCGGCGATACGCGACCAGACGGTGGGAACACCGAAGTAGAGGGAGCCTTTCGCCCGGGCGTAATTTTCCGGCGTCGGCTTGACGGTGTGGATCACCCGGCTGCCGATCCGGAGGGGGCCGAGGATTCCGAGGATCAGTCCGTGCACGTGGAAGAGCGGAAGCCCGTGGACGAGCGTGTCTCGCCACGTCCAGTCCCAGGCCTCGGCGAGCGCGTCGATCCCGGCTGCGATGGCCGAGCGACTGAGCAGAACGCCCTTCGGTGGGCCAGTGGTTCCGGACGTGTACAGGACGAATGCTGTGGACTGCGGTGCCGGTTCGGGATAGCTGTGCCACGAGCGAGCGTGCAACCGGACGGGAACTACCGGCAGAGTGTCGCAGTGGTCGTCCGTTTCACCGAGCCACGCCTGGGCCCCGGAGTCACGCAGAATGTGCTCCCGTTCAGCCTTCCCCGAGTCCGGCGGGACCGGCACAACGGTGACACCGGCAATCAATGCCCCGACGACGGCGAGAATCGTTTTTGCTGTGGGAGTTGCCAATACGGCAACCCGATCGGCCTGCGCCACTCGTTCCGCGACCGAGGTCGCGGCACCGAGAATGGCACTCCGCGAGAGAACCGTGTCACCGATCGTCACGGCGTCGTCGAGGTCGTCACCGCGGGCGACAGCAAGGGGGTTCAGTGATCTCAGCAGCACCACGACAGCATCTCACAGCGCCGAAGGTCGCAAACTTTCTCCTGCCCGACGCGCATCTATCGAGTGCGGAGGGAACAGCGTCACCAGCGCCGCCCCCAAGAGCGCCCCGGAAAGAACGGCGAATCCGTGCGCGTCGTCGACCGTCACCAGGGTTGCGCCGCCGACGACAATCACGGCCGTCAGAACAATCTCAGGCATTCGCGGGCGCACCAGAACACCGATCCCCGCGGCCGCCGCTGCCAGAGCAAGTGTGGCACCGGAGTTACCTGCGCCGGTCGACGGAAAGACTGCGGTGGTGAGCAAACCGAACAACAGTTGACCGAACAGGAAGAGAGCCCAGCCACGTGCGGCGCCCCAGAGCCGGAACGCAGGCGGTGCAACCACGGCCAGCGTCACGAGATTGGTGACGGTTCCTGCGACCCCTCCGTCCTGGACGAGCACGGAGGTCAGAATGCGCCACCATTGACCGTCGCGAATCAATGCGGGATCACGACGAAACATCTCGAGTAGTCCTGGTATCAGCGCCTGCAGGATGGACGGCACTGCAACCATCAGCCAGAGGAGAGCTGCCGAGAGTGGGAACTCTCCGAAAACTCGACGACTTTTCAACCACACGAGCATCAGTGCAACCGAGGCAACAACGACAGCAAAAATCAGTACCGCGTCCAAGCCGCCGGTCCCTGAGGTGGTCACAGCGCGACCTTACATCGGACCGATACCGACATCAGGGAACCTGACACCTGGGAAAGGACACAGTTCAGGCGGAGAGGCGCTTTGCTGCCGCGGCGATTCGTTCGTCTGTTGCAGTGAGCGCGATCCGCACGTGCTTGCTCCCGCTCGGACCGTAGAACTCACCGGGGGCAACGAGAATCCCACGATCGGCGAACCAACTGACCGTCGCTCGACATTCCTCGCCGCGCGTCGCCCAGAGGTACAGACCCGCCTCGGAATTGTCGACGGTGAATCCGGCGCCTCGAACAGCTTCGATCAACACGCTGCGACGCTCGCGGTACCGCTCGCGCTGGATGTTCTCGTGTTGGTCGTCGCCCAAAGCTGCGGTCATCRCCGCCTGGATCGGCAGCGGCAGGATCATGCCCGCGTGCTTACGCACCTCGAGCAGTTCCGACACCAAAGCCGGATCACCGGTGACGAACCCCGCGCGATAGCTCGCGAGATTGGACGTCTTCGAAAGTGAGTGGACCGCAAGCAAACCGGTCAGATCGCCGTCGTTGACCCGGGGATCGAGAATGGAGAGCGCATCCGATTCCCACGTCAATCCGAGGTAGCACTCGTCGGAGACGACGATCGCGCCCCGCTCGCGCGCCCAGGCCACGACCTTCTGCAAGTGCTCGAGGCCGAGCACTTTGCCGGTGGGGTTCGACGGCGAGTTCACGAAGATCATCGCCGCCGACTCGGGACCGAGCTTGTTCAAGCCGTCGGCGCGCAGGACGCGAGCGCCTGCCAGCTTCGCCGCGACCTCGTACGTCGGATATGCCAACTCCGGAATGACCACCAGATCGTCGGCTCCGAGACCGAGCAATGTCGGCAGCCACGCGATCATTTCCTTCGTGCCGATCGCCGGCAGGACCGCTGCCGGATCGACGTCGGGAATGTTGTAACGGCGATCGAGTGACTCCGCTACGGCCTCGCGAAGTGCGAGCGTGCCGTGCGTCGTCGGATATCCGGGTATCTCGGCAACAGAAGACAAAGCCTCCTGTATCACCGGATCAACGGGATCAACCGGCGTTCCCACGGACAGGTTCACGATGCCGTCGGGATGAGAGTGCGCCTTCGCCGTGACGTCGGCGAGCGAATCCCACGGAAAATCAGGAAGCCCAGCGGCCACCGGAGTACGAGACAAGATCTCTAGTCCTCACCCATGGGAGGCAGCGCCTTGATGAACGGCGTGTCGTAGTCGACCTTGCCGAGCTTGGCCGCTCCACCCGGCGAACCGAGATCGTCGAAGAAATCGACGTTGGTGCTGATGTACGCGTTCCACTGGTCCGGGACGTCGTCTTCGTAGAAGATGGCTTCGACGGGACAGACAGGCTCACACGCGCCGCAGTCGACACACTCGTCGGGGTGGATGTAAAGCATGCGTCCACCCTCGTAGATGCAGTCGACAGGGCATTCTTCGATGCACGCCTTGTCCATCACATCTACACACGGTTCAGCAATCGTGTAGGTCACTGCCGATCTCCCTGCCTTCCTGTCGTGCATCGCCGCCGCAACACGCAGTTGCAAGGGGCCGAAAATCCGATACGACTCTCACGTACCGCGGGAACAGCCTATTATCCCCCTGCCAACCGACTCTGAGCAGGCGGGGGTAACACATTTCAGCCTACTGCGGTGATGTTCCTCGACCGAATCGCGATCCACTTCTCCCCCGCAGCAGCCGCGCGGACCAAAGCGCCGCGCTCACCGAGATAATCCGCCACGACGCCGACCACCGGAATCTTGCCGAAAATCTCGTACGGTTTTGTCCGCGACGGCCGCTTGTGCAACTCGTCCGTGATGGCACGAAAAGTCTTGGACGTGCGCCACAAGGTGCCGATGAGCGCGAACGGGCGCCAGGTCTCGTCGGTGCCGCTGACCGACTTTTCGGCGAAATCCTCACCGGCGAGCAGATCTCGGGACTTGGTCTCACGCCGGCACAGCACCGACGCCAGGAGGTCCACCTGCTGATCCCGCTCCGTCACTCCGTGTTCACGGGCAACCGCAACGAGCACAACCGCCTGATTCGCGAATGCCAAGAGGTCCTGGATCGGCAGCCGATTGAGGAGGACTCCGAAGATGCCAGGGAACGCGACGGCAACGGTGTTGAGTGCACCCAACCGGGTCGTCCACCACTTCGAGCGCTGCTCGTCGGTCATCACCGACCACGCCGCCGTCCCGGGGAACTTGACGACGTCGAGGACCCAGGCCGCCGCGTCCAACACCATCGCTGCGGCATTTCGCTCGGGATCGGTCGGCTCGAAGGTCCGACGCTTGATACCGAGCGGATCGCTGTAGGCGAGATCGAGAACCGGGTTGATCCCCCATACCGCTCGATCGAGAACCTCGACGACCTTGCGGTCCCCCAGAACATCGGCCATCAGGCAATCGCTCCTTCGCGTCGTGCATGTGTGGTGGTTCGTTCGCGCGCCGGGCGTCCGATTCCCTCGGCGATGGCGCGCAGTTCTGCGACGGTCTTCTCGGAGCCGTGTTCGGAGCCTGCCATCCGCGAGATCGTCTCCTCCATCAGCGTTCCGCCGAGGTCGTTGGCTCCGCCGTTGAGCATCATCTGCGTTCCGGTGATCCCGAGCTTGACCCAGCTGGTCTGGATGTTGGGGATACGACCGTGCAGCATGATGCGTGCCAGTGCATGCGCAGCGCGGTTGTCCCGGTTGGTCGGCCCTGGCCGTGAAGCGCCCGCCAGGTACAGCGGCGCGCTCTGGTGAACGAACGGCAGCAGCACGAACTCCGTGAATCCTCCTGTACGGTCCTGGATTCCGCGAAGAACGTTCAGGTGCCCGACCCAGTGGTGCGGCTGATCGACATGCCCGTACATCATCGTCGAACTCGACCGCAGTCCCACCTCGTGGGCCGTGGTGACCACTTCGATCCACTCCGCCGTCGGCAGTTTGCCCTTGGTGAGGATCCAGCGCACCTCGTCGTCGAGGATCTCCGCTGCCGTACCGGGAATGGTGTCCAGGCCCGCCTCACGCAGAGCGGTCAGCCAATCCCTGATGCTTTCACCGCTGCGCGATGCACCGTTGACGATCTCCATCGGCGAGAACGCGTGGACGTGCATCGACGGCACGCGCTTCTTGACGGCCCGGACCAGGTCGGCGTAACCGGTGACGGGAAGTTCCGGATCGATACCGCCCTGCATGCACACCTCGGTCGCGCCGGCGACGTGCGCTTCCCACGCACGGTCGGCGACCTGCTCTGCCGACAGCGTGAACGCGTCGGCGTCGCCCTTGCGCTGCGCGAATGCACAGAACCGGCAGCCCGTGTAGCAAATGTTGGTGAAGTTGATGTTCCGGTTCACCACGTAGGTGACGTCCTCGCCGACGGCATCCTTGCGTAGCGCATCCGCCAGTGCCACAACAGCTTCCAGGCCCGGGCCCTCCGCCGTGGCAAGGGCCAGGTACTCGTCGTCGGAACATCCGGCCGGGTCGCGTTCGGCACTGCGCAGCGCAGCCAGCAGATCGGTGTCGACGCGAATCGGAGCACTCAGCTCGAGGACCTGTTCGCGCACGGTCTCCCAGTYGCCGAACGCACTGCCCAGGTCACTGCGGGTCTCGGTGTTGCGCCCGTCCGTGTCGATCTCGGTATTGAGATCGACGCGTCCGCTCGATTCCCACGACTCGTCCGGTTCCTGCCACGGTCGACCCACAGGCTTGGTGTCGGGCAGGGCGAGGCCGGTCTTGGGGTCCGCCAGTGCCTGAACGTGGCCCGCAATGCGCGGATCGATCCACGGAGCCCCCGCCAAGACATATGCCGGCTGAGCCGCAGTCCGTTCGGTCAGCGTGAAGCCGCCCTCGGCGCTGATCTCCGCCAAGGTCTCGAGATTCGGCCACGGACGCTCCGGGTTGACGTGATCGGGGGTCAACGGTGACACCCCGCCCCAGTCGTCCACACCGGCGCCGAGCAGCGCAAGGCACTCGCTGTTCGAGACGAGATTCGGCGGACTCTGAATCCGCATCGTCGGCCCGAGCAGCAGGCGTGCGACGGCGATGGCCGCGAGAAACTCGTCGAGTCCCGCATCAGGGGTATCGCGCATCGCGGTATCAGGTTTGGCCAGGAAGTTCTGAATGATCACTTCCTGGATGTGCCCGAACGCCTTCTGCGACTTACGTATCGCCATGATCGATTCGGCACGCTCGAGGAAGTTCTCCCCGATGCCCACAAGAATTCCCGTGGTGAACGGGATGTTCAGTCGGCCTGCGTCGGTCAGGGTGCGTAGCCGAACCGCCGGGTCCTTGTCCGGGCTGCCGTAGTGGCATTCGCCCTTGTCGGTGAACAGGCGGGTTGCGGTCGTCTCGAGCATCATGCCCATCGACGGAGCAACGGGCTTGAGCCGCGAGAGTTCCTGCCAGCTCATCACACCGGGATTGAGGTGCGGGAGCAGTCCGGTCTCCTCGAGCACCCGGATCGACATCGCCCGCACGTAGTCGAGGGTGGAGYCGTAGCCGCGTTCGTCCAGCCACTGCTTTGCTTCCGGCCAGCGAGCCTCGGGGCGATCACCCAGCGTGAACAACGCTTCCTTGCAGCCCAATTCGGCACCTGCCCGAGCGATGTCCAAAACCTCGTCCGGCTCCAGGAACATGCCGTGCCCAGCGGCACGCAGCTTCCCCGGCACCGTGACGAACGTGCAGTAGTGGCACTTGTCCTGGCACAGACGGGTCAGCGGAATGAAAACCTTCCGCGAATACGTCACGGTGTTCGGCCGACCCGCTGCCAGCAGACCCGCATCGCGAACCTTGGCCGCCGAGGAACACAGATCGGTCAGATCGGTTCCCCGCGCCTGCAGCAGCGTTGCCGCCTCGTCGACGTTCAGGGTCGCTCCATCGCGTGCACGACGGAGAACTCGCCGCATCGCCGACGCTGACGGGCCGGGCGACGGACTGGACGAGGCGGACGCGGAAATACCTGGCATCGGAAGCATGGTGGGTTTGCCGGAGTCATCACCAGTTCGGTTCACCTAGCGATCATGCGCCATGTGGGACGACTAGTGCCACCCGGTGCCAGAAGTAGGAGGCCTTACCGCCCCGACACGGCCTCGATCACGACGGCCGGTAGTCGTCGTCGACCGCGACCTCGACTCGTTGATCCACCACGTCAGCCACTGGCGCGTCGAGTGGAATGTCGGTCAGATCGGGTTCTTCGGGGGCGTTCGGATCTACGGGTGTCGATTGTTCGAGCGCATCTGATTCCGGAGCCTCCGGGTCGAATGTCGCATCTTGTTCGGTCATCACGTGCTCCCTTCGCAGTCGCCACACTCCACGATAGGGCCGATGTCGACAGATCGCCCCTCACTCGACCAAAGTAGTGCCCATGACTGCCCCGCAACCGCTGACCATGGCCGACCCGTTATGGCGACCCAGCGCCAAAGCCCCGAGGCTGTGGGCAATCACTGCCTCGCTGTTCTGGGTACCCGTCATCGTCGCCGAAATCGTCTGTGCCGTCTTGATACCCGGAATCCCGTCCTGGGTGGTGGGCCTGGTCTTCGCAGTCACCGTCCTATTCGCGGCCACCTACATTCTGATGGTTCCGGCGTGGCGGTATCGCGTCCACCGATGGGAAATCAGTGACACTGCGGTGTACACACGCACGGGGTGGTTCACCCARGAACGACGGATCGCACCGATATCGCGCGTGCAGACCGTGGACACCGAACGCGGACCGATCGACCGCATGTTGGGTCTGGCAACCGTGACCGTCACTACGGCGTCGTCGGCCGGGGCTGTGAAGATCTCCGCGCTCGACCAGGAAATCGCCGACCGCACAGTGGCCCAACTGACGGAGATCGCGGGCACCAACGTGGGAGACGCAACGTGAACGAGAAGCAGTTGGGCGACCCGACCGCGATCGAAATCCCGGTCGAGGCGGAAACGGCAGCTGCCGAGGCAGCCGAGGAGGAACAGCCATGGCTCCGCCTCGACCGCCGCATGCTTCTGGTCCACCCCGTCAACGAAGTCGTCAAACTGCTCCCGGTCCTACTCGTCTCCGTAGTTCTCGGCAGCCAATCCGGAAACCACTGGTGGGGACTCGGCGTCGTCACTCTGCTCGTCGTCTTCGGTCTGTTGCGGTACTTCACCACCACGTACCGAATCGGGCCCGTTCACGTACAACTGCGCACCGGGGTATTCCAGAAAAAGCTGCTCTCTGTCCCGCGTAGCCGCATCCGATCCGTCGACGTCGAGGCCGGGGTCATGCACCGACTGCTCGGGCTGTCGATCGTGCGCATCGGGACCGGCCAGCGCGCCGGGATCGGCCACGATTCGAACAAGTTCGAACTCAATGCCCTCTCGACTGCCCTGGTTCCGGACCTACGTGCCGCACTGTTGGCCGGCGCGCAACAGGCACGGCGACTGGAAACCCCGGGCACACCGGTCGAGAACATCGCCGAACCGGTCGACACCGAGATCGGTCACTGGGAGCCCAGTTGGGTTCGCTACGCTCCATTTTCGTTCACCGGAATCGCCATCATCGCAGCGATCATCGGCATCTCGTTCCAATACGGCATCGGCACTGCCGTCGCGAAATCGTCGGCAGTAAGCGACAGCTTCGACTCACTCGAGAGCCTCGGCATCGCGCTGATGGTCGTCATCGCACTCGTCGTGCTGCTGGTGCTGTCGAGTGCACTCGCCTGCGTCCAGTACCTGATCGCGTTCGGCAACATGAAACTCACCGACAACGGCCGCATCCTGCATGTCAGTCACGGCCTGTTGAAAACTCGGCAAACCACACTCGACCGCGCCCGCCTCCGCGGCACGACGCTCAAGGAACCGCTTCTACTGCGATTGGCCCGCGGCGCGCGGCTCGACGCCATCATGACCGGGGTCAGCGCCGAGAAGAAGGAATCTTCGCTGCTGCTCCCGCAGGGACCACGCAGGGAAGCCGAGCGAGTGATGGCCACCGTCATCGGTGACTCACGTCAGGCGTCCGCCCCGCTGATCCCGCACGGCCCGGCCGCGCGGCGTCGCCGGTACACCAGGGCACTGTTTCTCGCGACAGTGGCGTTTCTGGTCTGCGTGGCGTGCGCGGCTTCTGGTCTGGATGTCCCGATCTACGCGTGGTTCGGGGTCGCCGTACTCGCCATCGCTGGCGCTGCCCTCGCCTACGACCGATACAACGGCCTCGGCCACGCAGTCCTGCCGGGATGGTTGATCACCCGAAGCGGCTCGCTCGATCGCCAGCGCCACAGCCTCGAATCCGAAGGTGTCATCGGATGGACGGTGCGCGAGACGTTCTTCCAGCGACGCGCAGGCGTGGCAACCGTCATCGCCGCGACGCCAGCAGGCACCGGAAGCTACGAGGTGATCGATCTCCCCGCCGAGAACGCGTGGGCATTGATCGAAGCCGTCACTCCGGGCGGTGGCGACGTTTGGGCAGGTCGTCGATGATGAGCCTCGCCAGCGAACCGAGACGCGATCGCTCCGGCTGGATGGTCGGAACGCCGAGCAACTCCAGCGGGGCGGCCGTCACCGGTCCGACGCAGTAGGTCGGTACCGGTCCGCGCATAGCTGCGACGAACCGCTCCAGTTCGCCCATTTCTTTTGCCGTGCTGAGCATCGAGGACACCGCGGGGGCACTGGTGAAGGTCAGCGCGTCGATTGCACCGGAACGAACTGCAGCGACCAACGCGCGGACTGGCGACTGATCCGGCGGCCGGATCCACCGATAGACCGACACCGGGGTGACAACCGCGCCGATGTCGGCGAGGGAGGCGCTCAGGTCCGTCAACGGCTCCCATTCGGTGATGGTGCCGTGCAACTGGACTGCGACGCGTAAGCCTGCCACTCCCTCGCTTCCGAGGTGCGCCAGAACTTCTTCGGACGACTCACCCGAAGGCGACCATTCCTCGCGCAGTCCGGCGCCCCGGATGGCGCCCGTCGCCTTGGGGCCGCGGGCGATGATGCGCGTCCGGGCCAGAGCTCCGAGGAACTCGTCGGTCAAACCCCACGACGCGACGGCGTCGAGCCAACCCCGAAAGCCGATTCCGGTGCTGATCACGACCAATTCCGGTGGATCGGCAATCAACGCGGACGTCTGAGTACGCAGGTCCCGATCGTCCACCAACGGCAGCACATGGATCACCGGTGTCCGCACGATCTCCGCGCCTCGACGTTCGAGGAGCGTCGCAAATTCTTCGACACGCCGTTCTGCGGTCAAGGCGATAGTCGCGCCCGCCAGATCATCTTCAGCCACAGGCTGAGTGTCCCTTATGGATGGGTCACTTTCCTACGCGCGCGCCGAGAACTATTGCGAACTGAGGGTGGCAAGCCTGTTGATCGCTACTTTGAAGAGGAAAACCGCGGCCGGAGCGATTGCGCCGACCAGCAGTAAGAACGTCAGAGGGGACGAGAGCACCAGCACGTCGCCGCCCGGACCGCCCACCATGCACACCAAGAACCCGACGATCCAACCGGCGAGCGGCAATGCGGCCATACCCGGCGTCGTAACCGTGCGGGCGGCGATCACCAATACGAGGTTCGCGGTCGCTGCCACGAGAATGCTGATCGGAAATGCGGTCGTACCGAGATGAGTCGGCAAGAACAGGACGGACAACACTGCGCACAAGAACCCGTCGAAAATCAGGACACCGAGGATGATGGGGTCGAGCCACGACAGCGACGTTTCTGTCGAAGCGTCTGTGTTGTTCTCGGCCGTGATCATGGTTTTGATAGTGGTCTATCGACGGCCAACGCGCGAGCGCGGGGTCCCCTCCCGACAAGCACCCCGGCTCGCGCCCGAAAAGCACGAAGTCGATCAGGGAACCGGCGGGAACCCGAGCAGCGTCAGCAGATGACTTTGCTGATCTGCAAACGCGTAGAGCGATCCGTAATACATGTCGTGGTAGTAACCGGCCATCGGACGCAACGAATCGACGAAGGCGACGATCTGGTTCTGCAGGTCCCAGTTGTACATTTCTTCAGCCCCCAGGCTTTGCTGTTACCGAAAGGACCACCCATCCGGTGACACGCATCACACACCACTACGGCGTCGATCGCAATGCCTGTGAGCCGACGCCCAGGTCAGCTGTGCAGCCCGCCGAACAGATCGCGCTCGCGACCGTCCTCACCCACCGGACCGAGCGTGCCGGCGGCCAATACGAAATGCTCGACCGTCAGGATCGGTTGGACCACGTTGTTCGACAACGCGAACTCGGCTCCACTCGGGGCTACCGTCACCTGAGTGGCGTGGGCGCTCAATGCCCTCGCCTTCGCATCGATGACGCCTCGAACATCGATTGCCGTCGTCACGTCTGCGTCCTCGACGCTCGGCAATTCACCGGGCTCGGGCAGACGCCAGTTCTCCGGGAACTCGGAAATCGCCGCGATGCCGCGTTCGAGTCCGCTGCGCTCGGTCACGGTCCAGTAGAACTTCGGAGTCGACCACGGCTCGCCGGCCTCGGGATATGCGGCCGTTGCTGCAGCTTCCACGGCCGCTGTCGTGATCGCGTGTGCCTGGATGTGATCCGGGTGCCCGTAGCCTCCGTTGGGGTCGTACGTGATCACGACGTGCGGCCGAATCTCACGAATGACGGCGACCACCGCGCCGACTGCCTCGTCGAGTCGAGCATTGACAAAGGCACGGGGATTGGAGGCCGAAGGTGTGCCGATCATTCCGGAATCGCGATACCGACCGGCACCGGCGAGGAAGCGAGGAGCGGCACTGCCCAAAGCCGACAAAGCAGCGCTCAATTCGGCGATCCGGTAGCCCCCGAGTTGATCGGCCTCGGCAGCCACGAGCCCGGCCCACGCGTCACCGATCACTTCGCCTTCCTCCCCCAACGTGCAGGTGAGGACCATGACGTCGGCGCCTTCGGACGCGTAACGCGCGATGGTGCCACCGGTGGTGATCGTTTCGTCGTCCGGATGTGCGTGCACCAACAGAAGTCGCTTCGCCGACGCGGTCACTTTGCCACCCTCACCCAGTCCGTAGCGTTTCCGAATATCCCCACCTGCACCGGCCCGTCGAGGACCACGCCCTCGACTCCGGTCCCGACTGCAACCAGCGCTCGGCTCTGCACGATCGGCAAAACCGCCGCCAGATCCCACAGCTTGGGTTCCGCATCGGCGATCAACGACCCGAGATCCCCGATGCCACTGAGCGCTTCGTCGATCCGACCTTGCAACGCCGGATCACACAGCCCGGACAGGTTGCTCGGAGCCTCGACGCTTGTCGTTCGGACAGGCTCCGGAGACTGCGACGGCGTCGGTGTGGGCACCGCCGAACCTGTCGCAGGAGTGGAAGGCGCTGTCGGGCAACTGAACCGGGAGGCCAGCGAAGTTGCGGTGTCAGCGCCTGCTCGGCTCCAACCGACGATCATGTCGACGCGTCCTGTAGTCAGATCCTCGCCGTAGAGCTCCTCCGGCGGCACCGATTCGACGGTCGCCAGGATCCCCACGTCACGCAATTCGTCGGCAGCGGTGTTTGCCACGGCGATCGCGATGTCGTCGTTTTCGGGAGCGCCGATCAGCAGCGTCAACTGAGCGCCGTCCCGGACGATCGATCCGACCGTTCCAGTGCCAGTGACGATTCCGGTTGGCGGTGCTGTCAAGTAACCGGCTGCGGTCAGCTCGCCGAGCGCCTGCTCTCTGGTCGGTTTCGGCGGCGCGGTTGGCGCATATCCCGGATCCGACGGAGCGAGGATCTGAGCTTTCACCGGGGCCGACGCCGATTCACTCCCGGCCGCCACTACGGCGAGCAGGTCCGGATCGAGCAGTCCCAGAACACCTTTACGCACCCGAACGTCCGCGAAGTTCTTACTGCGCCCATTGACGTTGATGTCGAGAGTGCGCGGAACGTAGGAGAATGCCGTACTGACACCCGGGATTGCAGAAAGCTGAATATCCGTGGCACTACCCGAATGAACTTGCGCCACTTGAGCGTCGTCGGTACGCAGTGCATCCGCCAACTGCGAAGCCGTTCCTCCGCGTCGCAGAACTATCTGATCCGGATCTGAGGGCTTGCCCCAGAATCGGTCGTTGCGTTCCAGCACGATTTCGTCTCGACCACGGTCGACCGAGCGCACGTGAAAGTGGGCTCCCGACACCGGAATCCCCTCACTCAAACCGGTGCTGAAACCGCCGGGAGTGTCCTTGATCAGGTGGGACGGAAGAATATCGGTGAACAACTCTCGCCACGCCGGATACGGCGCACGCATCACGACGTTGACCGTCTTGCCACMGCCGGACGAGTTCACGTCGTCGATCATCTGATAGCCGGCGGGGTTGACCACACCGGGAACCGAGATCATCTGCTGCCAGAGGTAGCGAAAGTCCTCTGCCGCAATAGGAGCGCCGTCCGACCATTGGGCTTCGTTGCGCAGTTGGTAGCGAATAGTGAACGGAGCCTCTGACGTCACTTCAGCCGAAACGAGAAAAGAATCGTCGATCGCCCACTCCGTCGCACCAGGCTGCGTCGGCGAATTGATCGGGCGAAACGCACTGGGCAACACGAGGTTGCCGACTGCGGAGTTGACCGGCGACTGATCCGCGAGCAGGTGCGGGTTGAATCCGCCTCCTACCTCGTCGATCGCCACGGTGACCTGCTTCATCGCCGGAACGACCGGAGTCGGTGTGGGCTTGACGGTTTCGGTGCTCTCGACCGGAGGCGGCGGATCGGCCGTACACGCGGTCAGCGACAACGCCGTCACTGCCACTGCCAACGCCAGGTAGCGACGTCCTGAGGCCACAGACAATTCCTTCCGTACGGGGCCGCGTCGCCCCTTCGCACTCGATTTCCGGGCAGAACTTTCGCCCGGAAACCATGAAGGCGAATGTACCTTTCCGCCGAAAACTCGGCTGAAAGGCACATCCGCCTGTCAGGTGGTAACCGACGAAAGACTACAGAGCAGCCTTGTCGCGAGACTTGCTACGCGAACGCTCGCGAGCGCGCTCGGTTGCATTGAGATGCACCTTGCGGACGCGGACGTCCTCGGGGGTGACCTCGACGCACTCGTCGCCGGAGCAGAATTCCATGGCCGCTTCGAGCTCGAGCTTGATGGGCTTCGCGAGGGTCTCCATCACGTCTGCGGACGACTGACGCATGTTGGTCAGCTTCTTCTCGCGGGTGACGTTGATGTCGAGGTCTTCCTGACGGGGATTGATACCGACGACGTGACCCTCGTAGGTGTCTGCGCCGGGCTCGACGAAGAAGGTTCCGCGGTCAGCCAGCTGGATCATGGCGAACGGCGTCACCGTGCCGGAACGGTCCGACACGAGAGAACCGGTGTGGCGTGCACGAATCTCGCCGGCCCAGGGGCCGTACCCGTCGAAGACGGCGTTGGCGATGCCGGTTCCGCGGGTATCCGTGAGGAATTCCGTACGGAAGCCGATAAGACCACGCGAAGGAACGATGAACTCCATACGAACCCAGCCCTGACCGTGGTTCGACATCTGAACCATCTTGCCCTTGCGGTTGGCCAGAAGCTGAGTGATGGCGCCGAGGTACTCCTCGGGGCTGTCGATGGTCAGCTCTTCGAAAGGCTCGTGGATCTTACCGTCGACAGTCTGAGTGACCACCTGCGGCTTTCCGACGGTCAGTTCGAAGCCTTCGCGACGCATCTGCTCGACGAGGATGGCGAGCGCGAGCTCTCCACGACCCTGGACCTCCCAGGCATCGGGACGTCCGATGTCGAGGACCTTGAGCGAGACGTTACCGACCAGCTCCTGGTCCAGGCGAGCCTTGACCATGCGCGAGGTGAGCTTGTGACCCTTGACGCGGCCGACCAGCGGTGAGGTGTTGGTACCGATCGTGACCGAGATAGCCGGCTGATCGACAGTGATGCGAGGCAGCGCAACCGGGTTGTCGAGGTCGGCGAGCGTGTCGCCGATCATGATGTCCGGGAAGCCCGCAACAGCGCAGATATCGCCGGCAAGCGCAACCTCGGCGGGAACACGCTCGACACCGATGGTGGTGAGCAGTTCGGTGATCTTGGTCTTGGTGATGACGGGCTCGCCGTCGACCTCGCGGCACCAGGACACGGTCTGGCCCTTGCGCAGCTCGCCGTTGTGGATGCGAACCAGCGCGAGGCGACCGAGGAATGCCGACGCGTCGAGGTTGGTGACGTGAGCCTGAAGCGGCGCGTCGACCGTGCCCTTGGGGGCCGGGACGTACTCCATCAGAACCTGGAACAGAGCGGTGAGGTCCTCGGCGTCGGGAGCCTGACCGTTCTCGGGCTGCACCGTCGAAGCCTTGCCCTCGCGGCCGGAGGCGTAGAGAACCGGCAGCCCGAGCGCAAGCTCGGCGGCTTCGGCGGCCTCGTCGGAGAGATCGGACGCGAGGTCCAGGAGCAAGTCCTGAGCCTCGGAGACAACCTCTTCGATGCGAGCATCGGGACGATCGGTCTTGTTGACAACCAAGATGACGGGCAGTGAGGCAGCAAGTGCCTTACGCAGCACGAAACGCGTCTGCGGAAGCGGGCCCTCGGACGCATCGACGAGCAGGACGACGCCGTCGACCATGGACAGACCGCGCTCGACCTCGCCACCGAAATCGGCGTGGCCCGGGGTGTCGATGACGTTGATGACGGTGACCGAACCATCCTCGTTGCGCTTGTGCACCGAGGTGTTCTTCGCGAGGATCGTGATGCCCTTCTCGCGTTCTAGGTCGCCGGAGTCCATGACGCGATCGACCAGCTCGGCGCGCTCCTCGAACGCGCCGGACTGACGAAGCATGGCGTCGACGAGGGTGGTCTTGCCGTGGTCGACGTGTGCGACGATGGCAACGTTACGGAAGCTGGTGGTGGTCACGCGATGGCTCTCCTGGCTGAGTTGATTCGGCCACGCGAAAGTCAAGTCGCACGGCTCTTCTGGTGGCCGCTGCACGAGTGTGTGATCCGAATCAGGGCACGAATCGCCTGAATAGGCACCGCGGCCTAGTAAATACTACTCGCTCCGAGCGGATACTCCTGCATTGTGCGGCCTCTATCACCGCCCCCACCAGCCAATAGTGATCTGCACCACGCTGAAGCGAGTAGGATTACGACCTGGAGAAACAGGGTGTTTAAGGGTACGCTAACCTCGTTCCAAGAGCGGGCTCTCCGCCGTAGTGAAACAGGAAAGCCGCAGCGTCACATGGGAAAAATCAAGGCAAGCAAGGTCTCGAAGCTCAAGCCGAAAAAGAAGTGCTGCCGGAAGAAGACACGGTGCATCAAGTGCCCCGTCGTCATCATGCGGATGAAGAAGCTCGAGAACGAGGGCGCATCCAAGAAGGAACTGAAAGCCGGTCTCAAGAAGGCCCGCGCGGCGTAAGCGCCCTCAACTCCTCGAGCAGCTCGGGGATCCAGGCTCGATCGTTGTCGACCAGATCCATCGACAAGAGTTCATCGGCATCGACCCATGCCAACTGAGCGTGGTCGAGCGCGACCGGTTCGCCGGACACCAACTCCGCCCGGTACGCCCGCAGGACCAACGCGGCCGACAGTTGCACATCGACGCCGATTCTTGTTCCGCATCGAACCTCTACCGCAAGCTCCTCGCGCAACTCGCGGGCCAACGCAGCCTGCGGCGTTTCGAACTCCTCGACCTTCCCGCCCGGCAGTTCCCAGCGACCGGCCAACGCCGGCGGACTCGTCCGCTGCGCGAGGAGCAGCCTTCCCCCACGGAAGATCGCACCGGCGACAACTTCGCGATCCCTTGCAGGCACATCACTCATCGCACCATGATGGAGTATGGCCACTTTGTTGTCCGACTCCGCGATCCAAAGCGCTCTCGACGAACTGCCAGCCTGGCAGCTGTCGCCAGGCTCGATCACTCGTACCGTCGATTCCGCGACTTTCCCGGATGCGATCGCGCTTCTTCAACGCATCGCGGCAGTCGCCGAGGCCGCAGATCATCATCCCGACATCGACGTTCGCTGGCGAAAGGTCACGTACACGCTTTCGACACACTCGGCGGGCGGTCTCACGGAACTGGACTTCGACCTTGCTCGTCGAATTGACGTACTCGTCGACGATTCGGTCCGTTTCGCCTGATCTCCGAGTGAACAAACCTCGCAATCTGACGTAACAGTTGCATCAACTTTCACATAGATCACTTCAGTCACAGGTATGGTCGCCGTAAATCACGATCGAGGCCGGTCATGCCATAGACTCCCCCCGGTGCGTAGCTGCTCAGCAACTGAACAGCTGTACAACCCGGGGGCTCTGTACATAGAGTGACCCCTCGAGCCGTCAAACGCGGAGCTCGCCTAGGCGCCCGCGCGGTATGACTAAGGATGGGGAAACAGTGCTTCGAACCCGAGGTATGCGAAAGGCGTTCACCGCCGTCGCTATTGCCGCAGTAGCAGGACTGGCATTGCCGGCACAGGCAATGGCCGATCCGGCAGCACCGCCCGCACCCGAAAGTGTGCCGATCGAGTTCCTCGCATCGTTTGCGCCCGCCATCATCGGCGCCGCTGCAGGTCCGGCTGACGTCGCCGGCGGCCCGCAGCAAGCGTTGCTCGACCAAGCTCGCGCGATCCTGAACTCCCCCGGCATTCCGCCCGAGATCAAAGCCACCCTCGAGAAGGTCATCACCTTCCTCGACGGCAGCGGCGGCGGCGGACCGGAAATCCCGAACGAGAACGCCCCCGTCATCGCGCAGTTCCTCTACCCGACGCTTGGCAAGGGCTGCATCTCGGCCACCGCCGATTCGGTCGGAACCGCGCTTGCTGTTCCGGGCCCGGCTCACCTGCCTCCTCCCGGCCCCGCTGCCGGTCAGGCTGGATTCGTCTTCACCGCTCTCGGAACGGCTCCCGCCGTCGACGACCAGCCGGTGCCGATGACCGTGACGTGGGTCAACATCGACAACCAGCGCAGCGCCACCCAGAACCTGACCAACGCGTCGCGCATCAACCCGGATGGTCCCGCCACCTTGTCGGCTATTGCCGATACAGGTCCGGGACGCGTCCTCTCGGTGATCAGCGGTTCGCTGACCACCCAGCCGGAAGGCGCAGATCGCATCACCTGCAGCTTCCTCCCGACCGTGGGTATGTTCGCGGTCGCTTGATCGAAGTCTCGTGAAAGGCACCCGCCGAATTTCGGCGGGTCCCTTTTGCATCTCCGATCACCGTGATAGACCCGATAGATGGGACATCTACGAGTGGACATCACGCATGGCCGTCCAGACAAGGCATCGAGCCCAGACGACCAGTCGATACGGTCTCACAAGTCGAGTCGATCGATACTGTCCATCCGATCCGAGGGGTCCATTCTCTCGATCGGATCGGCGTATTCGATCCTCTCGATCGGTAGCGTCGGCTCTTTCCTCTCCATCGGAAGCATCGGGTCTACGGCGTCGGTGCTGAGTTCGGGCTCGTTCGCCAGCCTCGGGTCGGCACTGTCCGGCCTCTCACGCTGGTCACTACTCTCCTGGCGTGGAAATCACGCAGCACCTGAGGAACATCCGAAACTTGTTGTCATTGCGCCGGAATCGGATTCGAGCGATCCGGATCGATCGCTGCGGTCCGTCTCGCACTCTCAGACCTGATTCGGTCGCGGCCAGTCGCGGCCTTCCAAGGACTCGACCGAGGTATTGAATTGCCGCAGTAGGTCACCGAGCGCGAGGCGCTGCTCCGGCGTCCACTCACGCAAGACCTTTTCGACGCCGGCCGTCGAATGTTCGCGATCTGCACGAAGTTTCGACAGACCCTGCACCGTCGGCCGAACCTTTCGCGCCAGCCCACCGTCCGGATCCTCCACTCGCTCCACCAAGCCCTGACGCCTCAGCGCGCCGATCTGCCGGTTGATGGTCGAGATGTCGAGCGAGAAGGCACAGGAGAGCTCCTTGAGGCTCATCGGTTGTTGCAATTCCAGTCGTCCGAGCAGTAGATACGCGGACCGGTCCAGATGAAGTTCCGCCCGTTGAGCGAGCGCGTGATAGCGCGAGAGCAGGGTCAACTCGTACTCGATATTCACCAGTTCGGGTTCCCGATCCACACTCATATTGTGCAGAATACACACGATGTGTAGCGTGCACACTGGGGCGAACGCACCGAAACCGAACACGCCATGGCGGGAGCCGAATGTCCGTTCACGCAGATTCGTCGAGCGTCGACGAGAAATCCCCGGACAAGAAAACCACGGCCACGAACTACGCCCCTTCTGGTCCCGTACTCACTGTCCTCGGGCTGTGCGGAATCGTCGTCGCCTTGATGCAGACGCTGGTAGTCCCCATCATTCCGCAGTTGCCTCACCTGCTGAACTCCACTCCCGCCGACACCTCGTGGGCGGTCACCGCAACGCTCCTCGCCGCCGCGGTGATCACGCCGATCAGCGGGCGCCTCGGCGACATGTTCGGCAAGAAGCGAATGCTGCTCGTCAGTCTCGGGATGGTCGTTTTGGGCTCGGCCATCTGTGCGATCGCACCTTCACTGATCGTGCTCGTTGTCGGCCGCGCTCTTCAAGGAGCATCGGTCGGGGCAATTCCATTGGGCATAGCAATCATTCGTGATGTTCTTCCACCGAAGAAAGTGGCCGGAGCTATGGCGGTCATGAGCGCCACCCTCGGCGTCGGCGGTGCGATCGGACTGCCGATCGCTGCGGTGATCGCTCAGAATGCCAACTGGCACTTCCTCTTCGTCACTTCGGCAGCGTTCGGGTTGATCTGCATCGCACTGGTTGCGTTCGTGATTCCCGAATCGACGGTACGACGCCCGGGACGCTTCGACTTCGTCGGAGCGTTCGGCCTCACCGTTGGTCTGATCACTCTGTTACTCCCCATCACCAAAGGCGGAACCTGGGGATGGGGCGACCCGAAAACCCTGGGCCTCCTGGCAGTTTCCGCTCTCAGTTTCCTCGTCTGGGGATGGTGGGAACTTCGACGCAGCGCACCGCTGGTAGACCTCCGCGTATCGGCCCGGCCTCAGGTTCTCTTCACCAACTTCGCCTCGATCGCCGTCGGTTTTGCCATGTACGGCAATTCCTTGACGCTGCCCCAACTCCTCATGGCACCGACGTCCACCGGCTACGGACTCGGACTGTCCATGGTCGCAGCGGGACTCGCACTGGCCCCCGGTGGACTCGTCATGATGGCACTCTCACCCGTCTCCGCTCGCATTTCGGCGTGGCGTGGCCCACGAATCACGCTGATGCTCGGCGCCCTCGTCATCGGATTGGGTTATGCCTTTGCATATTTCACGGTGTCGAGCGTCTGGCAGGTCGCCGTGGCCGGAATGTTCATCGGCGCGGGCGTCGGGCTCTCTTACTCGGCCATGCCCGCCCTGATCATGGGAGCAGTCCCCATCACGGAATCTGCAGCCGCGAACGGACTGAACTCCTTGATGCGATCGATCGGCACGTCGACGTCTGCCGCGATCGTGAGCGTCGTTCTGGCCGGAATGACCATCACCGTCGGCACCGCAGTGATCCCCTCGTTCGAGGCGTTTCGTGCCACGTTCCTGATTTCCATCGCCGCCGCCGCTGTGACGATGGTGTTCGCCGGGTTGATTCCCAAACAGAAAGTCACGTAAGGGAATCAACCCGGCAGAGGACTCACTTCTCCGAAGAGCCTTCGATGCTGCCAGTCTGCAACTTCGACAAAAGTGTGTAGATGAAATTGATGATGATCTCCACGTGGTGCCCTCTCACATAATGGGTCCCCGACCCGTCAACGACGGTACCGCAGAACTCTTCTGCATCGAATCGCCGACAATCAATTCTGCAACGTGTTCTAATCTGAAGCGACGACAAACCGAGGAGCCCTTCATGACCTGGACGCGTACCGAACTCGAAGACGCCTTCGCGGGGTACCAGAACACCGTTGTCGAGTGCACTCGTTCCGGCGATTGGAACGCCTTCGCGGACATGTTCACCGAGGACGTCGTCTACGTGGAACACGCTTTCGGAACCCTCAATGGCCGAGAAGCTGTACGCAAGTGGGTCACTCGCACAATGACGGAGTTCCCGGGGCACCGCATGACCGAGTTCCCGGCCAACTGGTTCGTCGTCGACGAGCAGCGCGGATGGATCGTGTGCGAGATCGACAACCCGATGGAGGATCCGGGCGACGGATCCAAGCACGGAGCCGCCAACATCACGATCCTGCATTACGCCGGCAACGGATCGTGGTCTCGCGAAGAAGACGCCTACAACCCGATGAACTTCCTGTCGATGGCAAAAGCATGGTGCCTCGCCGCCGAAGCGGCGGGCACCCTCCCCGATGACGCCAAGGCCTGGCTCGCCAAATTCGGCGCTATGGTGCGATAGATCCTGTCGGTAACGAGGAACCAACCGGTTGGGCCGGCCCGACCGAGCCGGCCAACGACCACTGCCCGTAGTCGCGAGTGAGGATCGAGTTCAGATCCACTCCGACGCCGTCGACCTTGCGCTTGTCGATCTCGAACTGGTGCAGGTTTGCCCTCGGGTGCACATATCCTGCGGGCGAACCCCAATTGTGCTGCCAGAACCAGGTTCCGATGCCGGCGCTGATCATTGCGTCGATCACGCGCGTGTTTCCGTAGATACCGAGTGCTCCGTTGCCGACGACCGAGGCCCACCCCTCGAGGTACGGCGCGATCAGGGTGGTGATTTCGGTACTGGTCGGGTTGTCGTCGATCGACGCGTAAATCGGCCGACCGGACGGCCCACCAGCCGCAGCGTGTAGTTCGAGGCCACGGGAAGCATGACGCTTGCCTGCCTCGCGAGCCCCGCGCCAGTCCGCCGTTCCGCCCTTGCCGAATTGATAGCAGGAAACGACTTGGAGTCCGGCCGCCGTCAACGCGTCGGTTTCCCGCGCCAGTACGGGCTTGCCGACCATCCAATCGGCTCCCGGGCGCCTATCCGAGACATATCGAATGGCGCCTGCATACCCGGCGGCCTTGATTGCCTGAGCGGACGGCACACCGGCGGCGTAATCGAGCAGGGTCCCCAGCGAACCGGCATTGGCCACCGACGTCGTACCGCTCAATGCAGCGAGTCCGGCAGCTGCCGATCCAGCCGCTGCGTACTTGAAGAGGTTTCTTCGCGAGACGTGCACAAAGCTCCGATCATCGGCGTGTCCCGCTGGAAGTGGCGGGCAGGCAAGCTATCTTCTTTCGCTCGCATTCCACCACAGTCACATCAACCCCGCCATGCACTTGGCCAACAATGCTCACATTGTCACCAAATTGGACGCTAGACAGATAGTCAGACAGACAACAGTGGCCCCCGAAGACATCGTCTTCGGAAGAAGTCGTTGAGGAAGGTGAAGGCATCCGAGAATTCTGCGCTGCTCATGCGATGTGCTCCTGTCGAAGATACGGTCCAGAGGATTGCCGCCACGTGAGTGGCTGCTGGCGATAAGAGTAGAGGTCTTCCGTTACTTCCGCGACACCAAATGTGTCCGGGACGTTACATTTCGACCCCTTCGGGACACGGACATACACACAGGTGACGCCCACCGGCAGTGATCAAACTGTCACCTCCGGACGATTTATTGACGTATTCCGAACATCGTTCCCGATAACAGCTATCTCGCAGCATCAAACCTGTAGGCGGACCACAAGATTGGCAAGCCTTACTTAACAGAGGGGGCGTTGCTCCCGCTAGAGCGCGTACCAGCAGATTGGCCAAATCCCCCGCGGCAATGTGGCCACGCGAGCTTAGTCCGGGCGCAAACATTCAGCCACAGTTCGAGTTAGCGAGATCTTTACGCCGAAAACGACCATCCCGACTGACCGCGGGACCGTACCTAGCGGTCATCATGGTGACGCTATTCACACCGATTTGCGGAACTCCAGGCACCGATAGCAGCCCTATCTCGACACCAATCGGACGTTCGAGGGCACAGTGGAGTTCATGAACCTCACAAAAAAGAAATCCTGGAGTGAGCTGTCACCCGCGCAGCGCCGCGTCGCCGCCCTGCTCGCAACGATTCAGTCCCTGTTGGCGATCGCCGCGTGGACAGACCTGGCGCGACGCCCTGCCGATACGGTCAACGGCAGCAAGAAGAAGTGGGCGGCGATCATCTTCGTCAACTTCTTCGGGCCGCTCACCTACTTCCGCCGAGGCCGGATTCAGTCGAAGTAGTCCCAGAACTGCAGCCACTTCACGGAGGCGAAGAGCGTCAGAGTCACGACGTACACCGCAATTACCGCTGCGACACCGCGCCAGTTGGTGCGGGGAACGGCGCCGTCGACCGGGTCGAGCCAGTGGCGGAACCACCTGGTGACCGTCGGCATCAGGAACCACGTCATGGCGCCGACGCTGACTATCTGGCTCAACCACATCGACAGCCACGGCGGCGCTCCGATCCCGTCGAGCAGCGGACCGAGAAATCGTGACAGCGTCATCACTGTCGGATAGAGAACGAGCAGGATGATCATCGCCGTTTTCCAATTCGGCGTCGCACGGGTCTGCCCGTTTTCCGTGCGCAGAATCGTACCGAACGGTGTCGACCGCGTGGTCTCGGTGAAGTCCTCGGCCAACTCGGCTCGCAGTTTCGGCAGTGCCGCGGCCCTTTCGGGCGACGCCATCCACTCCGCCAATTGCTGCTCGGTCCGAAACCGAAGGACGGACTTCCACTGGGTGGAGTCGGTGACCGACCGCAACAACATCACCGACTCGTAGCCGGAAAATCGCGAACTGAGATCGATGAGATGGCGTTGCGTTCGCAGAAACTCGTTCTCCTTACCCACGACGACGACGTGGTCGTACACGCCGATACCGGGCGGCGGCAGAACTCCGTCGACGAGGACCAGATCACTCGTCTGTGCCAGAATTCCCGTTGCCGCAGCAGCTCTTTCGAGATCGCGGCGATCACTCGACTCCAGCCAACGGTGAAGATCGTCGGCACTGTCGAATGTGACAGACATGCCGTGCGACACCGGTTCCGGTTGATCACTGATGCCACAGCTCAGGTAGCCGTCGAATCGACCGGCGGTCTCGGCCGCACGCTCGACCCACGCCCGGAATCCCGAACTCGTTCGGTGATACCCGGTGATGGCGGTTGCGGACACGTCAGCCCGACACCCGGCGCCCTTGCACGTATACGTGCGCAATCGCGGGCTCGCGCATCGCCATCAGGAGGCCGAAGAGCGTCTGGTCGCGGGCGAGTATCGGATCATCCGAACGCGTTCCGTGGTTGACGAGCCCGGCGAGCGGCGGCCACCCGGAGGGATCGATCACCAGGAAGTCGGCCTCTTTGCCCTCGTCGAAGTTGCCGATCCGGTTCTCCATGTCCAGCGCGCGAGCACCGGCGAGTGTTCCGGTGAACAGCAGTTCGGCGGGGTGCATCGACACTCCGTCGTCGCCGGCTTCGGAGATATGAACCTTGAAGGCGTCGCCGAGGACTCGGGTGAGCAGGCACTCGTCGCCGCCGCCGAAGTCCGATCCGATCGCGATGTTGACCCCTGACGCAACGGTTCGCTTCCACGGCATGGTGCCTGAGCCGAGAAACTGCTGGGACGTCGGGCAATGTGCGATCGAGGTTCCGGTCTCGGCCATTCGTGCGAGTTCGGAGTCCTGGCAGTGCACCGAGTGCGCGAGTATCGCGCGCGGACCCAGAAAGCTCTTTCCGCCGACCTGTGAGCCGGGGAGGAACTTGCCGTCGTACGTGTCGAGATAGGTCTTGACCTCGTACTCGGCAAGTGTGGTTGCGACCTCGCCGGTTCCCGGCCGATTGTTCTCATTGAGGTGACTGTGGAAGTAGACGCCCCTGTCACGGACGGAGTCGTACAGCTCCCCCAAGTCTTTCAGCGTCCGTGTTGTCACCGCGAGGGAGAAGCGGGGAACCACTGCAACGTGAATGAGTGCGGTGTTCACGTCGCCGGTGTCGGCCGCGTGCCACTTGTCGATCTCCTCGCGGGTGAGTCTGATCGCGTCCTCTTCCGAGGTGATCAGCGCGGCAGCGGAGGCCGGGCCGGTGGTCTGAATCCCGCGGCCGCTGACCACTCGAAGGCCGCGTTTCAGAGTTTCCGAGAACAACGCGTCCTGTGCATGCGGGAAGGCCGATCCGAACACCATCGCGGCCGTGGTTCCCGTGGCGATTCGGCGAGCGCAGAAGGCCTCGGCAGCGTGCTGGGCGAACTCCGGATCAGCGAATCTCGATTCGGAGGGAAAGACGCACAGGTCGAGCCACTCGAGGAGTTGGCCGCCGCCGTACGCATCGCCGGCGTAGGTCTGAGGGAAATGAATGTGGGCATCGACGAATCCGGGCAGCAGGAAACCCGGTCGATGATCGTGAATTTCGCCGCCCGCGAGGTCTCCGGGGAGCAATTCGAATTCTCCGCAGTAGACGATCGTTCCGGCATCGTCGATCGCCAAGACGCCGTCGGGGATCGAGACGAGCGACTGCGCCGCATCCTCAACCGTCGGACGACCGGAAATGTGGAAGACATGGCCTCGATGAAGGTGCGTCACTTACTGAGCAAAGCACAAAACTACCCGGCGCCGCGCGGCGAATGCTGTCCTTTTTGTCAGATATTGGGATCAAGCAAGAGTTGCATGCCAAACAAGAGCCGCAGCCAGTGCACCTGCACCATTCAACGACCAATGCAGAGCAATCGGCGCAATCAGGCTGCCGCTGCGATGACGAAGCCAGGTGAATACGAGACCGGCCGCAGCGGTGGCGAGAACAGCTCCGAGGATGCCGGCGACCTGGCCGACCACTCCGGTACCGAGAAAGCCGGACAGCCCTTCGTTACCACTGGTCAAACCCATCGATGACGCGATGTGCCACAGTCCGAACATCAGAGAACCGGCAGCGGCGACGCCGCGGAATCCACTGACCCGGTTCAACGTGCCGTGCAGGACGCCACGGAAAGCCAACTCTTCGGGAATGACGGTCTGCAGCGGGATCACGATCATCGACGCGATGATCGCGCCGGAAATTGTGGCGTAGCGATCCGCCATGAAGAAGGGGCGTGTAAGCGGAAGCAACGCGCCGACGGCGACTACGGTCAGGACCAGGCCGACGGCAGCAAGCGCGTACTTCGAACCTCGCCGCAGGTCACGAGGGGACAGCCCCAATTCCGCCCAACCCATTCCCCGGCGCTTGGTGAGCGCCAACAGGACGAGAGCAGAGATGGGTACCGTCGCGATGCTTGCCCAGGCGGTGGTGAAATGCGCGATCAGATTGGTTCCCACCAGCACCACGATCACAACAGCGATATCCACGTATGCATGCATCCGCGGAAAACGAGGAGCGGTCGCTTCGATCTCCACTGGAGCGATCTCCACTGGGCCGCCGCTCGTTAGCTGAAAGTTCACTTTTTCCAGTGTACTGACGCACGAGAACTGCCCGCCACTGTTTGCGAACACGCTCACAGTGACGGGCAGGTCCCGAAACACCTCTGATCAGGCGCCGAGCGTGCTCGCAAACTTCGGAACGGCGTTGTCGATTGCGTAGGTCAACCCCGGTACCGAGCCACTCGAGAACGCATTGACGAGTGCCGGGTCATCGAGGATCAACAGATGTCCCTCCTGAGCCGACGGGATTGCGCGCAGTAGCGGATCGTTCGCAAACGCACTGCTGTCGAGGAAGATCGGAAACAGCACCGTGAGATCCGCGTCGAACAGGTTCAGGTTCTCGTTGGCGACCGGGATGTAGAAGTTTCCGGTGGCTTTTTCGGTGATCGCCGTCGGGATCGTGAAGCCGAGGCGGGTCATGAAGTCTGCGCGTGCGTCGCCGGGTACGTACGCGCCGTAACCGTCGGTACTGTAGGCGCCGACTGCAGCTGTCTTACCCGCAAAACTCGGATTGGCGGCAATTGCAGCGTCGAACTTGGCGTCGAGGCCGGACAGTAGCGCCTTTCCTTCTGCTTCCTTGCCGAGAGCCTTCGCGACGAGTTCGGTCTGCTGCTCGACCGTCGTCCCGTACGCAGTGGCCAGACCCGGGGGCGGCCCGACCGTCGGCGCGATGGCGCTGAGCTTGTCGTAGGTGGCCTGCGTGTTGTCGCTTCTCGTCCACAAAATCAGGTCCGGGTCGAGAGCAATGACGTCCTCGATGCTCAGGTCCATGGTTCCGAGGATCTTCGGGTCCGTGGTGAACTCGTCCGCAATCCAGGGTCCGACACCCTTGCCACCGAACGCCATCCAGTCCGCGACACCGACCGGCTGTGTTCCGAGGGCAAGTGCCGTCTCGGCGTCCGACCAACCGAGCGCGACGACGCGCTGCGGGTTGGCCGGGACCTCGACGTCGCCGAACATGGTCGAGACGGTTGCTCCCGCCTCCGCGGGTGCGTCAGCGCTGTCGCTGCTGCAGCCGGCAAGCCCGGCGACGGCGAGCGAGGCCGCCAAGGCGGTGACTGCAATCTTCATTCGAGAGACTTTGATTCGCATGGTTACCAGCACTCCTCCAACGCTCCAGCGAGAATTAGGGAAGGCTAGCATCAGCTAACGAAGGCTGTCGCCCATCGGCCAGATCGTGTTCAGGACGCGTCTGCGGCCCGTTCGAGCTCCGCGATGTCGATCTTCTTCATCTTCATCATCGCGTCCGTGGCGCGTTGTGCCTTGGCCCGATCCGGATCCTTCATCAGTTCGAGAAGACGATTCGGGACTACCTGCCAGGACAATCCGAACTTGTCCTTGGCCCATCCGCACGGGCCCTCTTCCCCACCTTCGGTCAGCCTGGACCAGTAGTGATCGACCTCAGCCTGATCGACGCACGGAATCTCGAACGACACTGCTTCCGAGAACGTGAACATCGGTCCGCCGTTCAATCCGGTGAATCGCTGACCGCCGAGCTCGAAGCTGACGGTCATCACCGATCCCGCCGGCATTCCGGAAGGCGATCCCTCGACGTATCTTTCGATTCCCAGGATCTGCCCGGAACCGAACACCGAGATGTAGAAGTTCGCTGCTTCTTCTGCTTGGTTGTCGAACCACAAACAGGGAGTGATGGAAGGCATGTTCTGTCCTTGTCGATGAGGTTACGAATCAGGTGTACAGGGTTATAGACCCGGCCCGAAGCGGAAACTCATCGCAAGGAATTACTCAAGCCGACAACGCAGAGTCGAGCATCGGCCAGGAGCGAACGAGTTCGTCGCGCCAGTACGGCCAACCGTGCGTCCCCACCGGTTGAGCGCTGCGGGTGACATCGACTCCGCGATCGCGCAACACCTGCGTGATCTGGTCGGTGCACAGGTTCGATCCCAGTTCCATGACCCCGCCAACGACCAGTACCCGGCCCAGGGCAGGAGTATCGAGAGTTTCGTGCGGGCCTGGTAGTCCCGATCCCGAGGCGAGATACACCTTGGTGCCGCGCAGCTTGTCGGCATTGGCGAAAATGTCGTGCTCTTGCCAAGCCTCACTGCCGGCCGGACCCCACATCTGCTCCGAACGGGCATTTCCGTTGATGACCACAAGATCGGTCAACGCCTTGCCGAATCCTCCGACGGTTGTGTAGCAGCCGCTGTAGCCCGCGACCGCGTCGTACAACCCGGCCGAGCGTTGGGCCAGGATCAGCGCGGCCTCTGCGCCCATCGAGATCCCGCCGATTGCGTTGTGCCCGTTCGTTGCGAATCTCGTGTCGATCAGTGGGGGAAGCTCTTTCGTGAGGAACGTCTCCCATTTCAGACGACCGAATTTCGGGTGGTCTTCCTGCCAATCGGTGTACATGGTGCCGGTTCCACCGATGGGGAGTACGACGTTCACGTTCTTGTCGGCAAAGAACGGGACGATATCGCCGTTAGCCGGAGCCAGCCAGTTGTTCTCTTCGATCTGCCCGGAATTGCCGTCCAGGAGATACAGCGTCCCGCGCGGTTCCGAGCGGTCGGCAGGAAGCAGTACTTTCACCTGCATGGTGCGCCCCATGGCGGGACTCGCGACGTCGAGAAGAACCAAGCGCGAAGACAGTTCGGTGACACTTGTTATCTTCGGGGTCTCGTCGGCGAGCGCGGTCGAGGGCAACGCAAGTAGTGAAATCAAGGCGAGCGCGCCGACGAGAACGACGCTTCGAAGGCTTGCTCGATGGGGCCTCACACGCCGAGCGACGCGGCGATCATCGGCCACGAGTCGTGTAAGTCGTCTTCCCAGTATCCCCATGAATGCGTTCCTGCCGGCTTGAAGTTGTAGCGAATGTTGTTCATACCCAATGCGTTCGTCCTGTCCGCAAGCTGGGTGGTGCAGTAGTGAGTTGCCGCCTCGATTCCGCCACCGAGTACAAGCTGCAACGCCAAATCTCTGACGTCGTTGTCGATCCGTGGATCGGCAAGCGTGTCGTACGGACCCGGAATCCCGGTTGCGGTAGTGATGTACATCGGGATTCGAGGTAGCTTGTCCGCGTTGACAACCGGATCGTGAGCCGGCCAACCCGGGCCATCGTACGGACCCCACATGTTCTCCGCGTTGCCACCACCCACTGCGACCACGAGTTTCACGAAGTCCTGACCGATGCCTGGACTCGTCATCGCACACCCGCTGAAGGACCCGACACTGTTGTACAGCGCGGGCGCCGCCATAGCCAGATCCAGTACCGACGTGCCTGCCATCGACAAGCCGGCAAGTGCGTTCTCGCCGGTCGTCCCGAACGTCGAATCAATGACTGGCGGTAGTTCTTCCGTCAGGAACGTGGTCCACATGTTGACCCCGTTGTTGTTGCCGGATTTCGCGAGGCCGGGGTCCGGCCGCTCCCAATCGGTGTAGTAGCTGAATGCTCCACCGAGAGGGGTGACCACGTTGACGTGCTTGTCCGCGAAGAACTTCGGTGCATCAGTCCGCACCGACCACGTCGCGTCGTCTTTTCCTCCGTCCACTCCATTGAGTAGGTAGAGCGTCGGAGCGGGCGTGGAGGTATCAGCCGGCCGCAAGACCTGCAACGGAATGTCGCGCCCCATCGACGGTGAGTACACCGAGATGTCGACCAGCCTGCTGTCCACCGACTGAGCGTGACCCGGTGCCGTGAGGAGCTGGAGCCCACATACTGCCGTGGCCAACGCCACGAAGACGCGGAAAACCGTTCGCAAAGCACGAGTCTCGATCATCCGGGTCACTCTCTTCGGCAGCGGAACCTTTCGAACGGTACCGGCTGAAAGAGGCAAACCCGACGTGATCGGAAAAACTCGATCCGGTCGACACGGAAAGGCTCACGCACCGAGTGCGTGAGCCTTTCTCGTCAGACGACGCTTACTTGGGCGTAACCGTGCCGCCGCTGAGCGTGGTCAGTGCGTCGACGAGACGCTGACCGAGGTTGTTGACGCTTCCGATGGCTTCACCGAGAGATCCCATGAGTTTCCTCCTGCAGTTTGTCGAAATTGAAGTAACTACACCCGGAGCGGGCGTGGCAAAGTCGCGCTGAATTAGGGGGTGGGGTCTTTGGAGATGGTCTCTACCGATCCCATGAAGGTCTTGAGCAGACCGTCAGCGCTGAACAGTGATCCCAGGCCCTGAACAACAGCGCCGAGAATTCCTTCCATTGAACCCATGTGAATCTCCTTGAGAGGTCAGAGGTCAGCTGCCGAAAAGCACCCGACAGTGCTGTGACAGCTGCGTCACATCTGTAATGTATCCGTGACGTGGGTAACACGTAATCATACGAACGACCAGTTGGCAAAGGATTCCGACAATGGGGTCATTATTTCGACTAATAAGGTCTGCTACTGAAAAAATTCCGGACAATCGGTCGAATTTCACCGATTCTGTCGTCGCATTGATCAACTGCCCCAAATCCTGCGGTTACCCACCAGTAAACTGAAATCATGTCTAGCGCAACCTCACTCACGCAAGTAGCTAATTTCCGGTGGCACCGCCATCAACTCGACCGAGCGGCTGCCGGTGACGCCGATCACAGCGATTGCAGCATTCTCGATCTCGGGATTCAGAACACCGGACCTGACGGAGCCGCCTGGGCCCTGCGGATCCGCGGCCTCCGCGGCGACGTCACTGAGCTCGCTCTTGCCTGGACGTTGCGCGGCGCTCCCCACTATTACCGTCGGGGCGACCTGCCTGCCATCGCCGTCGCCACGTCGCCGTTCAGCGAGGCTGATGCAGCCAAGCGCATTTACGACGCGAATCGGCCCCTGAAGGCCGCTGGCATCCCGACGCTGAGTGCCCTGCAAACAGTTGCTACTGCGATGCGGGACATCGTCTCGAAACCAACCGTCAAGGGCGAGATGTCCGCGCAATTGACCACGCGGGTCACCGAGCCCTTTCTGAGATTCTGCCGCCCGTGCAACGCCACTCATCTGTACGAGATGCCGTTCCGGCTCGCGGCACTTCAGGCAGGCCTCGAGCTACAGCCGGGCACATCTCCCCCAGTGCTCGAACGCATTCCGGGTTGGCGCCGACGCCCGTACACAGCCTCAGGTTCAGACGCCGATCCCCGCTTCGACGTGATTCGCGGGTATCTGCGCTTCTACGGCCCCGCCACTCCTGCTCACGTCGCGTCGTTTCTCGATGCCCCGGTCAAGGACGTCAAAGCCCACTGGCCCGTCGATGCCGGGGAGATCGAGGTGAACGGCGAGAAGCGGTGGATTCTCGAACAAGACCGCGAAGACTTGCTCGGCTCCCCCTCCGATTCGAGTACGCGCTTGCTCGGGCCTTTCGATCCGTATGTACAGCTCAAGGATCGGGAGACCCTGGTGCCCGATCCGGCCGCCCAGAAGACGGTGTGGCCGACCCTCGGGCGACCGGGCACGGTGGTGGTCGGCGGCACGATCACCGGACTGTGGCGACCGCGGGCGTCCGGAAAGAAGCTGAAGGTCGCGATCACCCCGTGGGGAACGTGGTCACGATCGGCCCGTGCAGCAGTGGCCGAGCAGGCCGAAATACTTGCCGAATTTCGCGGCGTCGAGCTCTCCGAACTGGTCGAAGTATCTTGATCGAGCCAGTGGCATCCGGATAATTCCAGCTCACACCCGCCCCGATTCGGAGAAGGAAACCCCCAACGATAACCTGAATGCGACCTTCGCACGCACCCTTGTTCAGGAGAGATGATGGCCGACTTCCTCTATGAGGACCTGTTGCCGATCGGTGATGACACCACCGAGTACCGATTGCTCACCACCGAAGGGGTGTCGACAGTCGAGGGACCGGACGGCCGCACCTTCCTGCAGGTCGAGCCGGAAGCGATGCGCTTGCTGACCGAAACGGCGCTGCACGACATCTCTCATTACCTGCGCACGGATCACCTGACGCAGCTCGCGAGCATCCTCGACGATCCCGAAGCGTCGAACAACGACAAGTTCGTCGCGCTCGACCTGCTCAAGAACGCCAATATCGCCGCTGCCGGCGTTCTGCCGATGTGCCAGGACACCGGAACCGCCATCGTCATGGGCAAGCGTGGACAGCACGTACTCACCCCCGGCGACGACGAGAAGTCCATTGCCCGCGGTGTCTACGACGCATACACGCGTCTGAACCTGCGCTACTCGCAGAACGCCCCCATCACGATGTGGGACGAGAAGAACACTGGCAATAACTTGCCCGCGCAGATCGAGCTGTACGCCGATACTGCTGCCGGACATGAGAACTCGTACAAGTTCCTCTTCATGGCCAAGGGCGGCGGCAGCGCCAACAAGTCCTACCTGTACCAGGAAACCAAAGCGATCCTGAACCCCGACTCGATGATGCAGTTCCTCGAGGCAAAGATCCGCTCGCTCGGTACCGCTGCCTGCCCGCCGTACCACCTTGCAATCGTCGTCGGCGGCACGTCGGCCGAGTTCGCGATGAAGACAGCCAAGTACGCGTCCGCGCACTACCTCGACGAGCTCCCCACCGAAGGCGCCATCACGGGCCGCGGCTTCCGCGATCACGAACTCGAGAAGAAGGTCTTCGAGCTCACGCAGAAGATCGGCATCGGCGCACAGTTCGGCGGTAAGTACTTCTGCCACGACGTCCGCGTCGTTCGACTCCCCCGCCACGGCGCTTCATTGCCCGTCGCCATTGCGGTGTCGTGCTCGGCCGATCGACAGGCGAAGGCCAAAATCACGCCGGAGGGCGTGTTCCTGGAACAGCTCGAATTCAACCCGGGCCGTTTCCTGCCCGAGGTCACGGACGCTCAGCTCGACGAAGAGACCGATGGCATTTCGGGTACCGGCAAGGGTGCTGCGGTCAAGATCGACCTCACCAAGCCCATGGCCGAGATCCTCGCCGAGCTGTCCAAGCACCCGGTGAAGACGCGTCTGTCGCTCACCGGTCCGCTCGTCGTGGCACGCGACATCGCACACGCCAAGATCAAAGAGCGTCTCGACGCAGGTGAAGAGATGCCGCAGTACCTCAAGGATCACCCGGTGTACTACGCCGGCCCAGCCAAGACGCCCGACGGTATGGCGTCCGGTTCGTTCGGCCCGACCACGGCCGGCCGTATGGACTCGTACGTCGAGCAGTTCCAGGCCGCCGGTGGCTCGATGATCATGCTGGCCAAGGGAAACCGTTCCAAGCAGGTTACCGACGCCTGCAACACCCACGGAGGTTTCTACCTCGGATCGATCGGTGGACCGGCGGCTCGTCTGGCACTCGACTGCATCAAGAAGGTCGACATCCTCGAGTACGCCGAACTGGGTATGGAAGCCGTCTGGAAGATCGACGTCGAGGACTTCCCCGCGTTCATCGTCGTCGACGACAAGGGCAACGACTTCTTCGCCCACACCGGTGAAGTGACCCTGACGATCGGCAAGCGTCCGGGCCTGTAGACGCGTCAACAGCAAAGAGCCCCGGCGAGTTTCGATCGCCGGGGCTCTTTTGTGTCTTTGTCAGGTCCAGAGCGCGGCCACGAATACGGTTACGATCGACAACCCGCCGACGACGTGCACCAGATTCGGATTGGGTTGCCCCTTCTTCTGCTTCGCCCGGGTGATCTCGGCCAGCGCCACGATCACCAGCGAAAGCACCAGCTTCACAGCGATTTTCGCGTGAATGTAGTTCTTGTCCAGCGCGCCTTCGCCCAAGCCGACGAYGATCAGGCCGGACACGAACTGCATCCTGGCACCCCACACCATGACCTCGGTGATCGAAGGAGCCTTGAGGACGGTGAAGTAGCTACCGACCAGGGCAGCCATACCGAGTAGGTGAATCACTACAAAGATGTTGTAAAGAACAGACATACGATCACTCTATCCCGTACTTCGTTCCAGGCGAACGGAACTGAGAGTTCCTGTCAGAATATCCCGGCTTCGGCTGCAGCAGAACGGTATTTGGCGGCCAACGTATCCACCGTCTCGTGTGCGTTCAGCCCACTGGGATTGGGCACGATCCACAGAGCAGCATCTTCGAAAGGCTGATCTTGCCGCCCCGCTTTGGCTCGTTTGTCAGCGAAAGCAGTGCGATAGGCGGTGATTCCGGCGAAGGCAACCACTTTCGGTTTGGTCGAACGCACGACTGCCCGCACCCGCACTCCTCCGGCGGCAAGTTCCTCTGCATTCAACTCGTCGGCTCTGGCCGTCGCGCGAACGGCGAGATTGGTGATACCGACGCCGCGATCGATCAGGTGCTGCGTATCGGCGTCCGACATACCCGCGGAAGGATCGATCGGACGCTCGATGATGCCTGCCCTCAGCAGTGCCGGGTAGAACCGATTACCCGGCCTGGCGAAATGCGCGCCGGTCGCCGCCGTCCACAGTCCCGGATTGATACCGACGAACAACAGACGACAATTCGGCCCGATCAGATCCTCGATCTCGGCGTCTCGGAACGATTCCAGTTCGGCGCGCGTGAATCCCATGCTGCCAGTACATCAGGCCGTCACGACAGCGCTTCGCGTACCTCGTCGATCGCGTCGTGCATCATCTGCTCGTACACGTCGATGTCCGGGATCGAGGCCGGACTGCTGGTGATGCTGACCGTCACCGTGTCCCCGATCCCGTGTACGCCGTGGGTCAAGGACATGACCGGTGACAAACTCGGGAAGCCCGCTGTGAACCGAACGACGCCGCCTCCGAGCACCAGATCCGCGTCACCGCGCGCGACACTCGACACCACGGTGTTGCCGGTGACCTCGTCGGGCACCGCCGTGAAATCGTATTGCTGCACGCCCCAACGGACCAGCGGGCCGGGAACCGCGTTCAGCGCGAGATCCGACGCTGCGCTGGACGGATGGGATGCCCGTGCGCGGCGCTCGTCCATCGACTCCTTGATCAGTTGGGCTCGCTCACGGAGGTCATCGACATCCGGGAACAGTCCGACACCTGCATTGCGGAAGTGGTTGCGCGCCGTGGGTGTACCCGCCTTGGCGATGGTCACCTCAGCCCCCAGTTCCGGCGGTACCGAGCCGTCTCGCTCGGTGAGGTAATTCGCCATCGCCAGCGAGATGGCTGTCATCGCTCCGACTGTGACGGATACGCCGTCGCCACGGAAATCTGCGCTGTCCCGCACGACCATGCGCACCAGTCGGTGAGATCCAGGCGGGATGTTGGAGCGCACCTTGGGACGGCTCGCCGCCTGCGGCGCAACAACTCCCGATTCGGTGTCCGCCTGCAGCTGTACCTGCGCTCGGTGCCCCGCCCGGCCGTCGCGGAACAGCGAAACAAGTTGACCCGGAAGGCGCAGGGCGGCGCGGCCCAGAATCTCGGCTGATCCGCTACGCCGCACGTCCGTCTTCTGCTGCGCGGGCAGTTGCGGCGAGAACAGCTGGCGAGCAATCGCCGACGCGCGTTTGCCGTCCGCCAGAGAATGAGCGACCTGCAGAACTGCGATCAGCGCCGGGCCGCTACAACGCGGCGCGCCGGTGACGCCGTGGAACAGGTGAAGCGTCCACGGGGACTCACGCGGGTCGACGTGGTTTTCGAGAAGCTTTTCGATTCCGTGAATACACGATGGCCACGAGTCATCCGGCAGCTCATGCACTCTCACCAACGAGGCATCGACCGGCATGGGATCCCAGAGCGGATAGTCGAGATGCCACGGTGATTCACGAATCCGAACATTGAGATCCGGAATGAGCGACGCTCGTTCCACCACCGAGCGTCGTAGCTCGTCGATCGACTGGCTCTGCCCGTCGAAACAGTAGAGCAGTAGTTGATCGTTGGGGATCTTCTCCGAAATCCAGAAGGTTTGGGCATCGGTGGGCGTCATCCGTAACACCGGGAGACGGTACCACCGGCTCGTCAGCCCTTTTCGGCAGCAGCTTTCAGCTGGGACAGGCCCTTCTCGAAATCCTTTCCGACGAGCTTGTCCATGCTGAAGATGAAACCGAAGATCTTGAAGAACAGATTCTTCTTTCCAGTCATCTTCCACGTCACCTGAACTTCACCGGCATTGGGAGAGGCACCGGCATTCGGAGAGATGAGAAAGGTGGTGACGTTCTGTGCCTTGAACGGCTTGAGGAAGGCCAGGTCCAAAACTACGCGTTCGTCTGGGACGGATTCGGTTATCACCATCGAACCGGAGCCTGCCTTCTTGTTTCCGGCCCAGGCGTACGAAGCCCCGACGCCCGCGTCAGGACCCGCGTACGTGCGCTGCATTGCCGGGTCGAGACCTTCCCAGGGCGACCACTGCGTCCACTGGTGGAAATCGTTGATCAACGCGAAGACGACCGATGCTTCTGCCTTGACGATCGTCGTACGTTCTACCAGGAATTCGTCGGAATTCTGCGRAGCCATCGTCGATCTCCAATTCTCGGGCGTGACAAGTGTTCGGAATTATCCACGGTCGACGAGATCGGGGCGAGTCGACACTCAGTCGCGCAGACACAGGCAGAAGTGGTGACCGACTGGGTCGCGGTAGACGCGGAAAGTCTGATGCTCCGGGATGCCGGTCACCCGCTGCGCACCCAGGCTGATCACCCAAGCCTCCGCGGGGTCGAGAGAATCGACGAGCAGATCCAGATGGATTCCGACGCCGGATGTCGGCCAGTCGACCGGAACAAAATCCGGAGCAAGCTGAAACGCGAGCCGCTCGCCGGCGGGTCCTTCGATCACGTGCCAATCATCTTCGTCCCGAACGCTTTTCCAGTCGAGGACCTGGACGTAGAAGTTGGCCAATGCAGCCGGATCCGGGCAGTCCAAGACTGAGTAGTCCATACCGATGTTCGGACGCGTCACTGAGCCTTCTTCTCCTGAACTTTCTTACGCACGAACAACAACGGAAGCACCAGCGTCGCAAGTGCTGTTACCAGCCACACGACGACTGTTCCCAGAATCCACGTCGAGACACCGGAGATCGACAGATTGGAGAAGAGCGACGCCACCAACAGAGCGACAAACGTCGACACCAATCCGATTCCGCCGAGAAATGCTGGTGCGTGGCGCTTTGCCACTGTCGCGATGAACGGCGCCAGGACCGACTGCGCTATCGCAAAGATCACGACCGCAACGATGAATCCGGATGTGGGCGCCGAGAAGCCCGAAAGAATCAACGACGCAACAAGAAGCCCGACAGCGGCAGAACCCAGGAAGATCGCGGCGCGAATCAGGAAGCTGATCATTTGTTGATCCTATATGTCGGAAATCGAGCAGAACAGATATTCACAATCCCAGAGATTCCTGCACCTCTCGCAATGTACGGGCCGAAGATCGGAGCCCCGAAGCCTCTTTTTCTGAAAGCGGTACCTCGAGGACTCGACCGGCACCCGCACGACCAACCATCGTGGGAAGGGACAGGCAAACGCGCTCGAGTCCGTGGACACCGGTCTGCAAGGTCGATACCGGAAGAACCCGTTGTTCGTCCCGCAACACGACTTCCGCGATGAATGCGCTCGACAATCCGATGGCGAGGTTGGTCGCACCCTTTCCTTCGATGATCTCGTAAGCACTCTCGACCACAGACTTCGCGACATTCGCGCGTAAGTCGGGGCCGAGGACGCCGCCCGACGGTCCCACGAACGAGGTTGCCGGCACCCCGCCGATGGTTGCGCTCGACCAGAGCGGAATCTCGGAGTCCCCATGCTCGCCGACGATAAAGGCATGGACGTTCTCGACCGCGACTCCGAGTTCGGTGGCCAGCAGGAATCGCAATCGGGCCGTGTCGAGCACCGTCCCCGATCCGAAAATTCGGCTGCGGTACGACGGTCCCGCAGCCTGGATCGCTGCGTAGGTCGCCACGTCGACCGGGTTGGTGACGAAGAGTAGAACCGCGTCCGGTGACACCGCCAACAGTTGTTCGGTCAGAGTCTGTGCAATCTTGACGTTCACCGCGGCAAGTTCGAGCCGCGACTGGCCGGGATGCTGTTTTGCGCCCGCGGTGACGACGACCAAGTCGGATCCCGCGGTGACCGAGATGTCATCACCTCCCTCGACGGTGCACGGCGGTGTGAACTGGGTTCCGTGGTTGAGATCGAGAACTTCGGCACGGACCTTTGCACTGTTGGTGTCGTAGAGGGCGAGCGCGTCGGCTGATCCGCGTATCAAGCACGCGTACGCAATCGCAGTGCCGACGCTTCCCGCACCGACAACGGACACTTTTCGCCTGGATGAACGATTCGGCGTCGTCATGGGTAAATGGTGCTCGCTCGATAACGATTTCGCAGCACAACGGATTGCCAGCCTCTTCTCAGGGTTTGGATGCCGGCCTCTCAGAATTGACGTGGATCATCGCTGGCATGGCTGAGGTAACCGTTCTTGCAGTTGGCGGCACCGGCGAATCCCACGTCGGCGACCACGGCGCGCGTGTGCGCGGACTCCTCAGTGCCGTCACCGACGAACTCGACAGTCGATTCGATTCTCGCTGGGTCGCCTATCCCGCGTCGTACGGCCCGGTCGCCGACGGCGGCCTGAGCTTTCGGCACAGCACCGCGATGGGTGTGAAGGCCCTCTCGACCGCAATCGCAGAGACAGACGGCCCAGTCATGCTGATCGGATACTCACAGGGATGCACCGTGATCCGCGCGGCTCTTCCGACATTTACTTCTCCGACGACTTCTCCGACGCTGAACGGCGCCAACATCATCGGAGTCGGACTGATCTCCGATCCACAACAACCGACCGGCGTCATCGAAGGTTGCGAGGGACACGGAGTTGCCGGCGACGGACCCGAAGTCCAGCCGTGGATTCCGGTCAAGTGGATCGGGCACCCACAGGACATGATCTGTAATGCCAGCGACGACAGCTACATTCGGGACATCGCAGACTTGACGCGCTGGATGTCCTTCTCCCAGGCACGCGTGTGGGCACAAAAAGTTTGGGAACTACTTCGTAGCAATGCTTTCCAGAATGCGCAGAAGACTCGTTTCAGTCCGAAACAGTGGCGCACCGATCTACGACGCATTCGCACCGCGTTCCTCGAAGTCCTCGGCTATCTGCCGACGCGGTTGACCCTGAACCGCTTTCAGCTCGAGAACCCTCGCGGCGGTAGACACATCAGCTACGCGATCGAACCTCTCGACGAGAGCGGACTGACCGGGTGCGAGCTTCTGGCGTCGTGGATGAAGGTCCAGGCAAACGGCGTCGAGCAGCGCGTTCACGCAGCCTGACTTTTACCGTTAGTTTACCTAACGAACCCCGGCGAGCCATTCGACGCCCTTACGTTCCTTTCATGCAACTGAGCAGAATATTGTCGTGTGCCGCCGTGACCGTCGCACTCCCCCTCACCGCCCTGGCGACCCCAGCCGGCGCATCGCCAACCGGCAGTCTCGACTGGTCCGGTTCGTTCGGTAGTTCAGCACCCCAGCCGGTTTCGACGTTCGACGTCCAAGCCCACCGCGGCGGGCTCGGCCTGTACACGGAGAGCAGCCTGGCCGCGTTCTCCAATGCTCTCGAAATGGGCGTCAGCACACTGGAACTCGATACCCAGATCACCGAAGACGGGATCGCTGTCGTCACGCACGATCGTAAGATCTCGAACAAGAAATGCCTCGACACCGAGCCCGCCACTACCGGCGACCCGGAGTTCCCGTACGTCGGCAAATTCGTCAACACGCTGAGCCTGCAACAGATCAAGACCATGGACTGCGGCACGCTCCCCCTTGCCGGATACCCTGAGCAGCAAAATGTTCCGGGAGCGAAAATGCAGACACTCGAAGAAGTGCTCGCTCTGGTGAAGTCGTACAACGCACCCGGAATCAAGCTCAACATCGAGACCAAGGTGGAAGCGGGAGCGCCCCACGAGACCGCCCCGCGTGAGCAGTTCGTCTCTGTAGTCCTCGATACGATCCGGGCAGCCGGATTGTTGGACAGCGTCACCATTCAGAGCTTCGACTGGGGCTCGCTCATGCTCACCCGTCAACTCGCGCCGAGTGTGCCCGTGGTCGCGCTCACCAACGGTGACTTTCTCCAGGTAGGCAAGGACGGAGCGTCACCGTGGCTCGGCGGTCTGGACATCGATGATTTCGGTGGCGACGGCATCGCGGCGGTGGCAACCTTCGGCGCCTCCGCCTACTCCCCTGTCCAAGGAACTCCCCAGGGCGGAAAGGTCGGCGACCCCGGCTTCGCCTTGTACCCGACAGCCGACATGATCGCGAGCGCACATGCGCGTGGGATGAAGGTCATCCCGTGGACCGTCGATGATCCCGCCACCATGCACGCCCTCATAGACCTGGGTGTCGACGGAATCATCACCGATTTCCCCGACCGTCTCCGCGCCGTCCTGTCCGAGCGCGGTATGCCGCTACCAGCGCCTGCGGTCAAGAAGTAACCTCCACCGCGCACCGAAGCAGGTACCTGAACAGGTACTTCGGCCGATGTCCGCGGGGTGTCGCCGGACGCATCCTGGACAGGTACTTGCTCGGGTGATCGGAGGTGAATTCTGATGATGTCTTTGAAGGATCAGTTGGACAACTGCGAATACCTACTTGCCGACGCGGAAATGGCGGGTGACTGGAATGCTGTTCGGCGATTCAGGGAATACCGGCTGAGGCTCGTTCGACAACTGTGCAGGCAAAGGGCTGCCGGTCTCTGCGCCTAGAGTCCTCACGTCAGCCGTATCTGAACTGAGTCCCTCTGGGCGGTTACGATCCGCCGTCGCCCGAGTCACAGTCGGGTGCTCTCACCAATTGAGCTACAGAAGGTATGGACCGCAGTGCTTTTCGACTGCGATCTTTCTCTGCCGAACCATACGGGCCCGCATCTCGCCTGCGCTACTGATTTTCCGACTCGACGATCTCTGGTGACCACCGCTCCGAGTTGGTCCCCACGTCCCCGCGGGGACGTCTCCGGCAAGGCCGCACCGAATCACCGCTGACCAGCAGTCGATGGGATGATTACCTGTGTGTCCATGTCCCCACCGCTGCCCGTCAAGAACGGGGTTGGCCCGACGCGTCTACGCATCCCGCTCTCTGGGCCATGGACGACGATCGCCGAGTACGTCGTAGCCAAGTTCGACCATCTGGACGCCGAAAACCTGTATCGGCGGTTCGACGACGGCGAGTTCGTGGGTATCGACGGCCACCCGATCTGCCGGAGCGCCGAGCTCAGCGCGCACCGGTTCGTCTGGTACTACCGCGAGTTACCGGCGGAGGACCCGGTGCCGTTCCGCGAGGAGATCCTGCACCTCGACGACGATCTCGTCGTGATCGACAAACCACATTTTCTCCCGACCACCCCCAGCGGGCGTTACCTGCGCGAGTCGGCGCTCGTCCGACTGCGGGTCCGCCTCGACAACCCAGATCTGACCCCGATCCATAGACTCGACCGCGGCACCGCAGGCGTGGTGATGTTCTCAGCTCGCCCCGCGACGCGCGGCGCGTACCAGTCACTGTTCGAGAAGCGGCAGGTCACGAAGGTCTACGAGGCGGTGTCGGCGCGACCGTCCCGGTGGGACCAGGATGCGCCAGCGCTCGACGTCCCTCTCGTTTACCGCAACCACATCGAAGCTCGACGCGGCGAGTTGCGGGTCGTCGTCGACGACAGCCGTGAACCCAACTCCGAGACCATGATCGAGGCGCGAGGGATGGGCGTGAGCGCCTCCGGACGTGCTGTGCTGCACACGGTTCTACGTCCGCAGTCCGGACGGATGCACCAGTTACGGGTGCATCTGGCAGCTCTCGGCGCCGGGATCCTGGGCGACCGGCGATACCCCGACCTGCTTCCCGACGCCCCGGACGATCATTCCCTCCCCCTCCAATTGCTCGCGAGGGAACTCGAATTCACCGACCCGTTGACTGGGAGAGCGCGGCGGTTTGTGACACGTCGGACGCTCAGCGAGTTGCCCGTGGGGTGAGGACCAGAAGCCGGATTTAGACGTTGAAGCGGAACTCCACCACATCGCCGTCGGCCATGACGTATTCCTTGCCCTCCATGCGGACCTTGCCTGCAGCCTTGGCTGCGGCCATGGAACCCGCCTCGACGAGGTCGTCGAAGGACACGATTTCAGCCTTGATGAAGCCGCGCTCGAAGTCGGTGTGAATGACGCCGGCAGCCTGGGGCGCGGTGTCACCCTTGTGGATCGTCCAGGCGCGAGCTTCCTTCGGACCAGCCGTGAGGTAGGTCTGCAGTCCGAGGGTGTGGAAGCCGGTACGCGCGAGAGCGTGCAGGCCCGGCTCGGTCTGACCGATCGAGTCGAGCATTTCCTGGCGGTCTTCCTCGTCGAGCTCGAGGAGTTCCTGCTCGACCTTCGCGTCGAGGAACACAGCGTCGGCCGGTGCAACGGATGCGCGCAATTCCGCAACCTTCGCTGCGTCGGTGAGCACAGACTCGTCGGCGTTGAAGACGTACAGGAAGGGCTTGGTGGTGAGCAGACTCAGCTCACGCAGCAGCGAGAAGTCGAGCTTGTCCTTGACGCTGAACAGCGTCGTCCCCTCGTTGAGGAAAGCCTGAGCCTTGAGTGCCTCGTCGTGCGCCGGCTTGAGCTCCTTGTTCTTGCGAGCTTCCTTGTCCAGACGCGGGAGAGCCTTCTCCAAGGTCTGCATGTCGGCGATCACGAGCTCGGTCTCGATGACTTCGATATCCGAGGCCGGGTCGACCTTGCCGTCGACGTGGATGACGTCGTCGTCGGCGAAGACGCGAACTACCTGGCAGATGGCGTCCGCTTCACGGATGTTGGCCAGGAACTTGTTACCAAGGCCTGCGCCCTCGGACGCGCCCTTCACGATTCCCGCGATGTCGACGAACGACACGGTCGCGGGGAGGATGCGCTCGGAGCCGAAGATCTCGGCGAGCTTCTGCAGCCGCGGATCGGGCAGCTCGACCAGGCCGACGTTGGGTTCGATGGTCGCGAACGGGTAGTTCGCTGCCAACACGTCGTTGTTGGTCAGTGCATTGAAAAGGGTGGACTTGCCGACGTTGGGCAGTCCGACGATTCCGAGGGTAAGGCTCACGGTCTGTGGATTCTACGGCCTCGCGGCGACGTGACGGGTACTCGCCCCACCGTCACGTCGCGGCAGGTGATCAGTTGTAGGTATACGAATCGACGGACGACACGATCGCAACCAGGAAGATGACGTAGAACGCGATGAACAGCACCCAGCAGATGACGGCTATGAGGAGCGAGATCTGCCCGAGCTTCTTCACGCGCTCGGACGCGTACTGCGCGCTCTGGTGATCGCCCATCGCCCACTTCGGGTAGATGTCGTGGAGATGGTTGAACGCGGCGAACGCGATAGGCCAGAAGAAGATGATCGACGCGACGGCCCATCCCGCGTTGGACTTCGGCGGACCGTACTGAGGCGCCGCGTACGTGGGTGCGGCGCTGTACTGCTGGGTCGCGCTGTACTGCTGACCGGTCGGATACTGCTGTCCGGCTGAGTACTGCGGGTCGGTCGGGTACTGCTGGCCCGTCGGATACTCCTGGCCTGCTGAATATTGCTGACCGGCTGAATACTGCTGCTCCTTCGGATCCTGCGGGTCGGTCGGATATTGCGGTTCGGTCATCATTCCCCCAAAGAGTCGGATTCGGTTCTCTATCGCAGAACCTAGTGGAGACTTACCGCTGCCGTGTCACAGTGGGCGCCTACGCTCTCGAGGTGACTCGGATGCTGATCGTGCTCTTGATATGGATAGTGGGTCTCGGCACCGCCGCGCTCGCAATTGTCGCCTCGCCCGGATGGTGGGTGATCGCTGTCGTCACTCTCGCGCTGGCGGCGATGGGCACCTACGACCTCACTCAGAAGTCCCACAGCATCCTCCGTAACTATCCGGTCCTGGGGCACGCGCGATTCCTCCTCGAGAAGATTCGACCGGAGATCCAGCAGTACTTCGTCGAATCATCCACCGATGGGATGCCATTCGATCGCGAAACGCGAGATCTGGTTTACGAGCGTGCAAAGGGAACACTGGCGGAAGAGCCCTTCGGGACCGAGCGCGACGTCAATGCGATCGGCTACGAGTTCATGACGCATTCGATTCGCGCACGGACCGCCCCCGACACCGTTCCGCGAGTTCGGCTCGGCGGACGCGATTGCACGAAGCCGTACGACATCGCTCTCTTAAACGTCTCCGCGATGAGCTTTGGGTCGTTGTCCGCCAACGCAATCGAGGCCCTCAACGCCGGCGCCGCCAAAGGCGGCTTCGCCCACGACACCGGCGAAGGCGCGATCAGTCCGTATCACCGCAAACACGGCGGCGATCTGATCTGGGAAATTGCCTCGGGATACTTCGGATGCCGAACCGAGGACGGCCGATTCGATCCTGACCGGTTTGCCGAGCGTGCCGGCCTCGATCAGGTGAAGGCCATTTCGATCAAGCTCTCGCAAGGTGCGAAACCCGGGTTGGGTGGCGTGCTTCCCGGAGTCAAGGTCTCCCCCGAAATCGCTGAAACCCGCGGGGTACCCGTCGGCCAGACCGTGATTTCGCCACCCGCGCACACCGCGTTCAGCACTCCGGTCGAACTGGTCGATTTCATCGCGACCCTGCGAAAACTGTCGGGCGGCAAGCCGGTCGGGATGAAACTGTGCGTCGGCTCGCGTCGTGAATTCCTCGGAATCTGCAAGGCGATGATCGAACGCGGCATCACGCCGGACTTCATCATCGTCGACGGTTCCGAAGGCGGCACCGGCGCTGGTCCGGTGGAATTCGAGGACCACATGGGCATGCCGTTGACCGAAGGCCTGATGCTCGTGCACAACGCCTTGGTGGGAACCGGTCTGCGCGCTCTCGTGAAAGTCGGCGCTTCCGGAAAGGTGGCGAGCGGTTCCGACATCGTCAAACGCATCATCCAAGGCGCAGACTTCACGATGGCTGCCCGCGCAATGATGTTCGCAGTGGGCTGCATTCAGGCCCAGATGTGCCACACAAACCGCTGCCCGGTCGGCGTTGCCACTCAGGATCCGGCACGCACCCGCGCACTCGACATCCCCGACAAGAGCGAGCGCGTCTACCGCTTCCAGAAGGCAACTGTCGCCAGCGCACAACAGATGATCGCGTCGATGGGCATCGATTCGTTCGACCAACTGCAACCGGGAATGCTCAACCGCCGCGTCGACGGTCTCACCACGCGTACCTATGCCGACCTGTTCGACTGGCTGATGCCGGGCGAACTGCTCGACTCCCCGCCGCAGAGCTGGCTCACCGATTGGATCGACGCCGACGCTCACCGATTCTGACGCCGGTCGACTCCCGCGCCACAGATCGCGCGGATTCACCCGTCTGGTCCTACAGTGACAGATGGCCCGCTGTGACGGCGGCCACACGTGCACTAGTGGACGGAGTTCGACGATGAGCTTGACGACTGCGCCGGAACCAAATGTCGAGTACCTGAAAACCGATCCTGACCTGCCACCTGTCGGGGTCATCGACAAAACACCCATCTCCACCACTGCGCGCGTCGTCTTCCTCGTTCTCGGACTGGTCGGCGCGGGCTCCTGGTACATGATTGCGATCGTCCGCGGTGAACACATCAGTGCTGTGTGGTTCGTGTTGGCCGCAATCTGTACCTATCTGATCGCCTACCGCTTCTATGCGCGGTTGATCGAACGCAAGATCGTCAAGCCTCGCGACGACGTCGCAACTCCCGCCGAAATCATGGAGAACGGCGCCGACTACATGCCGACCGACCGTCGGGTGCTGTTCGGTCACCACTTCGCGGCAATCGCCGGTGCCGGTCCCCTGGTCGGACCCGTCCTGGCCGCGCAGATGGGATACCTACCGGGAACGATCTGGATCATCGTCGGCGTGGTGTTCGCCGGGGCGGTGCAGGACTTCATGGTCCTGTGGATCTCGTCGAAGCGCCGCGGGCGCAGCCTCGGTCAGATGGCCCGCGAAGAACTCGGCCTCGTCGGCGGCGTCGCCGCATTGATCGGCGTGTTCGTCATCATGATCATCCTCATCGCGGTGCTCGGACTTGTGGTCGTCAATGCGCTCGCCGAGTCCCCGTGGGGTGTGTTCTCGATCGCGATGACCATCCCCATCGCCCTGTTCATGGGCGTGTACCTGCGGTATCTGCGGCCGGGCAAGGTTTCCGAAGTCTCCCTGATCGGCGTCGTCCTACTCCTCCTGGCCATCGTCTCCGGTGGTTGGGTAGCCGATACCGGTTGGGGCGCAGACTGGTTCACACTCTCGAAGGTCACCATTGCGTGGCTGATGATCGCGTACGGATTCGCCGCTTCGGTGCTGCCGGTCTGGCTGCTCCTGGCACCGCGCGACTACTTGTCGACGTTCATGAAGGTCGGCACCATCGCATTGCTGGCCATCGGAATTCTGGTCGCACGACCCGCGCTGAACATGCCTGCAGTGACGCCGTTCGCCTCCAACGGCGAAGGCCCGGCCTTTGCCGGTTCACTGTTCCCGTTCCTATTCATCACCATTGCCTGTGGCGCACTCTCGGGCTTCCACGCGCTGATCGCGTCCGGCACGACGCCGAAGCTGCTCGAGAAGGAAAGCCAGACCAAGATGATCGGTTACGGCGGCATGCTGACCGAATCGTTTGTCGCAATCATGGCTCTGGTCACCGCCTGCATCCTCGATCAGCACCTGTACTTCGCACTCAATGCTCCCGCGGCGCTGACCGGTGGAACACCGGAAACCGCAGCCGAATACGTCAACAATCTGCCCCTCGGCACCGCCCCCATCACACCGGACGTGCTGACGCAGGCAGCCGAGGCCGTCGGGGAAGAATCGATCATCTCGAGAACCGGCGGCGCCCCGACGCTCGCGTTCGGCATGTCCGAAGTGCTCAGCGACGTCTTCGGCGGCGACTCGCTGAAATCGTTCTGGTACCACTTCGCGATCATGTTCGAGGCTCTCTTCATCCTCACCACGATCGATGCCGGCACTCGCGTCGCTCGATTCATGCTCTCGGACTCGCTCGGCAACTTCGGCGGTCCGGCAAAGAAGTTCAAGGACCCGTCGTGGCGCATCGGTGCGTGGCTGTGCTCGCTGATCGTGGTCGCTGCGTGGGGCGCGATCCTGCTCATGGGTGTCACCGACCCACTCGGCGGAATCAACACGCTTTTCCCGCTCTTCGGCATCGCCAACCAACTTCTGGCCGCGATCGCACTGACGGTGGTCATGACGATCGTCATGAAGAAGGGCCTGTTCAAATGGGCCTGGATCCCCGGCGTGCCATTGGTGTGGGACCTGGTCGTGACTATGACCGCGTCGTACCAGAAGATCTTCTCCGACAACCCCGCGATCGGTTACTGGGCTCAGCACAACGTGTTCAAGGATGCGAAGGCAGCAGGTGAGACGGCGCACGGTTCTGCGAAGACTCCGGAGGCCATCGATGCCGTCATTCGCAACACCTTCATTCAGGGCACGTTGTCGATCATCTTCGCGTCACTGGTGATTGTCGTGGTCATCGCCGGGATCATCGTATGTGCCAAGGCAATCCGAGCGGGCGGGCTGCCGACCACCGAGTCCCCGGAGGAACCGTCGAAGATCTTCGGTCCCGCAAGCTTCATTCCGACGCCCGCGGAGAAGGAAATCCAGAAGGAATGGGACGAGCTCATCAAGGCCGGGAAGGTCCGGGCACCCGGCGCCGCGCACGGAGGTGGGCACTGACCATGACCATGACGGCAAAACTCACCACAGCGTTCCGCGGAACGCTGTGGTGGGTTCGCTCGGTGATGGGTGATCTCGACTATCAGCGCTACGTCGAGCACACCCGACGCCACCACGCCGACTCACCGGTGATCAGCGAACGAGAGTTCTGGCGCCGCCGGCATGCAGCAGCCGACGCCAACCCGGGCGCCCGCTGCTGCTGAATCCGGTCAGGGGCAAGTGGCCTTCGCGAGTTCGTAAATGTGGCCGGCCTGCTCGTCGGTGGGCTTGTTGCCGTTGTTCTCGGCCAGGTCGGTGATCTTGGACTTGACCTCCGCCTCGTCCGTGCCGTTGGCGACCTCGGTGCACGTGGTCGTCAAGATCTCCTCGATGTCTGCGTCGTCGCGGTTCTCCGCCAATGGTGCGTAAGCCCCACGGAAGGTGGCGACGAACAGCGCCGTCTTGCCCTGGTCGATGGCGTTGCCCGCTGACTGCTTCGCCGTCTCGAGCGCCTGTTGCCCGCTCGTGACTGCCTCGCTGATCTTGTTCTGCGCGTTGTCCTGATCCTCGGTGCTACACGCGGTGAGCCCGAGAACGACGATTGCTGCTGCCCCGACTGCTGCTGCGATTCTCATGACGGAAATGTTAGTCCGCCTGGCATGCTTCAAAACACAGTATTGAAGCGCAACACACGAGTTATCGCATGCAGTCGTTACGATCAGCTCAGCTAGATCACCGGATTCTCACATCGGCGAGGAGATCCCTGCGCCGACGGAAAGGACGATCAGTGAGCGAGCAAGACAAGGGGACGTCCGCAGGGGTGCGAAAGCGCGACCGCGGCGAGATCATCGGGCAAGGGGGTATGTGGCTCGCAAAGTGGTCGTTGGTGTTGGCATCGATTTCGCTGGGCGCCTGGATTTTCGGTTGGCTGATCGAAAAGCTCTGGGTCATCATCCTGCCGGTGGCTCTGGCAATCGTCGTTGCGACAGTCATGTGGCCGCCGACCCGCGGAATGATCAAGCGCGGTATGCCACCGGCCGCGGCAGCCGGCATCACCCTGGTCCTCTCGATCGGAATCTTGGCCGGTGTGATCGCAGGCATCGTTCCGTCAGTGGTCAGCCAGGCCCCCGAGCTCGCGAACAAGACCACCGAGGGCATCAATCAGGTTCAGGACTGGCTCCAGGGTCCGCCACTGAATCTAAAGGACGACCAGATCGACAACGCAGTCCATGCCGTCATCACGAAGGTGCAGGAAAGTGGAACCGCCATCGCTTCAGGCGTTTTCAGCGGTGTGAGCACGGCGAGCTCGTTGTTGGTCACGCTCGGTTTGGTCCTGATTCTCGCCTTCTTCTTCATCAAGGACGGACCGAGGTTCATCCCCTGGCTGCACGCTGTCGGCGGCGGCCGCGCCGGTCGGCATCTCGAAGAGGTCCTCACCCGCATGTGGGACACGCTCGGCGGATTCATCAGGACTCAAGCACTGGTGAGCCTGATCGACGCGGTCTTCATCGGCGCCGGATTGCTCATCCTCGGGGTCCCGCTGGCACCGGTGCTGGCAATTCTGACGTTCATCGGTGGATTCATCCCGATCGTCGGTGCGTTTGTCGCCGGCGCCCTGGCCGTGTTGGTTGCGTTGGTGGCAAACGGCCTCACCACCGCCATCATCGTCCTGATCATCATCCTGGCCGTTCAGCAGATCGAAGGAAATGTCCTTCAGCCTGTGCTGCAGAGCAAGTCGATGAAACTCCACGCCGTTATCGTGCTGCTTGCCGTGGCCGCCGGTAGCTCGCTGTACGGCATCGTCGGCGCCTTCCTCGCAGTGCCCGTCGCCGCTGTTGCAGCAGTTGTCATCCGCTACATCGGAGAGCAGATCGACGAACGCGCAAGCGACAACGAGCCGATGCCCGCCGGCGATGCCTCGGACATCCTCGAAGATCAGGACGACGACGCCGAGTCAGAGGTAGAGAACAAAAAGGCCTGATCAGCCCGCGATCACCTTCACCGAGGAGCCTGCACGTCCGCGAATGACGTGCAGGCGACTCGGGATTCGCTGCCTCATCTCGTCCACGTGACTGACGATGCCCACCACTCGTCCTCCGTCGCGAAGCTCGTCCAACACAGCCATCACCGAATCGAGGGTGTCGGCGTCGAGGGTGCCGAATCCTTCGTCGATGAACATCGTGTCGAGAACGATTCCGCCGGACTCCGCCGCAACCACATCGGCGAGTCCGAGCGCCAAAGACAATGACGCCAAGAACGATTCACCGCCCGAGAGCGTCTTCGCCGAGCGAACGACGCCCGTGAAGTCGTCCCGGATGTCGAGTCCCAGACCGCCGCGGCGACCCCGAGATCCTGCCTCGTCACTGTGCACGAACTCGTACCGTCCCCCGGACATCCGCTGCAGCCGAACCGATGCCGACACGGCGATCTCTTCCAACCGCGAAGCGAGCACATACGCTCGCAGCGACATCTTGCGACTGTTCTGACCTTTACCGGCGATCACGTCTGCGAGGGCAGCGAGTTCGTCGTGCAGTTCACGCTCAGGTGCAACCGCCTCGTAGGCCTTCTCGAGTTGTCCGCTGAAACGTTCGAGATCCGACACACGGTTCTCGGCCAGGGAAGCGGCCGCAACAGCCGAGTTCACCACCTCGGCGCACTGAAGCGCGAGGCCGCGAGGGCCGTCCACGTCGACGGTCTCGACTTCACCCACCGCAACAACCTCGGGGTCGTCGAGGACAGTCCGGGCGGCAACCTCGAGGTCACGCGCCTTGGCGAGTTCCGTTTCGATCGCCGCTATTCGGGCAGGCGCTCTCACCCCTCCGATCGCAGCCTCGACCGAATCGAATCCGGCAGCGGCCGCCGCAGCGGCCAGTTTGGCCGAAAGTTCCGCCGATCGGGCCTGCGCACGAACGGCGTCGTCGCGCATTTCGGACGCCGCCGTGGCAGCGGAGGCAAGGCCGTCAAACCGCGAGCGCCGAGCAGCGATGGTCGAATCTTCTCCCACCGCAGCAACGATCGCCGCTCGAATCTGCACGACCGTCGCTGACAGAGTCGTCCTACGCTCGGCAAGTGCCGCCAATTCGGCTGTCAGAGAAGCGGATTCCTGCTGCAGTTCGGTGTCACGCCCATTGAGTTGCGCAAGTTTTTGTGCCAGCACTCCAACCTGACCGGCAGAGTGTGTCGCCTCGTCGACGGCGTTCCGTGCCTCGGCGCGGAGCCTGTCGAGTTCTTCGGAATCGCCGTCTCCGCCGCGCGCGATCACCCGGTCGATGTCACGTTCGACGGTTACCTGGCGATCGGCCACCTTGCTGAGGGCTTTCTCGGCCGCACGCTCGGCCGCTGACGCGGCTTCCAGATCGGGCTCGGTGACCGTGACGACATCCGACTGAGCCAGCGCAGGGTGTTCACGCGAACCACACACCTGGCATGGGTCACCAGGCGCGAGTGAACTCGCCAACTCCGCCGCCATGCCCTCGATACGCTTTTGCACGAGGTCGAGCCAGCGCCCGCGAGCACTCTGATGGGCGTCGCGCGCATCCAACACCTGCACACGAATCTTCTCGGCTTGTGCACGCAGAGAAACGATTTCATGGGCCGCTGTCGCAGCATCCGACGCTCTTACGAGTGCAGCCTCGAGGCCAGGCAGAGCCGCGTGCGCGCGTTGCGCATCCTCCAGTCGTTGGCCGGCCGAGCGCACCATTTCTGGCAGTTGAGTGCGTTCAACCGCGATGGCATCGATGCGCTCGGACAGGGAGTCCCGCCGAACTCCGAGTTTCTCGATCTCGGCTTCTGCCGCATCGGCTCGTCGAGCGTCCTCCGCCATTGCGTCCAGGCGAACGATCTCGTCACGCCAGGTCCGGATCCGAGCTACGACGCGTTGACGCTCATCGTCGGTGGGTGGCCACACCTCCGGCACGAAAATCTCCGGACCGTCGAGTGCGGAGTAGGTCGACATCGCTGTGGTCATCGATTCGAGTGCGGCAGCGAGATGCAAGCCGGCAGCGTCCACATCGCCGGCGACAGCGGCCACCGGCAGTGCGCGCTTGGCGGTCTCGAGTTCAGCGCCGATCACAGCTCTTTGGGCGGCGCCCGTATTGAATGCTGCGAGCTCAGCGGTCGCACGATTACGGCGCGCTACCAGATCTGCGGTTCGCTGCGCTGCCGACAGAACCCGATTAGCCTCGGCTGCTGCATCTTTCGCGGTCACCAGCTCCGCGAGACTTGCATCGCGGGTGTCCTGAGCCTCGGCGAGGAGTTTGCGTGACCATTCCAGTGGGTGTGCCTCGGCGCCTACCTCGAGTCCCGCAGCTGTCTCGACCTTCGCGAGCAGCAGCCGCACGGATTGCTCCCTGGCCGCGAGCGCGGTCGCACTTGCCTTTCGCTTGGCGTCGAACCATGCCTCGACGGAGACAAACCGTTTGGTGTCGAACAGACGCTCGAGCAGTTTGCCTCGCTCGTCGCTCTCGGCACGCAAGAATTTGGCGAACTCACCCTGCGGCAAGAGCACCACCTGGAAGAACTGATCAGCGCTCATGCCCATGAGGCGGTTGATCTCGTCACCGATGTCAGGGATGCGCGAAAGGTTTTCGCCGCGGCCGTCCAACCACGTCAGTGTGGCCTTTGCGTTCTCCGTGATCGAACCGGTGCCACGCTTCTTCGGGCGCGAATACTCTGGACTACGAACAAGTTTGATTCTGCGACCACTGATGGTCGCTTCGAGTTCCACGCGCGGCACCGAACCGGCAGGCGCATGATCGGACAGTAGCCGTTTGCCCTCGTTGCGCGCACCCGGAACCCGCCCGTACAGGGCAAAGGAAACCGTGTCGAGGATCGTGGTCTTGCCTGCACCGGTGTCGCCGTGCAGAAGGAACAGCCCGTCTGCACCCAATCGGTCGAAGTCGACCTCGACAGTGTCGGCAAAGGGCCCGAAAGAGCTGACTTCGAGTTTGTGAAGCCTCACGCGGTTTCACTCAGTTCTACCGTGGACTCCTCGGCGCGCGCGGCAGCGCTGAGCGCTTCGGCCATCAACGTGACCTCCCGCTCGGACGGGTCACTACGCACGGCCGAGACAAAGCCACGGGCGATCTCCATGTCGGTTCGACCCCGTACCGCGTCGCGATACTTGAGATCCGATTGTCCTTCCGGCCTTTGCCATTCGAGGTGAACGGCAAAGGGGAAACGTGCCTGGAGCTGCCTCATGGCATCGACGGGACGAACCGGATCAGTGAGCAAAGCGGAGACGTAGCACTGCTCGGAATCGGCGTACTTCGACTCGGTGAGAAGTTCCTCGAGAGTTCCCGTCACCTGGCTCAGCCCTCGAATCACCGGAAGATCGAGGCGCTGCACCGACGACAGACCGGCTGCGTCGAGTTCGATCAAAAGAGCAGCCTTGCGGTGGCTGCGCTCACCGAACGAATACGGCAACGGTGAACCTGAGTAGCGGACACTCTCCGAGAGCATCTGGGGCGAATGCAGATGCCCCAGCGCAACGTAGTCGACACCGGCAAACTCGCCCACTGCGACAGTCTCCACTCCGCCGACCGAAATGGAGCGTTCCGATTCAGACGCCTCACCGCCCACGACAAAGGCATGCGCGAGCAGTACCGACCGAGTCGACGGATCGGTAGCTGTTCGTTCGGCGAGGTCTCGCCGAACACGCGACATTGCCGCACCGAGGATGTCGGAATGAGTACGAGCCCGGGGCACGTCCAACTCGACGCGCGTGATCTCCGGCTCGAGATACGGAATCCCGTAAAACGCGACAGGTCCGAACTGATCACTGAGCATCACCGGAGTACCGATCTGGCCGACTCGGGTGATCAAGTGCAATCCGCCGGCAGCTGCAAAGGACGCCCCGGCACCGAGCCGCACCGCGGAATCGTGGTTGCCGGACGTGGCGACGATGACCGCTCCGGCCGCCCGGATTGCCTCGAAGCCTCGATTGCACACCGTGACCGCGTCGGAACTGGGAATTGAGCGGTCGTAGATGTCACCGGGCACGACCACGACGTCAACACCGTGTTCGCGGACGGAATCCGCGATGGAACCGAGCACACTCGCCTGATCGGCCAACAGATCGACGCCGTGAAAGGTGCGACCTATGTGCCAATCGGAGGTGTGCAGAATCTTCATGAATCCGACGGTAGAGCAGCCCACCGACACTGCCGATCTCCCACGCTGACGGCTTCGACGGTGTGCCCCAACCCACGAATGTCCGGTGACCCTGCACACAATCCGTCCGGTTCGTTTGGCGAAGAACCCGAAACCATCGCGCCATCGCGCCGATAAATGCGCCAGCCACGACCCGCACAAACACGGCCGACAACGCAAGAACCGCTAATGTCGTTATGTGTCTGCAACCCAACGTGCTCGCTCCGGGGTACCGCTGGACAAGCGATCGCTCATCGTGACCGTCCCCGGCCTGCCCTGGTGGGGAGTGATCCTGCTTGCTGCCGGTGTCACCGCCGTCGGCGTACTGATCGATGCAACCGGAGGCGGCGGCGAGCTCACCGCGGTGTTTTCGACGTTCTACTTCCTGGGCTGTCTCTTCGCTGTGGTTGCCGCTTCGAACAAGGCTCTTTTCACCGCGATGGCCCAACCTCCGTTGCTGCTCTTCGCTGCGGTGCCGATCGGGCACACGCTCATCGGCAAGGACAACAGCACCGCACTGCGCGACATCGCGATCAACATCGCGTACCCGTTGGTCAACCGCTTTCCGATCATGTTGGCCGCAACCGTCGTCGTGCTGATAGTCGGCGGTTTCCGGTACTTCCTGCTCAATCAGCGTCCCACCGGGCCTGCGCGCTCGACCCGCTCCCGCCGCTCGGCGACCGCCACTCGAGAATCCTCTGCGGCTGCCACGCGAGAACAATCCGCGCCCGAGACCGGGCGTCGCCGCAGAGTCTCGGACGCGCCCGTCCCCGGGCCCCCGCGTCGCCGCGCCCCCGAGGTGGACGAACAGCCCGCTTACCGAAGCGCTCCCCGGCGCGAACCGATCGAAGACGATCGCCCGCTGCCGCCCCGGAGAAGCCCACTGCCACCCAGGGTCGATCGCACGCACCAACCGCCTACGCGTCGCCCTCAGCCGGACAGCAGACCGACAGCAGACGACGACTACCCGTCGTACGGTCGCCGCCGGGCACCCGAGCCCAGTCCGTCGCCCAGGCGTGAGGAGCGAATGGAGCCCTTCTTCGCTTCGGGTGACGACGTATCGCCGCCGCTGCCCCCTCGCCGCCGCCCACCCGGAGTCGATCTTCCCGCGTATCCGCCGCCGCGAGTTCGGTACCGCGATCGCGAAGAGCCCTGACAGACGAGCCCAGTAGCAAAAAATGCGGGGCACCTTCCAGATGGAAGGTGCCCCGCATTTTCTTGTTCTAGGACGTGCGCGCTGCTCGCAATTCACGGGGAAGAGCGAACACCAAGGTCTCGTTGGCTGTGGTGACGGGCTGAACGTCGTTGTATCCGTGCTCGGCAAGAAGTTCGATCACGCCGCGCACGAGCACCTCGGGCACTGATGCGCCTGACGTGATGCCAACGGTCTGGACACCCTCGAGCCACGCGAGATCGACCTCACGGGCGTAGTCGACCAGGTACGACGCGGCAGCGCCCGCCCCGAGTGCGACCTCGACGAGGCGAACCGAGTTGGACGAGTTCCGCGAACCCACCACGATCACGAGATCGCACTCGGGGGCCATCGCCTTGACCGCGACCTGACGGTTCTGCGTGGCGTAGCAGATGTCGTCGGACGGCGGGTCCTGCAGATTGGGGAAACGCTCACGCAGGCGCGCGACGGTCTGCATCGTCTCGTCGACGCTCAGTGTGGTCTGGGAAAGCCAGATGACCTTCGACTCGTCACGAACCGTGACCGCGTCGACCGAATCCGGGCCGTCGACGATGGTGACGTGATCGGGAGCCTCACCTGCGGTGCCCTCGACCTCCTCGTGGCCTTCGTGGCCGATGAGGAGAATGTCGTAATCGTCGCGAGCGAATCGCTTTGCTTCCTGGTGCACCTTCGTGACCAGGGGGCACGTAGCGTCGATCGTGCGCAGGTTCCGCTCGGCGGCCGAGTCGTGGACGGCCGGAGACACACCGTGCGCCGAGAACACGAGGAGTGATCCTTCCGGAACCTCGTCGGTTTCGTCGACGAAGATCACGCCTTGATCTTCGAGCGTCTCGACGACGTGGCGATTGTGGACGATCTCCTTACGCACGTAGATGGGTGCGCCGTGCTTCTCGAGCGCCTTCTCGACGGTCTCGMCCGCGCGGTCGACGCCGGCGCAGTAGCCGCGAGGCTCGGCGAGGAGCACGCGCTTGGCGCTGCCCTTGCGGGTGGACGGCGAATCAGCCGAGTGCGCGATACCGAGATTGAGAGGAACAGCCGAAGACATGTGACCAGCCTACTGGCACCTCGAACGTGAGACACTCCGGCAAACGTGAACACCTCGGTTTCGGGCTCCGATCGAAGGTTCCGAAGTAAACGAGTACGGCCGTCACAGGCAAGTCGGCTACCGATTGTCGGAGCTTTGCGGCAAGCTGTGGGAATGATCCGACCACCGTTCGTGGCGCGCGTTGCCGCGGGACTCGCCGTCACCGCGATGGAAGAGGCAAAGAAGTTGCCCACCACCGCTGTCGCCCTGCCGATGACCGCCGTGAGCCAGATGCTGCAGACAAGCATGCGCGTGCAGCAGTCGATCACCTCGTTGGCGATCAAGGGCGATCAGGCATTTGCACTGATCAACTGGTCTTCCGAGGACGAACAGCCCGAGTGGGCGGTCTTCGACGAGGACGCCGACGCTCCCGCAGACTCGGCGTCGAGCGCCGGGGCGACCACCGCTGACACCCCGACCAATGCGGGACGCTTCGCGCTCTACTCGCTCGAGCCGACTGCCCCCATCGAGGAGCCCGCACCCGACGCCGAGTCCGAATCCGCGGCAGCTACGACGGACGGACCTGCCGAAGAGCCCGAGATCGTCACCGAACTCGACTACCCCAACCTCACACTCGCACAGCTCCGTGCGCGCATCCGGACGCTCAGCATCGACGAGCTGACCGCCGTCCTGGACTACGAGAATGCGACGCTCGCCCGCGCACCGTTCCAGACCATGCTCACCAACCGCATCACCACAGCCAAGGCAAAGTGACTTCCGCAACGCCCCCCGCTTCATCGCAGCGATCGTCCGGCGCCAGCAGCGCTGAACAGCCGTGGCCGGTCCGCACGGTTTCCGCCAAGGTCGCCGGCTGGATCGATCGACTCGGCAGCATCTGGGTCGAAGGTCAGATCACCCAGATCAATGCACGCCCCGGTACCCGAACGGCCTTTCTCGTTCTGCGTGATCCGTCGGCAGACATGTCGCTGTCGATCACATGCTCACCACAGTTGTTGCACAACTCTCCGGTGCCGTTGACCGAGGGCTCGCGTGTCGTGATGTTCGGCAAGCTCTCGTTCTACACCGGACGCGGAACGGTGTCGTTGCGTGTCACCGAGATTCGCGCCGTGGGTATCGGTGAGCTGCTGGCCCGCATCGAGAGACTGCGCGCCTTGCTCGCCGCGGAGGGCTTGTTCGATCCGAGACTCAAACGGCCTCTTCCGTTTCTGCCCGGCACGATCGGCCTGATCACGGGCCGAGCCAGCGCGGCCGAAAAGGATGTCGTCTCGGTCGCCCACCGTCGTTGGCCCGCAGTGGCTATCGCGGTGCGTAACACCGCCGTGCAGGGCCCCACTGCTGTTCCCCAGATCATCGAAGCGCTGAAGGAACTCGACGCCAACCCGGTAGTCGACGTCATCATCCTCGCTCGCGGCGGCGGTAGCGTCGAGGATCTCCTGCCGTTCTCCGACGAAGCGCTGTGCCGCGCCATCGTGGCCTGCACGACGCCGATCGTCAGTGCCATCGGCCACGAGCCGGACAGCCCGCTCAGTGACCACGTCGCCGACCTGCGCGCAGCCACACCCACCGACGCGGCCAAGCGCGTCGTACCCGACGCGGTTGCGGAAGCTGCTCTGGTTGCCGATCTTCGTGACCGCAGCGCTGCGGCACTGCGCAGCTGGGTCAAGCGTGAGTCTCATCTGATCGAACAGTTGCGCACTCGACCGGTCATGGCATCACCGCTGCTCGCGGTGGACCGTCGCGCCGAAGAGGTCGAAAGGCTCCAGGCCGCCGGGCGACGCGATGTGACTCGGTTGATCGACTCCGAGTCCCGAACGATCGAGCATCTGCGCGCCCGGCTCACCACTCTCGGCCCCGCCGCGACGCTGGCCCGCGGGTACGCAGTCGTGCAACGTGTTGTCGCCGACGGCGATCCGGAGGTTCTGCGCTCGGTCGAGGACGCGCCACCCGGAACCCAGATTCGAGTTCGACTTGCAGACGGCGCCGTTCGCGCCGCAGTGATGGGAAGAGAAAAATGAGCAACGCCACCGACACCGACATCAACGAACTCGGCTACGAAGCAGCCCGCGACGAATTGGTGAGCGTCGTGAAGATTCTCGAACAGGGCGGCCTGGACCTCGACGCGTCACTCTCACTGTGGGAGCGAGGCGAAGCGTTGGCCAAGCGCTGTGAAGAGCATTTGGCCAACGCCAGGGCTCGCGTCGAAAAGGCTCTGGCCGAAGCGGACGAGTAACGTCCGCTCCGACCGGAAATCCTATGGCGTGATCGGCTGCGCTGCGCCGACCTTCTCGGCAAGAATCCGGAACTCGTCCGGCGTCGCCGCGCCCGTGAGCAACAGGCGAACATCCCCGACGTCCGTGACCCAGATCGACTCGACACCCTCGCCGCCGAAGACGTTCCACGTGTCGGCGCCGACGGTCTCGACTCCGGTCGCGAATCGCTGTCCACCGGCAACGTGTGACACCAACGGGAATTCCTCGGCGTTGCTCTGTGTCAGCTGAATGTAGCGACCGCTGGTCGTGATGAATCCCACAGTGCTCGAATCTCCGCCACCGTCGCCGGAGATGATTTTGCGACTGCCGGAGTTCGGGGTCCACCCGTCCGGAACACCGGGATTACGGATGGGAAATCCAAGTTCCTTCGCGTCGTAGTTCAGAGCTGCGTCCACGTCGACGCTCGGGATAGGCCCCTGCGTCGGGCCGCCAGGACTGAATGTGCACTGGCTGGCGATGCCCGCAATGATGATGCAGAACAGCACCAACGGTACGAGAGACCAGACCATGTCTTTGTTGTCTTCGAGAATGCGGGGTTTCTTCGATGCCACACCCCCAGTATCCAGGTACTGCGCAGTAGATACGATTCCCGGTCCCCTTCGAGCGAGACAAAACGTCGCAGCAGCGACCCGACAGCGCACGTAGCCGCTCCCATCTGGGACAATGACGCCTGAAGAAACCACTGCGTCGACACACCCCGTCGACCGCGACCGCGCCAGGAGGCACCGCACATGACGGCCAGCAGCACTCATCGTGAGACCCCGGACCGTAACCTCGCACTCGAATTGGTCCGAGTCACCGAAGCCGGTGCTATGGCTGCCGGCCGCTGGGTAGGCCGCGGCGACAAGGAAGGCGGCGACGGAGCAGCCGTCGACGCTATGCGTCAGCTCGTCTCCTCCGTCTCGATGCGCGGCATCGTCGTCATCGGTGAGGGCGAGAAGGACGAAGCGCCGATGCTGTTCAACGGCGAAGAGGTCGGAAACGGCGACGGCCCCGACTGTGACTTCGCCGTCGACCCGGTCGACGGCACCACCTTGATGTCCAAGGGCATGCCCAACGCGATCTCCGTTCTGGCTGTTGCCGAGCGCGGCGCGATGTTCGATCCGTCGGCCGTGTTCTACATGGAGAAGATCGCTGTCGGACCGGATGCTGCAGATGTCATCGACATCAGCGCACCGATCGCCGAGAACATCAAGCGCGTCGCCAAGGTCAAGAAGGCGTCGGTCTCCGACATCACGATCTGCATCCTGGACCGCCCGCGTCACAACCAGCTGATCCAGGACGTGCGCGACACCGGCGCTCGTATCCGTCTGATCTCCGACGGTGACGTTGCCGGCGCCATCGCCGCAGCGCGTCCCGAGTCCGGCACCGACATGCTCGTCGGCATCGGCGGAACGCCTGAGGGCATCATCGCCGCAGCAGCCATGCGCTGCATGGGTGGATCGCTGCAGGGCAAGCTCGCACCCACCGACGACGAAGAGCGCCAGAAGGCCATCGACGCCGGTCATGATCTCGATCGGATCCTGACCACCGAAGATCTCGTCTCCGGCGAGAACGTATTCTTCTGCGCCACGGGCGTCACCGATGGTGACCTGCTGCGCGGTGTCCGCTACTACGGCGGCGGCGCCAGCACGCAGTCCATCGTGATGCGCAGCAAGTCCGGCACCGTTCGCATGATCGACGCGTACCACCGTCTCGAGAAGCTGCGTGAGTACAGCTCCGTCGACTTCGACGGCGAAGAGGGCGCGGTTCCCCCGACGTTCTGATCGGCTCCGCCCCGTGAGCGGTTAGGGAGTCCCTGCACTCCTTAACCGCTCACGGGGGACGTAGTCCCCTACCCGCCCTCCAAAAGTGGCAATGTGGAGCCATGACGGAGAGCAACGATCAACAGTTCCGAATCGAACACGACACCATGGGCGAAGTTCGGGTGCCCATCGACGCTCTGTGGCGGGCACAGACCCAGCGTGCAGTCGAGAACTTCCCGATCAGCGGGCGCCCACTCGAGCGCACCCAGATCCGCGCAATGGGCTTGCTGAAAGCAGCGTGTGCGCAGGTCAACAAGGACCTCGGACTGCTCGACGCGGACAAGGCCGAGGCAATCATCGCCGCCGCGAACGAGATCGCCGAAGGCAAGCACGACGATCAGTTCCCCATCGACGTCTTCCAGACCGGCTCGGGAACCAGCTCGAACATGAACGCCAACGAGGTCATCGCGTCCATCGCGAAGGCCGCGGGCGTGGACGTACACCCCAATGATCACGTCAACATGTCGCAGTCCTCCAACGACACCTTCCCCACCGCCACGCACGTCGCAGCTACCGAAGCAGCGGTCACCGATCTTGTTCCGGCACTGGAACATCTGCATGCTGCGCTTGCCACGAAGGCGTCCGAGTGGAAGACCGTCGTCAAATCCGGACGCACCCACCTGATGGACGCTGTGCCGGTCACGCTCGGTCAGGAGTTCGGCGGTTACGCACGTCAGATCGAGGCCGGCATCGAGCGCGTCAACGCAACACTCCCCCGCCTCGGCGAGTTGCCGATCGGCGGAACAGCAGTCGGCACCGGTCTCAATGCTCCGGATGGATTCGGCCCCAAAGTTGTTGCCGAGCTGGTCAAGTCGACAGGCGTCGACGCGCTGACTCCGGCGAAGAACAGCTTCGAAGCGCAAGCCGCGCGCGACGGACTGGTCGAAGCATCGGGCGCGCTGCGGACCATCGCAGTCTCACTGACGAAGATTGCCAACGACATTCGGTGGATGGGATCGGGTCCGCTGACCGGACTCGGCGAGATCGCACTCCCCGATCTGCAGCCGGGTAGCTCGATCATGCCCGGCAAGGTGAACCCGGTCCTGCCCGAGGCAACCACTCAGGTTGCGGCTCAGGTGATCGGAAACGACGCCGCCATCGCGTGGGGCGGCGCTGCCGGAGCGTTCGAACTCAACGTCTACATCCCGGTCATGGCACGCAACCTGCTGGAGTCGTTCACCTTGCTGGCCAACGTCTCTCGACTGTTCGCCGACAAGTGTGTCAGCGGACTGGTCGCGCACGAGGAGCACCTCAAGACACTCGCCGAATCGTCACCGTCGATCGTGACGCCCCTCAACTCGGCGATCGGTTACGAGGAAGCCGCGGCCGTCGCGAAGCAGGCGCTCAAAGAGAAGAAGACGATCCGCCAGGTCGTCATCGAGCGCGGACTCGTCCCGGACAGGCTGAGCGAGGAAGAACTCGACAAGCGTCTCGACGTTCTGGCGATGGCGAAGGTCAAGGACTGAACAAACAACAGAGTGGCGGTTTCCACTTCGGAAACCGCCACTCTTTTCCCTACACCGTAGTGGTTGCGCGCCATTCGTCGGTGCGATCGGGGCTCGCCTCGGCCAATGCCTTCAACGTCGCTTCACGATCGAAGTCCTTGCCGTACACCGGAGTTCCCGGCTGCTGACGCCAGGAATCGTCGATCGTTCCCGCATCGACAGGATCGAAGCCCAACTGATTGATCAGATCGAACACGACCTGCTTGTTCGCGTCGTCGTCGCCGGCGATGGGTAGCGCAATGCGCCCCTCTGCACCTTCGGGAAGCCCCTTCTCGAGGAGATGCTTCCACCAGATTCCGTTGAACGCCTTGAATACCGGTACACCCAGGCGCTCCTGCACCCATCCGCTTTCGGTCTGTCCGTCCTCGATGGCCGAGATCAGACCGTCACGCTGTTGCGGGTAGTAGTTGTTGGTCTCGATGACCGGGGCACCGGCGACCGCACCGCTGAGGATCCCCGCCGGTAGATCGACCACGTTTTTCTGCGGGATGCTCACGATGACCAGCTCGGCGCCCTCGGCGGCCTCGGTGCTGCGGACTGCCTTCGCGCCCGTCTCCGCTTCCAGTTCTGCAAGGGTGTCCGGTGTCCGCGAGTTCGAGACGCGCACGTCGTGACCGAGCGCAGCGAGCCTACGTGTGAGCGTGCCACCGATCTGACCGGCTCCGATGATTCCGATGCGCATGACCCTGCTCCTTCGTCGTGTGCAGTGGCGATCGCGCCACCGCTGCATTCGTCAACGACGAGAACGCACCGGGTCATTCCGTACCGACTACTTCAACTCCCGTTGATTCAATCGGTTGACGGATCGAGTTCGAGCCTGATGCGAACACTGACCGGATCGGTCTGCAATCCGCGAAAGGCAGAGGCCGTCAGCGCCGATCTGAACTTCCCCGACGTGAATGTCTTCACCCGCGCCGGGACGTCGTCGTCCGGCATGATCTGGGCCTGTCCGTCCACCCACTCGCCGCGGCGACGGATCCGAACCTTCGGCGTCGCAGAGATATTGGCGCCCCAGCCCCTGTCGATGCCGTGCTGCGCGATGACCCACGCCTCGTCGCCGTCGTAGGTGATCGCAACGGGCACTCGGCGGGCCAGACCGGTTCGGCGTCCAACCGTCTCGATCTCGGTCATCAACGACGGCATCAAGCCGATCCGATTCAATCCGGTGACCAGCGGATTGGCGAAATACTTCCCGACCGCGACTTCGATTCTTCGTTTTCGTGCAACTGACGTCGGTACCGGCATGCCGTTTCCTCTCCTCCGGAGCTGACACTCGAAGCAACAGCTCTATACCGCACGATATAACCACTGATCCGGGAGTTTTGCCACCATGAATATCGATCAATACCCGCTACCTGCACACAACACTTGACTGTGTCTGTCGGTTACATCTAGTCTCAGATTCGTTCCTATACCGATCGACATACTGGGAGGCAGTGATGAACACACCTCGAGACACCTCGTTGCCATGACCGGCCCACAGACGCGTTGTCCGATCGCCGCAGCGCGTCGCAAGTGGGGAGTACCAAGAGAATCAGCGGCACCAGATGAATCGAACAGCTCTGCGATTGCATACGATGGCGGGATGGCCGACTCCGATTCCCGCACTCTGATGCTGGTCGGCGCCATCAATGCCTTCCGTGAACACGGGATCGCGACGACGTCGCTCACCGAGATCGTCGAACGCTCGGGAGCTCCCCGCGGGTCGGTGTACCACTACTTTCCCGAAGGCAAAGGACAGCTGGCCGGCGAAGCAGTTGCCTACTTCGGCCGAGGCGTCAGCGCCGCCATCAGTTCGATGATCGCTCAGTCTTCCCCACCGGAGATCATCGACGCGGTTGTCACAATATTTCGAAACAGCTTGGTAGAGAGCGATTTCACCTCCTCCTGTCCGGTCGCAGCCGCGGCGGTGGAGGGCGCGTCGACGCCGGCGGCATTAACTGCTGCGGGCGAATCCTTCACCTCGTGGGAATCGCTTCTCACATCGTTCTTCTGGCAGCAGGGACAGCCGTCCGAGACTGCAGCACAGTGGGCAACCGTCGTGATCGCGTCGATCGAAGGCGCGACTCTGATGGCAAAAGCTCAGCACACCACCGCGCCTCTCGATCGGATCGGCGCGCACCTCAAGGCTCTGGTCTCGGCCCCGAGCTGACCAACCCCTCTACTTCCAACCGCTGCTGCCGTCCGCGCAGGAGCAGAGATGGCGTACAAACATGTCTCACACACTTGCACCGGCGCCCTCGGCGCCTATGATGACCAAGTCCCGTCGATTCACTGCGCTGATCTTCATCTGCCTCGCCGAACTCCTTGTCGTGCTGGACAACACAGTGGTCAACGTCGCACTGCCGACGATGAGCGTCGACCTGTTCGCCAGCGTCAGTGACCTGCAATGGATCGTCGACGCGTACACGTTGACCTTCGCCGGGTTCCTACTCACTTTCGGCCACCTGGGTGACCGCTTCGGACGCCGCCGAGTGATGATCATCGGTCTGATCGGCGTCGGCGCGATGTCGCTCGTCGGCGCTTTGGCTTCCAACCTCGAACAGGTGATCATGGCGCGCGCTGCCATGGGTGTCTTTGCCGCAGCGGTCTTTCCGGCCACCCTGGCCATGATCACGAACATCTTCACCGACGCCAGAGAACGAGCCATCGCCATCGCTGCCTGGACCGCAATGGCCGGCTTCGCGATTGCCATCGGCCCGACGGCAGGCGGTTGGCTTCTCGAGCACTTCTCCTGGCACTCGGTGTTCTGGATGAACGTTCCGGCTGCGTTGCTGGTCATCGTCGGTGTGCTGCTGGTTGTTCCGGAATCGAAGGCGCTTCACGTCGGGCGATTCGATTTCGTCGGAACAATCTTGTCGCTCCTCGGCATCGTCATTCTGGTGTGGACCATCATCGACGCGCCACATCGCGGATGGGTGTCGCCATTCAGCATCACGGGATACCTCTCTGCGACAGTGTTGTTGGCGGCATTCGTCGCATGGGAACTGCGCACCGATGCGCCGATCCTGAACATGAATCTCTTCCGAATCCGGCGGTTTTCATTCCCCGCCTTGGCTATTGCGGTCAGCTACTTCAGCATGTTCGGGTTCTTGTTCCTGATCACGCAGTACTTCCAGGGCGTTCGCGAATACTYGCCACTCGAATTCGGCATCCACTCTTTGCCTTTCGCCGCCGCTGTTGCGGTGGGCGCTCCCGTCGCCACCTTGGCGGCACAGAAACTCGGCACGACCGCAGTGATGGTGTTCGGCCTCCTCGTCCTCAGCGGCGGCATGTTCCTGGCCGGCCAGACGACCGTCGAGACGCCCTACCTCGGACCCGTCGTGATCTCGATGGTTCTCATGGGTCTGGGCCTCGCAATTGTCCAGGGACCGGCTACCGACTCCATCATGTCCTCGGTGCCCCTCGACGAAGCCGGCGCAGGCTCGGCAGTCAACGACACGACGCGTGAACTCGGTGGGACCCTGGGCGTCGCCGTCATCGGCTCGATCGTCGCCTCGTATTACACGTCCAAGGTGGCTCCGATCGTCGACGCCATTCCCGACGCCGTGATGTCGGCACAGGAGAAGGGCTTCGCTCGTGAGTCGGTGCTCAGCGTCATCGAGATCCGCTCGCGCGACATCAGTCCGCTCTTCGAGCAGCAGAAGGACAGTCTGATCTACACGATGAAGACCGCATGCCTGGAAGGCTTCGCCATCGCGTCGTACTTCACGGTCGGCGCAGCACTGATCACCGCGCTGCTGGTCGCGTTGTTGCTCCCCTGGAAGCCCGTCACAGAAGGCTCCATTCTCGGCAGTCTGGCGACCAAGACCCCGAAGTAGCTACAAGGTTTCCCGATTTGTCCGTATCTCAGCCCGCCGTTCCCCGATACTGGATTGACCGAGTGGTACCGACGACAGCCCTGCTAGGGAGAATCTCGTGTCCATCACCAGTAGAAACAGCTCGCGCCTGTCGGCTGCGGCGGTTCCGGTAGTACTGACGGTCGCCCTGCTCGCCGGATGCTCGTCCGATTCAGACACCACCTCAGCGCCCGGGCCGGTCGTCAGCGACGCCAGCCCCGGTCTCGACGCCGGGGTGCCGATCCCGGACGGGCAATTCGACGACGCGGTCGGGAAGCTCGACGGCCTCGCGAACGATCTCATGGCAAGTTCGGGCGTCCCCGGCATGGCTGTGGCCGTGGTGCACGGCGGTAAGACTGTGTATGCAAAGGGATTCGGGGTTCGCGAGTTGGGTAAGAGCGCCACCGTCGATGCCGACACCGTGTTCCAACTGGCATCGGTGTCGAAATCGGTAGGAGCCACGGTGGTCGCCCACGAAGTCGGAATCGGGACCGTCGACTGGGACACTCCGGTGATCTCGAAACTGCCGGGGTTTGCGCTTGGCGATCCGTGGGTGACCGACCACCTCACGATCTCCGATCTCTACACGCATCGGTCGGGATTACCGGACCACGCCGGCGACGGGCTGGAGGACCTGGGCTACAACCGGGCCCAGGTGATCGAGAAGCTACGCCAACTACCGCTCAATCCATTCCGAATCACATACGAGTACACGAACTTCGGCGTCACAGCCGGCGCTGAGGCCGTTGCAGCTGCGGCGGGCACCGATTGGGAAACGCTGTCGCAGAACACGATCTACGGCCCGCTCGGTATGACATCGACGTCTTCGCGGTTCGCCGATTACCAGGCCCGAGAAAATCGAACAGTGGGCCACATCCTCGAAGACGGAAAGTACAAGGTAGGGCCGGTTCGGGACGCCGACGCCCAATCCCCCGCCGGTGGAGTCAGCTCCTCGGCGAACGACATGGCCAAGTGGTTGGACATGGTGCTGTCCGGCGGTCAGTATCAGGGGCAGCAGGTCGTTCAGACGGATGCGCTCGTGCCCGCAGTGAACCCGGAGATCGTCTCGCGCCACGCGCAGGAAATCGGGGAACGCTCCGGCTTCTACGGCTACGGGTTCAACGTTTCCGACAGCGCCGCTGGCCGTGTCACCGCCAGCCACTCCGGCGCCTTCCTGGTCGGAGCCGGGACGAATTTCGTGACGATTCCCTCCGCTGACGTCGGCATCGTCGTTCTGACCAACGGCACGCCCACCGGCGTCGCGGAGACCTTGACCGCCGAGTTCGCCGATCTGGTGCAGTTCGGGAAGATCACCCGCGAGTGGCGCCCGCTGTACGAAGCGGCGTTTGCCTCACAAGCCGATCCCGAGGGCGAACTTGCCGGGAAGACACCGCCGACCTCCCCCGCGCCTGCCCCACCGACAAACCAATTGACCGGCGACTACGGCAACCCGTACTGGGGTCCCGCACTCGTGACACAGCAGAACGGTGCGCTGACCTTGACGATGGGTCCCGCGGCGGTGACGTATCCGCTGACCCACTGGGACGGAAACACCTTCACGTTCCCGCTCAGCGGCGAGAACGCACCGGCCGGGACGGTCTCGAAGGCCACCTTCGACGGAAACTCGCTAACCTTGGAGTACTTCGATCACGATCATCTCGGTACCTTCATCCGGGCAACACCGGCCGAATAATCAGCCAAGGACACCCCATGAGTAGTTCGACAGCCACGGTGAACGCAATGTTCGCGGCCCTCACCGATTTCGACGTGGACGCAGCAGCCGAATTGATGACAGACGACATCGTCTGGCAGAACGTCTCGCTCCCCACTCTGCGAGGCAAGAAGACCGTCGTGCGAGCGCTTCGTCTGGTCACCAAGCCTTCACTGAAATTCGAGGCCGAGATGCACCACATCGTCGGCGACGAGTCCACGGTGCTCACCGAACGCACCGACATCCTGACCGTCGGGCCGCTGCGCATCGAATTCTGGGTGTGCGGAACTTTCGAACTGCGCGACGGCAAGGTCTCCGTCTGGCGTGACTACTTCAGTCTGCGAGACGTCGCGTGGGGTGTGGTGACCGCGGTCGGCCGTGCAGTCGTCGGGAGCGGGACACGAAGTAGGCTTGCTCCGGCCTGAAATCACCTGCCGAAAGCGAGCGAACCTGCCATGCCCGAGAACACCACGCCTGACTCCTTCGACGCCGGCTTGGCTGTGCGCACCGAAGTCATGGGGGCCGATTTTGTCGACGCCGCCTTCGAGCGCACCCGCGGCACCGACAGCGAAGAACTGCAGAACTTCGTGACGGCCAATGTCTGGGGTTCGGTATGGACGCGTCCCGGACTGGATCGCCGCAGCCGCAGTCTGATCAATCTGGGGATGCTGATCGCGCTGCGCGCGGAGAACGAACTCAAAGGCCACGTACGCGGAGCACTACGAAACGGCTTGACGCGCACCGAGATCGTCGAAACCGTGATCCACGCGAGCGCGTACTGCGGCGCGCCGGCGGGGCTGGCGGCGATGCGTGTCGTGCAAGAGGTTCTCGACAACGAACTCGGACCGCTGCAAAACTGAACTACTGAAAACCCAAGAATCTCCCCGTGCAGACCGAAGTCCGCACGGGGAGATCGCTTCTCAGGAAGTGGGGCCGAACTCCTCGAGCATGTCGGTCACCAACTCGGCGATCGGCGACCGCTCACTGCGCGTGAGTGTGATGTGCGCAAAGAGCGGGTGCCCCTTGAGCTTCTCGATGACGGCCGCAACTCCGTCGTGCCTGCCCACTCGCAGGTTGTCACGCTGCGCGACGTCGTGCGTGAGAACCACCCGCGAGCCGGTTCCCAGACGAGAAAGCACTGTCAGCAGAACATTTCGTTCGAGTGACTGCGCTTCGTCGACGATCACGAACGAATCGTGCAGCGACCGACCGCGAATGTGCGTCAGCGGCAGCACTTCCAGCATTCCGCGGGCGAGAACCTCTTCGAGAACCTCTGGCGAAGCCAACCCGTCGAGAGTGTCGAAAACGGCCTGAGCCCACGGGCCCATCTTCTCGCTCTCACTACCGGGAAGGTAGCCGAGTTCTTGTCCGCCAACGGCATACAGCGGACGGAAGACGACGACCTTGCGCTGGGTGCGGCGCTCGAGAACGGCTTCCAACCCTGCTGTCAGAGCCAAGGCCGACTTACCGGTGCCTGCCTTGCCGCCGAGAGAGATGATGCCGATGCTCTCGTCCATGAGGAGATCGAGCGCAATGCGCTGCTCGGCGGAGCGGCCGTGCAGTCCGAACGCCTCACGCTCACCGCGCACCAACTGGATGCGCTTGTCGGGAGTCACCCGACCGAGGGCGCTCGACGAACCACCGAGCAGACGAAGACCCGTGTGACACGGCAGATCTCGCGCTTCGTCAAGGTCCAGGAAACCCTCGTTGAACAGCTCGTCGATGTCCGTCGAGGCGACGTCCAGCTCGGTCATGCCCGTCCATCCCGATGGCACGACGTCGTGAGCGTGGTACTCGTCGGCAGGTAGTCCCACCGCGCCTGCCTTCACACGAAGCGGTATGTCCTTACTGACGAGGACTACGTCCTTGCCCTCCGCCGCAAGGTTCAGCGCACACGCCAGAATCCTCGAATCGTTACTGTCCGTGCGGAATCCGACGGGTAAGACCGCAGGGTCGGTGTGATTGAGTTCGACCTGCAGTGTCCCGTTCTCGGTGCCGATCGGTACCGGACGGTCGAGGCGGCTGTATTCGATCCGGAGATCGTCGAGCATGCGGAGCGATTCTCGGGCGAACCATCCCAGTTCGTGGTGGTGTCGCTTGCCTTCGAGTTCGCTGATCACGACCAGTGGCAGTACCACGTGGTGTTCGGCAAATCGAGTGACAGCCCATGGATCGGACAGTAGTACCGAGGTATCCAAGACGTACGTGCGAAGTGCATCTCCCGAATGATTCCCGGCTGATAGATCAGCCCGGGCCGAGTGGGCAGAGACGGAGCGTGATGCAGTCACGTTGGGCTCCTAGGTCTGCGCGGCACCCGCGCAAACTCAGCTCGCTGGGCCGGACGGCTCTGGTGTCAGGTGACGCTGTGTCAGCTGAAACAAGGGCCGGGCGCCGGCCCTCTCGTACTGAGTGTTTCAGTCACGATCAGAACCTCCCGCACAAGTAACTTCTGGTTACTCGTTACTGCCGACGGTACTGCGGATCGGACACTCGCGCCACGGAACGAGCCGCACATCTGGTGAACGCCAGGTAACAAAATGCCACTCGTGTGATTCAGCGTCACTCAGGACTCGATCAGACCCCACTTCGCGGCGCGCACCGCTGCCTGAACCCGCGAATTGGTTCCGGTCTTGACGAAGATGTTCTCGAGGTGGGTGGCGACAGTGCGACGGCTGACGAACAACTCCTCGGCGATCTCGACATTGCCCGCGCCCCTGGCCACCAATTGCAGTACCTGGATCTCCCGTGGGCTCAGATGGACACGATCGAGCGCCACCTGGTCCCCCACGACGCGCGAGCAGGCCGCGCTGGACGCCGCCACCACCTCGCGCACGCGATCGACGACGCCGGAATCCGCGAAGCTCATGTGCAGCAATCCGGTCACCTCACGGCCGGAGAACCCCAATGCGACCGACGCGCCCTCGGCGTACCCGGACGGCCGCAGAACATCGGTAACCATCTCGACCTGCTCGAATCGTGGCACGTCCTGCCAGAACACTGGCACGCCCGAAGCCTCGCGAATGATGCCGAAGAGATTGCGATCGGCGACGAAGTCGTCGAGCAGGAACTCGAGCACCCTGGCGTCGTATCCGGAACTCGCCAGAGCCCGATGCCGTCCGCTCGACGGGTCCCGGTACGTGACCGCCGCAGCCGAGTACGCGAGTCCACGTGCGCGGAGTTCTTCGGCGCACAGGCCGAGAATGCCGTATGCCCCGGCCGCCGGCGATCGCGGCGCGAACATGTCAGGTCCAGCGCCGCGATCAGGCAATACAGACGTCATCACACCAATCTAGCCAATCGTGTGAGCTAGGCCACCACCAGTGAATCGGCCGGCTTCCTGTCCGCCCACGGACGCACCGCTTCGAAGTTCGCGGCAGTCCGCAGAACCAGTGCGTCCTGGCGGTGACGTGCGGCGATCTGCAGCCCCACAGGTCGACCGTCGGCGGTGAATCCGGCGGGCACGGTGATCGCGGGGTTGTTGAGCATGTTGTACGGGTAGGTGAAGAGCCAATCGAGCAACTGCTCACGCAACGACGCACCTTCGAGCCACGACGGCGCGAACTGACTGAGTGGGAACGTGGCCGAAGCCAAGGTCGGCGAGACCAACACGTCGTAGTCGTTCATGAACGTGGTCCACGTGTCCCACATGACGCCGCGGAAAGCGTCGGCCCGCCCCACGTCGACACCGGTGAGCCGCTCGGCCTCGTGCATGATCTCGATGAGGTTGTCGTCGACCTCGCCGCGCTGGTTCTCCCAGTCGAGCAAGTCGTATTCGGAAGCGAAACCGGGAACCCAGATGCCGTTCCACATCGACTCCGACGGATTTCCCCACTGCGGGGTGGCCTCGGTGATCTGGGCACCCAATTCCTCGAATGCCGCCAGCGCGTCGAGGCACACCGCCAGCACCTCCGGATCAACATGGCCGAGGCCGAGATTCGTCGACCACGCGACGCGAAGCCCCTTCACGTCACCCTTCGCCGCTTCGACGTACGAGGTCTCCGCACGCTCGATCGAGAGCGGATCCGCATTGTCCGGCCCGGCCATGATGTCGAGCATGAGCGCGTTGTCGGCGACGGTCCTGGTGATCGGACCGTGGTACGCCCAGTTGTAGAACCGCCCGGCCAGGATGGTCTGAGGAATGACGCCGGTGGTCGGTTTGAGCCCGACGACCCCGCAGAGCGCCGACGGGATACGCACCGATCCGGCGCCGTCACTGCCCTCGGCAAGTGGCCCGAGGCCTGCAGCCACAGCGGCCGACGCGCCGCCACTGGACCCGCCCGCGCTGTTGCCGAGCTTCCACGGGTTGTGCGTCGGCCCGTACAGGTGGTTGTCCGTGCCACCGTAGTAACCGCTTTCGGGAGTGTTCGTCTTTCCCAGGAACAGTCCGCCGGCGCCGCGCAGCCTGTCCACGACGACGGCATTTCCCGTCGCGATGTTGTCGGCCATCGGCTTCATCCCGAACGTGGTCGGCAGCCCGTCGACTGCCGTCAGATCTTTGATCGTGAATGGAACGCCGTGCAGCGGGCCGAGTTTCTCGCCCGATTCCTGTTGCCGTGAGAGTTCGGCCGCGTCGCGCGTGACCTGCTCGCGATCGAACTGCACTATCGCGTTGATCGACGGATTGACAGCGTCGACGCGCTGGATCATCGCTTCGGCAATCTCGTTGGGCGAGAGACTGTTCGACGCGACCGACGCCGCCATCTCGGTAGCGGAGAGCCAATGCAGATTCTGTTCGGTCATGGGGTTTCCTTCGCCGGAGGGGTGATGCTCTCAGGCTAGGAAGCGCCGAACTCGGCCACCATCGGTCATGTGACCGATGCCACAATCCGCGACTGGCAAAAAACCAGCGGCCCGGCCCCTCGAAAGGGACCGGGCCGTCGGTGAAGGAATACCTAGACGTTCTTGCTGAGCAGGCCCCAGTTCTCGAGACCGTCGTACAGCGGAAGGTCGAGGGCGAGCTTGGCGACGCGCGCACGCAGCGCCGGCAGATCCGCGTTGCCGGCCAGAGCGGTACCGATGATGTCGGCGACCTCGGTGAACTCGGCATCGCCGAATCCGCGGGTGGCCAACGCTGCGGTACCGATACGCAGACCGGAGGTGGTCATCGGCGGGCGGGGATCGAACGGAACAGCGTTGCGGTTGACCGTGATGCCGATTTCGTGCAGAAGGTCCTCACCCTGCTGGCCGTCGAGCTGCGAGTTACGCAGGTCCACGAGAACGAGGTGGACGTCTGTGCCGCCGGTCAGGACGCTGATGCCCTGGTCTGCGACGTCCTTGTTGCCCAGACGCTCGGCAAGGATGCGCGCACCGGAAAGGGTGCGTGCCTGACGATCCTTGAACTCTTCACCGGCAGCGATCTTGAAGGTGACTGCCTTGGCCGCGATGGCGTGCATGAGCGGTCCACCCTGCTGACCCGGGAAGACAGCGGAGTTGAGCTTCTTGGCCCACTCCTTCTTCGCCAGGATCAGGCCGGAACGCGGTCCACCGAGTGTCTTGTGGACGGTCGAGGAGACGACGTCCGCGTACCGGACGGGCGACGGGTGCAGGCCTGCGGCAACCAGTCCGGCGAAGTGAGCCATGTCCACCCACAGGTACGCCCCGACCTCGTCGGCGATCGCACGGAACGCCGCGAAGTCCTGCTGACGCGGGTACGCGGACCAACCGGCAACGATGACCTTCGGCTTCTCGGCGAGGGCGATCGAGCGCACCTCGTCCATGTCGATGCGGTGATCTTCCTTGCTGACGCCGTAGGACGCGACGTCGTACAACTTGCCGGAGAAGTTCAGCTTCATGCCGTGCGTGAGGTGACCACCGTGTGCAAGGTCGAGGCCGAGCAGCTTCTCACCCGGGTTCATCAGTGCCATCAGAACAGCAGCGTTGGCCTGTGCGCCCGAGTGCGGCTGAACGTTCGCGAACTCTGCACCGAAGAGTTCCTTCGCACGGTTGCGCGCCAGATCCTCGATGACGTCGACGTGCTCGCAACCGCCGTAGTAACGACGTCCCGGGTAGCCCTCGGCGTACTTGTTGGTCAGGACGCTGCCCTGAGCCTGCAGAACCGAGCGGGGAACGAAGTTCTCCGACGCGATCATCTCGAGCGTGTCGCGCTGACGAGCCAATTCACCAGCCATCGCCTCGGCGACTTCGGGGTCGAGTTCGGCGAGTGATGCAGAGTTGACGTCGGAGCCGGGCACAGCGGTCATCGAGGAATCTCCAAGCTGGATGCGGAAACGAATGCGTCCAGTCTACGAAGTTCGCTCCCGCCGTCTCCACCCGGCACTAGGCAGCACGCAGAGAGCTGGGGACCAGCGGCTCGTCGAGCAGCCTGCGGAAGCGTTCGGTGCGCTCTGCGCCCACCGGCACCTCGTCCAGCCAGCCCCCGAGCAGCCGGTATCCCTCGACATACGTGCTGGTGTACGCCCGCCACAGCGGTGAAGACAGGAACTTGAGCGATTGGCGAGCGCGTTCCGGCGTCGACAGCGACCACCTTTCGAGGAACAGTGCCACGTCGTCGAGGCTGCGCCCCTCGTCGTGCAACATCAGAGCGGCATCCTGACGAACACTCAGCAGTTGCCCCGACGCGGCGGAGAGCCGTTGCGCCTTTTCCCCGTCGAAAGACAAGCCGAGATCGGCGTAGATGTCCTGCGCCCACAAGCCCCACTCCGGACCGACGATCGCTTCCAGCGCCAGATCTGCGAGGCCTTCGGCCATGATGCACTGCGGCGTGTTGACCAGGAACAGTGTCTGCTCGAGCTGACCCGAACCGACCAGACCGGCTTCCTTACGGCAATGCTCGGTGTGATGGCCGGGGTAGGACTCGTGCGCGATCAGCCGCGGCAGGTTGGCCATGAACTGCGGCAGATCCGAATTGATCGCAACCTTGGAGCGGTAGTCACCGAGGTAGTAGTTGAAGCCGGACCACGGCTTGTCCCCCACCACTTCGTATTCGACGGTTTCCGACGCCGGAAGCCCGAACGTGCCGCGGACCAGATCGCGCAGCGCACTCGACATTGCCTCGACGCACTCGTTCAGTCTCGCCGCGGGGATCTCGTCGGCCTTGCGATGCGCCTGCACTCGCTGCGCCAGCGGTCCCGGACCGGGCAGAACTTCACCCATCAACCGGTGAGCGTCGCTGTAGGCGTCCTCGTTTCCCTTTTCGATTCGTACGTCGAAGTACGCCTCCACCTCGTCCACGAAGCCGATGTCCTCACCCGCGAACTTGCGCCCGGAGCATTCCAGGGCGCGGAGGTGAACGTCGATGAAATGAGCGCGCTCGGCATTCAGACCACTTCCGGCCAGCTCGCCCCGCAATTCACGTGCCGTGCGGGCAAGTTCACGCGGATCGGGCTTCGGGGCGCTCTCGATCTGCTTACGCAGCGCCGGATCACCGGTGAACGCGTCGACGAACCCGTCTTCGAGACGGTCGAAACCCAGTCCGAGCAGCAGATATTGGCGAACAAGTGTGTCTGGATCCATAACGACCGAGCCTAGCCGCTCGCTCCGGAATGCCACCCGGCGAAAGTCCCGGACGTGGCACCGAGCACAATCCGACTATGCACTCGGATCGTGCGCACACGCGCCTGGCTTGCTCGCATAGCTGTTTCGTCCGCCGGGCCCCGGGTTCACTACATGCCGGTGAGCTGGGCTGATGGCGCGCACCAACGAATCGAGTCCCTACGTCGAGTTCGAYCGCAAGCAGTGGCGGACACTGCGTAAGTCGACGCCGCTGGTGTTGACCGAGGACGAGTTGTACGGCCTGCGTGGTCTCGGCGAGCAGATCGATCTCGAAGAAGTTGCCGAGGTTTATCTCCCCCTCGCACGTCTGATCCACCTGCAGGTGGCGGCACGCCAACGGCTGTTCGCGGCCACCGCGACGTTCCTCGGTGAGAAGCATCCCGATCGTCAGGTGCCCTTCGTCATCGGTGTCGCCGGTTCGGTCGCGGTCGGAAAATCCACGACTGCTCGTGTGCTGCAAGCTCTCCTGGCCCGCTGGGACCACCATCCACGCGTCGACCTCGTCACCACGGACGGATTCCTCTATCCGACCAGGGAACTCCAGCGTCGGGGCATCATGCACCGCAAGGGTTTTCCCGAAAGTTACGATCGCCGCAAGCTGTTGCGCTTCGTCACCGAAGTCAAGTCCGGGGCGGAAGAGGTAGCGGCGCCGGTCTATTCGCATACGTCGTACGACATCATCCCGGGCCAGTACCACCTGATCCGCCAGCCTGACATCCTCATCATCGAGGGCCTCAACGTCCTGCAGACCGGCCCGCGTCTGATGGTTTCCGATCTGTTCGACTTCTCGATCTACGTCGACGCCCGCATCGAGGACATCGAAGCCTGGTACATCCAGCGGTTCCTCGCGCTACGCAACACGTCGTTCGCCGATCCGAACGCTCACTTTCACCACTACTCCGGCCTCTCCGACCGTGACGCGACCATCGCGGCGAAGGAGATCTGGAACTCGATCAATCACCCGAACCTGGTGGAGAACATTCTCCCCACCCGCCCCCGCGCAACCCTGGTACTGCGCAAGGACGCCGATCACACGATCAACCGGCTCCGACTGCGCAAGCTCTAGGCGCCGAAACGCCGGTGCTGCCCTATGCACCGAACCTGCCAAAACCAAAACAACGTTCTTGACGAAACGTCAAAGACCCGGGAAACAGTGAATGGGCAATACGTGTCATTGGCACATCAGCCGCGACAAAGCGATCAATTTACGGGGCTGTACCGCTGGTCATGCCCGACGTTCGTCTGGCCCAAACCGCCGATCAGATTCTTGCGAAGGCCAACAGTGACACGCAGCCCCTTCGCGACCTGGCGGTCCTCTTCCTCGCGCTGAGGAGAAGCGACGACGAGGACGATCACACACGAGCTACGCCATTGCTCGCCGTCGCCGGTTCGTACAGCAGACCTGTTATCCCAGAGCAGTGCGCTCGTCACTTTCAATGACGACTGCATTCCCATTCGCGGTCACGGCGAACAAGAAGGGGAGGTACAGTGTTCCACCCCCACTGGTGGCAGTCTCAGGGTCCATCGTCAGGTAGTCGAAATCAAGGCCGATGACGGCGTTGCATCCCAGCGAGTATGCCTCTTCTTTCAGTTCTGCCAGCGCGTCACGCCTTATTCGCGCTAGGGAGGCCAACAAGTCTCCTCCAACATCTTTGTTCACACCCCCAAGCCAGCCGTGCGATGGACGATCCATCGACACGGCAGAGTCGCCTGAGATGTAGTCCGAGTACTTTGTGATCTTGTAGCCTTCGAAATTGAAGCCGGATGTGATGAGCATGCTCGCCAGAGCCTGCTGTTTCACGGCTGCGGCCTGGTTGACAATCTCCTGCTCCTGAGCGAGTCGCCCCTGCTCCTGAGCGTTGCGCTCGCGTTCCTCCGCTAGGTGCTGGTTGAACTCGCGGACCAGTTCGTCCGTATTCAGACTGTCATCGACGCTGAGACCTGTTAGTCCAGACTTACTTGGATGACGCGACTGCTTCAGCCACCTGTCGAAAGCAGTTGGCTCTAATCCGTTGTTCTTGGCGATGTCTTTGGTCTTCATTCTGGCCCCTACAGTAGGTATCTTGCGACTTCGTGGTTCGTAGTCACCGGCGGAGTTTATACGCATCAGTCCGACTAGTCTGTTTTTGATGACCGACAAAGAGAAACACCGGATCAAGCCGACACCGACTCCCGAGTTTGATCTCGCGGCTCACGTGCGCCGATCGACCGACACTAGTGGCGTACCTATTCACGTTCATGTCCAAGACCCGGCCATCCTTGCTCAGATAGCGAGGAGGATCGCCATGAGTCCACCACGGAAGCCGAAGCCCGAATCGCCAACTGATGCACCACAACAGATTTCGGATCACTAGACGCCAACTGGGCGCGACGTGCTCCGCGCCGATAGAAGCGCCGACAACAACCACGTGTCATCCGACTAGACGACTAACGGTTGATGAATAGCATCGGTACGGTCACGGACCGTGACCCTACTACTATTCTTCTCCCTCTTGATTCTGATAGTGATCGTCGCTATTGCCACAGTGCGAGCCGCAAGAAGAAGCAGCCAGAAGCTCCAGTACCGATCGGCTTCACAGACACCGGGCAACCGGTTTACCAGGTTGCCGGCTACACGCCGGACGGCCAATTCGTATCCGCCGATCGCGTCGCAGGTGGTCACCCGTACAGTCCGCGCACCAATTCAATAGCAGTCGTTGCTCTTGTACTAGGAATAGTGGTTGCTCCACTTGCGATTCCAGTCGGGCACGTGTCCCGAGCCCAGATCAAAGCCACCGGCGAGCAGCGCGGCGGGATGGCCTTGGCCGGTTTGATCCTTGGCTACTTGTCGCTCGCCGTGATGGTGGTGGCCGTAATTGTCGCAGCGGTCATCGCTAATACCTGAGGGCTGGATCGCAACCTGCCATCGAGCAGGACTGCCCAGCAGAAACGGCACTACATTCACATCAGGGCCGTCACCCAAGAACCGACCGACCAATCCCGCCGTTCCCCGGTAGTGCAATCTCGCGGACTACGTACGCAGTTCCACCAAAGCATCGGGGTTCCAGAGAAACTGACGAAGCCGGTTACGATCCTGCGGGTAGCTGCGCTATTCAAAGCACAAAGCGTAAATGACCTGTGGAAACGGCGGTTGGCCACGACCGAAGACACCGACTCCAGATACTCCAGCAGTCACCGTGATGTAGCTACACCACCAGCCTTACACGCACGAGTCATGACATGACGACCCGTTAGAGCACAGCGATTTTCGGAACCCAGAGAATCCAAACGCCAACGAATTGCACTGCTGTGCAATAGATTACAAAAGTAGGTTCACTAGACGCCGAACCGGCGGTGCCGCGCCGCGTAGTCACGCAAGGCTCGAAGAAAGTCGACTCGACGGAACTCGGGCCAGTACGCCTCGGTGAACCAGATTTCCGAATAAGCGCTCTGCCACAACAGGAATCCGGAGAGCCGCTGCTCGCCGGAGGTGCGGATCACCAGATCCGGATCGGGCTGTCCCGACGTGTACAGATGACCGTCGATGCCGTCGACCGTGACGGCCTGGATCAGTTCGTCTCCGCTCAGACCCGCACCGATCTTGTCGCGCAGGAGCGACTGGACGGCGTCGGCGATCTCCTGACGCCCGCCGTATCCGATCGCGACGTTGACATGTGTCCCGGTTCGGCCACTGGTCCCCGCCGCCGCTTCCCGCAAGCGCCTGGACTGCTCGGGGGGCAGAAGATCGAGAGCACCGACGATCTGCACACTCCAGTTCTTGCCGGGCCCGGAGATCTCTTCGACGACGTCGGTGATGATCTCGAGGAGCGTGTCGAGTTCTTCCGGCTCGCGGCGCAGGTTCTCGGTCGAGAGCAGGTAGATGGTTGCCATCTCGATTCCGGCGGCGTCGCACCACTCGAGCAATTCGGCAATTTTGAGCGCGCCCATGCGGTGCCCGTGACTGACATCGGTGAAGCCGTTCTCGCGAGCCCATCGCCGGTTTCCGTCACACATCACGGCTACGTGCCGTGGGTGCGCGAGACCGTCGAGATGACTGAGGAGCCGTCGCTCGTAGATGCTGTACAGCAGTCCGCGCAGATTCACCGTGACATCACCATGGTGTCAAAGACTACGCCCGGCAGTGACAGCCACATGCGAGCGCCGTCACGCTTTTTGTACGCGTCGAAAACCCGCAGGTAGGTTATGCTACTGGTGCGTAACCTACGGTACCGTAGGTTACGTAGTTCGCAACAGCACGGAACGAGAGGGGTTGCACATGACGGCATTCGGGCTCGACGAGCTTCCGGTCAAACCACGCATGCGCGGTTGGATCCATCTGTGGGCGCTCGGTGTCTCCGTCGTCGCGGGCATCGTTCTCGTCTCCGTAGCCGGCGCTCAGGTGGGCGCCAAGGCGGCTTGGGCAACCGCGATCTACAGCATCACGATCTGCGGCCTCTTCGGCATCAGCGCGACGTATCACCGCATCCAGTGGCAGACCGTCAAGGGCCGTACGTGGATGAAGCGTGCTGACCATTCGATGATCTTTCTCTTCATCGCCGGCAGCTACACACCGTTCGCCATGCTCGGCCTTCCCACCCACACCGGCAAGATCATTCTTGCGATCGTGTGGGCAGGTGCACTGGCCGGCGTTGCCCTCAAGATGCTCTGGCCCACCGCGCCGAAATGGGTAGGGGTACCGCTCTACCTTCTCCTCGGCTGGGCGATCGTTCCCGTGGTCGGTGAACTGACACACCAGGTCGGTGTGGCGCCGATGGTGCTGCTGCTCGTCGGCGGAATCTTCTACAGCGTCGGCGCAATTCTGTACGCGACAAAATGGCCCAACCCGTGGCCGACGACGTTCGGGCATCACGAGTTCTTCCACGCTGCCACTGTCATCGCAGCGATCTGCCACTACATCGCGGTATGGCTCGTCGTGTTCAACTGATTCGCCAGTTCCACCACCGTCGTCACCGGCCGATCACACACGAATCCCCGACAGATGTAGGCAGCTTCACCGTCGTCGACAAGGGGGCGATCTGCAAGCAGCGGTGAAGAATCCGGCGCTCCGCCGACAACCACTGCACCACCCGGGGCAAGCCGCCGGGCATCGGCCAACAGCGAACCTTCCCCGACGACGGCCACCTGTATCGGACCACGCAACGACGCTTCCGCCACTGTGAGCCAGTGTCCCGCCGACCGAGGCGCACGCTCGAGCGGCAGCGTGGCCCTCGCCAGCGCGTCCGCCGCGGCCTGGGCGTAACGAGAGGATCGATCGGCATCGGTCAACGCCGCCGCGGTCAACAGAGCCTCGGCGACGCTCGACGCACCGGACGGCGTCGCGCCGTCCAACGGGTCTCGGGGCCGTGTGACGAGGGACTCCGCGAAATCGGCCGTGTCGAACCAGCTTCCCGGCTCGGCCGGATCGGCGAAGTGGTCGAGCGTGACGTCGAGCAACTGCTGCGCCGCGTCGAGCCACCGCGCGAATCCCGTTGCCTGGTAGAGAGCCAGGAGGCCGGTGGCCAACATTGCGTAATCCTCGAGCACTGCCGTCGGGGTGCCGACAGCCCCGCCGAGGGAAGCGCGACGCAAATGGCCGTCTACCAGGTGAAGGTCGAGAAGAGCGCCAGCGCACTCGGCCGCCGCCGCGATCCAGTCGGGTCGATCCAGGGCAAGTCCCGCTTCCGTCAAAGCCGTGACGGTCAACCCGTTCCAGGCCGTCACCACTTTGTCGTCGCGGCCAGGCTGTGGACGCTGAGCCCGGGCGGCGCGTAGAGCGTCGGAGACCGTCTGCCAGCGCGACCAGTCGTCGGGGTCACGGAGCAATTGCAATACCGACGCACCCTCTTCGAAGGTTCCGGTATCGGTGACCCGGAACAAGTCCGCCGCCCACTGCCCGTCCTCCGCCCCGAGTACCTCGACCAGCTGCGTCGGCGTCCATACGTACGTGAGGCCTTCGACGCCGTCGGTGTCGGCATCGAGAGCCGAAGCGAAGCAACCGTTCTCGGTCAGCAGATCGGAGAGCAAAAACCCTGCGGTCTCACTGGCGACGCGGGTGGCCAGGTCCGAGCCGGTTCGCCGCGCCAAGTGCGCGTAGAACCGCAGGAGCAACGCATTGTCGTAGAGCATCTTCTCGAAGTGCGGAACCACCCACTCGGCATCGACCGAGTAGCGCGAGAACCCCCCGCCCAACTGGTCGTAGATACCGCCGCGTGCCATTGCTTCGGCGGTGCGCTCGATGCCGCCGAGGATCTCGCCCGCACCCGTTCGCTCGAACTGTCGGAGCAGCCCCTCCAGTAGTGCCGACGGTGGAAACTTCGGTGCCCCACCGAATCCCCCGCGCGGGATGTCCTCGTCACCGAGGATCGTTCGACCCGCCGCGTTCAGCAGCTCGGCGTCGATAGGCGCTCCGCCGTACGGAATTCCGCCAGACGCGCGCTGAAGTTCCGTGACGATCGACAGCGCCGCGTTGTCGACCTCGTCGCGCCGATTCGTGAAGGTGTCGGCTATCGCTTCGAGAAGCTGTGTGAACGACGGCATTCCGCCGCGAGGCGTCGGCGGGTAATACGTGCCGCAGTAGAACGGTGAACCGTCGGGAGTCAGAAAACAGGTCATGGGCCAGCCGCCCTGACCGGTCATCGCGACCGTCGCATTCATGTAGACGGCGTCGATGTCGGGACGTTCTTCGCGGTCCACCTTCACACAGACGAAGTTCGCGTTCATGACGGCCGCGATCTCGTCGTTCTCGAACGACTCGTGCGCCATGACGTGGCACCAGTGGCACGCCGAGTATCCGATCGAGAGAAGGATCGGCACGTTGCGCTCGCGCGCCCACTCCATCGCCTCTTCGCCCCACTGTTGCCAGTGGACCGGATTGTCGGCGTGCTGACGCAGGTAGGGGCTCGAGGACCCACCCAGGTTGTTCCGCAGCCGTGGGTCCATCGTCGCTACCTCATTCGTCTCAGGATTCTTGCTTCGGCTTCTTCTCGGTAGAGACGTTCGGTTCCGCCGGGCTCGGAGCTGTGATCGCTCCCCGGTCGGTGCCTTCGTCTGCCTGCTGATCGAGTTCAGGATGATCCGGTTCGAACGTTTCCGGCAGCTTCTTGAGCTGGCGATTCATCGACCGAACCAAGAGGATCACACCGATGAGCAGCGCAAGAATCACCAGCAGGCCGACCGGAGACGACTTTCCGAACTCCGGGCCGGATGGGTTGCTCGGGGTCTGAGCAAGAAATTGTGTGGTGCCGAGAACTACCTCGGCGGACAGAGCATTCACTTCTGAGCGTCCTCTTCGAGACCTGCGAACAGGTCGGTTTCCGGAATGGACGTGGTGACCCGCGTCTTGGCGAGCTCGAATTCCTCGGTGGGCCAGATCTTCTGCTGAATATCGAGCGGCACAGCGAAGAACGAACCGTTGGGATCGATCTGCGTCGCGTGCGCACGCAGAGCGTCGTCACGCTGGGGAAAGTAGTCGCCGCACGTGACCTGAGTGGTCACTCGGACCATCATGTCGCCGCGCTCGGTCTTCCACTTCTTGAGCCAGTCCGCCATCGGGAACGGCTCACCGCGACGCTCGTACTCCTCCTGGAAGAGTTCGAGGCGCTTACGAATGAATCCGTGCGAGTAGTAGACCTTCTTGATTTCCCACGGCTGACCGTCCTCGGGGAAGTACTCGGGATCGGCGGCGGCCTCGTAGGCAGCCATCGACACCTCGTGGCACCGGATGTGGTCCGGGTGCGGGTATCCGCCGTTCTCGTCGTACGTCGTGACGACGTGGGGACGGAACTCGCGAATCACCTTGACCAGAGCGCGCGTCGACTCTTCGAGCGGAACGAGGGCGAAGCACCCTTCGGGCAGCGGCGGAAGAGGATCACCCTCGGGGAGCCCGGAATCGACGAAACCGAGCCAGCGCTGCTTCACGCCCAAGATGCGAGCGGCCTCGGCCATCTCCTCCTGGCGAACTTCGCTGATTCGATCGCGGACACCGGGAACGTCCATGGCCGGGTTGAGAATGTCGCCACGCTCACCCCCGGTGAGCGTCAGGACCATCACTTCGTGGCCTTCGGCTGCATAACGGGCGGTGGTGGCCGCACCCTTGCTCGACTCGTCGTCGGGATGGGCATGGACGGCCATGAGCCGGAATCCGCTCACGTGTTCGTTCACCTCAACTTCACCTGTAGCCGTTGCCGGCAGTTCACTTGTAGCCGTCACCGGCAGTTCACCTGTAGCCGTCACCGGCAGTCTTCGAGTCACACGCTGTGCACCGCTCGGATTACTCCGGGTGGTTGCCGTCAAACGTACCGACTGCCGACAAACCTACCGACGGCGCGACGGGACACGTCCTCTATAGTTCCACCCGAGAGTTCCTGGCGCAGCCGTGACCCCTTCGGTAATTCGGCGGGACACAGTCAGTTGCTGCACGACACGTGAACTCGAGTCTTCGAGAGCAGAGTGATGAGCAAACCGCTTCCCCAAGATCGGTACCCGAGCACAACTCGCACGAGCAGTCCCCGCAAGTGGATGGTGTGGGCTCTGACCGCACTCGTCATCGTCGTAGGCGGCGGAATCGCGTACTACGCGTACGGAAAATTTGCGGTCAAGGAAATCGAGACCGAGACCATCTCGTTCGACATCGCCAACGACTCCACGGTGAAGATTCGCTTCACCGTCACGCGCGACGACTCGTCACGTGACGCGATGTGCATCGTGCGCGCTCGCTCGAAGGACGGATCCGAAACCGGACGACGTGAGGTCTACGTCCCGTCCTCCGAGCATCAGACCCTCGAGTTCAACACCGAGGTCAAGACCTCCCAGCCGCCAGGCATGGCCGACGTCTACGGCTGTAGCTTCGACGTTCCGGAGTACCTGACCAAGAGCTGACCTCGGAACGCATCCACCCTGCCGGACGTTTGGCGCCGGACAGGGCGGGTAGTCATGCGTGATAGAATTGCCCGATACACGGTTCCGGGTGGAACCGTGTATTGCTGCATTGACGCAAGGTTTGACGGCAAGGTTGCATCCCTGGTGGTGCTTCCGAGTCGTTGTTCGCTGCTGTTGCAGCGATCGTCGAGGGAGCCCCCGGCTCCGACTACTAGGGAGTGATCGAGATGACCGAGACCCAGGTGACCTGGCTTACCCAGGAATCACATGACAGGCTCAAGAACGAACTCGACCAGCTCATCGCCAATCGCCCGGTCATCGCCGCCGAGATCAACGAGCGTCGCGAAGAGGGTGACCTGAAAGAGAACGGCGGCTACCACGCTGCCCGCGAAGAGCAGGGTCAGCAGGAAGCCCGCATTCGCCAGCTCCAGGAGCTGCTGAACAGCGCAAAGGTCGGCGAGGCCCCCACTCAGTCCGGTGTTGCACTGCCCGGATCCGTAGTCAAGGTCTACTACGACGGCGACGAGAGTGACACCGAGACGTTCCTCATCGCTACCCGCGAAGAAGGCGCACGTGACGCCAAGCTCGAGGTCTACTCCCCGAACTCACCGCTGGGCGGCGCGCTGCTCGAAGCCAAGGTCGGCGACACGCGCGAGTACAACCTGCCCAACGGCAGCACCATGAAGGTCACGCTGCTGAGCGCGGAGCCTTACCACAGCTGATCGGCTGTACCAGCTCTGAAAAGAAGCGCCACCCGACTCCGTCGGGTGGACCGAATGTGGGTGCGTGAAGCATCTGTCCGTTCCCGACATAGATCGCCACATGGCCGGGACCGCCTGCCTGCCAGTTGCCGAACAACAGGTCACCGGGCTGCGCCTGATCCAGCGGGACCTCGACGCCGACGCCCCACTGCGTCTCCGAGGTCCGGGGCAGAGTCACTCCGGTGGCCGCGTGGATCGCGTACGACGTCAGACCCGAGCAGTCGAACCCGCCCATCGAGGGCCCGTTGATGTTTCCGCCGCCCCACACGTACGGCAATCCGAGGAACTTCAGACCGGCCTCGACGACGCCGCCAACGGCAGCGGCGAGGTTGTTGTAGTCGAAGGGTGCGAGCATCAGAGCGAACGAGTCCTGCAACGATTTGATCTGTGCGACAAACGGAGCGGCGACCGCCTGCTCCGCGGGAACCTCGCCCGCCTTGTCGGCGGGGACGCCGCCCGCTTCGCGAACTGCGTCCGGCCCGACGTCGTAGGCAGCGAGCGCGAGGTCGACGTTATCGCCCTCGACCTCACCGGACTTCTGCCAGGACTGCGCTTGCTTCACGAGATCGCACAACCGGTATCCGGTTGTCATCACCGGATCGGCAACGCCCAGGATGTCCATCTTTCCGTCGCCGTCACCGTCCTTGCCGTATGCCGTCCACGCTGCGGTGGTGAAGCGGCCAGGCCCGCGCCCACCTTCCGGTGAGATGTCGGTATCGGGTCCGTACTTGAATCCGTTCTCGACCGAGTACAGCGAAGCGATCACCGCGGGCGTGATCTCCGAGCACAGAGCACCGGCCTTCTTGATCCACGGCGCGAACACCGCCACCGCTCCAACGGGCGCCAATGTCGCTCCCGGAAAGTTGGAGGGTACGGAAGGCACGATTCCCTCAGGTGTGTCCTGAGTTCGTGCCGGTCCGTTCCAGGCTGCAAGTGAGACTGCAGCATTCGAAGACTCGTTCTTCTCGACTTGTGCGGGCGCTCCGAGAGTTCCACTCATCACGCCCAGTGCGGTGCCGATCGACACAGCGATCGCCAGGACACCGACTGCCATCCGAACCTCCGATAAACCTCTGAAAATCTACGTACGTGGTCGTACCCGAAACTTGTCGGTGCGAACATCTACCCTTTCGAACATGCATTCGACACGGCTCAGTCTCGCGACTCCTGTAACCAATGTCTCATTTATCTCGGTGGGCGTTACGCAAATGACTACAGACACCAAGGCTTTTCTCAGGTTCGGCGTGCAAGCTGAGTGCATGAGCGACGATCGGCCACGACCCGCCCGGGGACGCACTACGGTGTATCGACCCGTTCGCCTCGCCCTCGCAGCCACGGCTGTGGCGGGAGCGCTCGCAAGCGGCGGACTTTCACTCGTTTCTTCTCCCACTGCCACGGCACTCGCGCCGGACACCTCGGCTTCTCACACCAAGAATCCCGTAGCGAAGCGGCCCGTCGTGGTCGCCGGATTCGGAACCCCGGACGCCGTCTCCAACGGTTCGTGAGCACTCCGCGCTCGGCCTCCGAGTGGCTCACGTGGGGTGTGCAGGCCCGGGTTGTCGTCACCGACCCTGATGTCCTTCCCTCCGCGGCCAGCCTGGTTCGCGGATACCTCACCGCTGCCGACGCTGCCACCAATCGAGATCGTGCCGACTCCGAGATTCGTACCTATGTCAGCGCCGCGAGCAACGTCGACGGCGTCGCCGTGACTCCGATGTTCGCGCACTTCCTCGAAGACGCGTTGGCCGTCGCACGACTGACCGACGGCAAACTCACGCCGACGGCCGGGTCGGCAGACCCTCACTCCTGGTGGAAGATCCGCGTCGAGAACAACCGCGTGTACAGCCCGGACGACGTCGTTCTCGATCTGTCCGCGACGGCCCGCGCCAGTTCAGCGGACCACTGCGCGGCATCGACCGCCACGCTTCTCGGGTGCGGAGTACTGGTCGGCCTCGGCGGGGACATCGCGGTTGCCGGCCCGGCGCCGGAAGACAGCTGGCAGATTCAGGTTCAAGACCTGCCCGGCGACCCGACGTGCCAGGTAGCGCTTCCTTCCGACTGCGGGATCGCCACGGCCAGCACCGTCAAACCACTGCACCGCGAATCGACGGCGACGCCGATGTGGCGCACGGTGTCGGTGATTGCATCTTCCTGCGCCCAGGCCGCCGCATTCAGTCGGGTTGCGGTCGGCATGGGCGGTTCGGCCATCGACTGGCTACATCAACTCGACGTACCCGCCAGGCTGGTCGACCAGGAGTACCGCGTAACGGTTCTGGGCGGATGGCCCGACGAGTAAGTCGCGTCAGTTCTGCAGTCGTACGGCGTAGCCGGCACGGTCGAAGGCGGTGAGAAGTTCCGCCTTGTTGTCCGGACCCCGCGTCTCGACGGTGAGGAAGACTTCCACTTCGTCGAGCGCGAGTTCGCCACCGGTACGGGAATGGATGACGTCGACCACACTGGCGCCGTTCGCCCGAACCACTTCGAGCAACGAGACCAGTGCGCCCGGCCGATCGTCGATGGTGATGTGAACGCCGAGGAACCGTCCGGCCGCTCGCAGACCGTGCGAGATGACGTGCGTGAGAAGTAGCGGATCGATGTTGCCGCCGGAAAGCACGGCGCACACCGGCCCTGTCAGTCCCAGCTCCTCCGGAGAGCAGGTCATCAAGGCCGCAACGGCCGCAACGCCGGCCGGTTCGACGATGAGCTTGGCGCGTTCGAGGCACAGCAGGAGCGCTTTGGACAGCGCTTCCTCGCTGACCGTCACCACGGCATCGACATGGGCGGCAACTTCGGCGAACGGAACCTCGCCAGGGCAGCCAACGGCGATACCGTCTGCCATCGTGGACATCGACGCCAAGGCGGTCGGCTTCCCGGCTGCCAACGACGCCGGCCAGGCAGCCGCCGTCTCGGCCTGCACTCCGACGATGCGGACCTGCGGGCATACAGCTTTGACTGCTGCGGCCACTCCGGCGATCAAACCGCCGCCGCCGGTCGGGACGAGGATCGTGCCGACCTCAGGCAGTTGCTCGAGGATTTCGAGCCCCACAGTCCCCTGCCCCGCCACGACGTCCTCGTGATCGAACGGGTGGACCAGAACCGCTCCGGTCCGGTCCGCGAATTCGCGAGCGGCCACGAGCGCGTCGTCGACAGTCGAACCGTGCAGGTGGACCTGAGCTCCATATGCCTTGGTGGCCACCAACTTCGGCAGCGGCGCACCCGTCGGCATGAAGACGGTCGACTTGATTCCCAGTTCTGTTGCAGACCAGGCAACTCCCTGCGCATGGTTACCGGCACTGGCCGCCACCACGCCCGCTGCCCGTTCCTCTGCGGAAAGATTGGCAATGCGGTTGTACGCACCGCGCGGCTTGAAAGAGCCGGTGCGCTGCAGGTTTTCACATTTCAAGCTCACGGCGAAGCCGGTGGTTTCGGACAACACTCGCGAGGCCACGACCGGGGTGCGTCGCATGACCGGGGCGAGCAGTTGCTGTGCAGCCTTTATCTGTTCGAGATTCACGCATGCCTCCAGAAAGTGCGCCTCCACACCCTCGTGAGGTGTGAAGGCGCACTGCAGATTCGAAGTCGAATTACTGTAGAGCGAAGATCAGGACAGCGCTTGCTCGATGTCGCCGACCAGATCGGAGGCGTCTTCGATGCCGACCGACAGGCGAACCAGATCGTCGGGAACCTCGAGAGCGGAACCGGCCGTCGAGGCGTGGGTCATCGCGCCGGGGAACTCGATGAGAGATTCGACGCCGCCGAGAGATTCTGCCAGCGTGAAGATCTCGGTGCGCGAGCACAGGTCGAGAGCTGCCGCCTTGCCGCCCTTGAGGCGGACGGAGATCATGCCGCCGAAGCGTCGCATCTGCTTGGCCGCGACCTTGTGTGACGGATGCGAAGCCAGGCCCGGGTAGATGACGCCGGCAACCGCGGGGTGGCCGTCGAGCAATTCGACAACCTTCTCCGCGTTGTCACTGTGACGCTCCATGCGCAGCGCCAGTGTCTTGATTCCGCGCAACGTCAGGAACGCGTCGAACGGGCCGGGAACGCCGCCGGATCCGTTCTGCAGGAAGGCAAACGCGGTGTCCAGTTCTTCGTCGTTGCAGACGAGAGCGCCACCGACCACGTCGGAGTGTCCGCCGATGTACTTGGTCGTGGAGTGCAGCGCGATGTCGGCACCGAGCTGCAGCGGCTGCTGCAGGTACGGCGACGCGAAGGTGTTGTCCACCACGATCTTTGCGTTGCCCTCGTGGGCGACCTCGGCAAGGAGCTCGATGTCACCGATATTGAGCAGCGGGTTCGTGGGCGTCTCGACCCAGACCAGCTTGGTGTTGGACTTCATCGCCGCGCGCACCGCATCGACGTCGGACACCGGAGCCGGGGTGTACTCGATCCCCCACTGCGTGAACACCTTGTCGATGAGACGGAAGGTTCCGCCGTACGCGTCGTCGGGGATGACCAGGTGATCGCCCGGTCGAAGCACCGAACGGAGCAGGCAGTCGGTGGCCGCCATTCCCGAACTGAACGCTCGGCCGTAGGTTCCGGATTCGAGCGCGGCAAGGTTCGCCTCGAGCGGGCGACGGGTGGGGTTGCCCGTTCGCGCGTACTCGAAGCCACTGCGCATTCCACCGACGCCGTCTTGGGCGAAGGTGGAACTTGCGTAGATCGGCACGTTGACCGCACCGGTCAGCGGATCGGGTTCGTAACCCGCATGCACCGCTTTCGTGGAGAAACCCTGCCAGCTGATGTTGTCGGCCTTGCTGCGTTGCTCACTCATGGTCCCCAGCCTAATGGCGCCGGCACCGGCGCAGGAATCCGAACTCAGGAATCCGAACTCAGGAAACCCAGGAGATCGTGGCGCGTGATGACACCGACCGGCTTGCCGTCGTCGACGACCATGAGTGCGTCGGTGTCACCGAGCGCCTTCGTGGCAGCCGAGACCGGCTCGCCGGAACCGATGAGCGGGAACGGCTTGCTCATGTGCTTCTCGACGGAATCCGCAAGGTGCGCACGGCCTTCGAATACCGCGCTCAGCAGATCTCGCTCGGACACGCTTCCGGCGACCTCGCCTGCCATGACCGGCGGTTCTGCACCGACGACGGGCATCTGGGACACCCCGTACTCGCGCAGGATCTCGATCGCGTCGCGCAGAGTCTCCGACGGGTGAGTGTGAACGAGGTCCGGCAGCTCGCCCGACTTGCCGCGCAGGACGTCGCCGACGGTGGGGACGTTGGTCTTGCCGTCGAGTGGGGTGCGCAGGAATCCGTACGACGCCATCCACTGATCGTTGAAGATCTTGGACAGGTAGCCGCGGCCGCCGTCCGGGAGGAGGACGACGATCAGAGCGTCGGGGCCTTCGCGCTTGGCTACTTCGAGGGCAGCGACGACTGCCATACCGCAGGAACCGCCGACCAGCAGTCCCTCTTCGCGGGCGAGGCGACGCGTCATCTCGAAGGAATCGGCATCCGAGACGGCGATGATCTCGTCCGGGATGGACGGGTCGTATGCCGACGGCCAGAAGTCTTCGCCGACGCCTTCGACCAGGTACGGGCGACCGGTGCCGCCGGAGTAGACGGAGCCTTCGGGGTCTGCGCCGATGACCTTGACCTTGCCGCCCGAAACTTCCTTGAGGTAGCGGCCGGTGCCGGTGATGGTGCCGCCGGTGCCGACGCCCGCGACGAAGTGCGTGATCTTGCCGTCGGTGTCGGCCCAGATCTCGGGACCGGTGGTCTCGTAGTGGCTCTCCGGTCCGCCCGGGTTGGAGTACTGGTTGGGCTTCCAGGCGCCGGGGATCTCACGGGTGAGGCGGTCGGAGACGCTGTAGTAGCTGTTCGGGTTGTCCGGTGCGACGGCCGTGGGGCACACGACCACCTCGGCGCCGTAGGCACGCAGGACGTTGCGCTTGTCTTCGCTGACCTTGTCTGGGCAGACGAAAACGCACTTGTATCCACGCTTTTGCGCCACGAGTGCCAAGCCGATTCCGGTGTTGCCCGAAGTCGGCTCGACGATGGTGCCGCCAGGCTTCAGTTCACCCGAAGCCTCGGCTGCGTCGATCATCTTGACGGCGATGCGGTCCTTGGAGCTACCGCCAGGGTTGAGGTATTCGACCTTGGCTGCCACCGTGCCGAAGTTTTCGCCAGTGACGGACGTGAGTTTGACGAGTGGGGTGTTGCCGATGAGGTCGACGACGTGTTCCGCGATGCGCATTCGTCCATGTTCCCAGATGAAAGAAAACGGTGCGCGCGGACGTCGGGCGAAGGTGGTGCAATCCGGCTAGATTGGCAAGTGTGAGTCGAACCGGACTGAAAGCGTCGGTGGCCACGGTGGTGGCCGGATCGAGTGCAGGCACGCTCTCCTGGTTGGGCTACAACTATCTGATGTCGCAGGCGGGGGCGGCCCGTGGGGTGATCGGTCGCAATATCGCCAAGCCACCCGAGGCGGACGGGGTGTACGCACCCGGCGCCGACAACCCGGAACTCTGGTGGCGGGCCGTGCCCTTCGATCTCCACTTGATGATCTTCGGCGATTCGTCGGCGGCCGGCGTCGGCGCGCTGACGGCGTCGGAAGTTCCGGGTGTGCAGGTCGCGAAGCTGCTTGCGAGTGAAACCGGGAAGCGAATCCGTTTGAGCACCAAGGCCATCGGCGGCGCCACCTCACGCGGGTTGAGTGGGCAGGTCGACGCCATGTTCGTCGCCGGCCCTCCCCCGGATGCTGCCGTGATCCTGATCGGCGCCAACGACGTCACGGCGAAGAACGCAATTCATGCTTCGGCAAAACGCCTCGGCGACGCGGTACGACGGCTACGCGAGAGTGGCGCCGTCGTTGTTGTCGGCACCTGCCCGGATCTGGGGGTGGTCACGGCTATCCCGCAACCACTGCGCTCCGTGGTGCGTGAATGGGGTCATCGTCTCGCGCTCGCCCAGGCGTCCGCGACCAGAAACGCCGGGGGTCATCCCGTTCCACTAGCCGACCTGCTGGCCAAGGAATTCCTGGCCTCGCCCGACACGATGTTCTCGGCTGATCGTTTCCACCCGTCGGCGGCCGGCTACGAGCTCGCGGCGAAGCAGATCGTCCCGGTTCTCGCGTCGGCTCTGGGTGAGTGGCAGGGTGGCCCGCTACCCGAACTTCCCCACGTCTCGGAGGCGGCGCAAGCTCGCACCGTCGCAGCCCGACTGACGGCAGCGGCAACTCAGTGGAAAGCCTTCGCGAGACGCACCAAACCCGCAGTTCAGCGCCCCGACGTCAACTGAGTGAGACTGCGTGACCACCATCTGGGAGCGGCAACGTAAATTGTAAGTCGAAGCTGCATTCAACTTGCCCTGCTCGACGGCGTTTCAAGCCGCCCACGAGCAGTACACAAAAGGAGTTTTCATGCCCGAGGCAGTAATCGTCTCAGCAGTACGGTCGCCCATCGGCCGCGCAATGAAGGGTTCGCTCAAGGACATCCGCCCGGATGACCTCGCAACCCAGATGGTTGCCGCCGCGTTGGCAAAGATCCCCGAGCTCGACCCCACCGAGATCGACGACCTCATGCTCGGTTGCGGCCAGCCCGCCGGCCAGTCGGGCTTCAACATCGCCCGCGTCGTCGCCGTTCAGCTCGGCTACGACTTCCTCCCCGGTGTGACGGTCAACCGTTACTGTTCCTCCTCGCTGCAGACCACCCGGATGGCACTGCACGCCATCCGCGCAGGCGAGGGCGACGTCTTCATCTCCGCCGGCGTCGAGTCCGTCTCCAGCTTCATCACGGGCAACGCCGACGGCCTACCCAACACCAAGAACCCGCTCTTCGACGCAGCGCAGGCTCGTAGCGCCAAGCTCGCCGAGGGTGGAGTCGCCTGGACCGATCCTCGCGAAGAAGGCCTGATCCCCGATGTGTACCTGGGCATGGGCCAGACCGCCGAGAACGTCGCTTCGGCCACCGGCATCACCCGCGAAGACCAGGACCGCTGGGCAGTGCGCAGCCAGAACCGCGCCGAGGAAGCCATCGCTCGCGGCTTCTTCGAGCGTGAGATCACGCCCGTCACGCTCGCCGACGGCACCGTCGTCTCCAAGGACGACGGCCCCCGCGCCGGCACCACCTACGAGGGCATCAGCGGCCTCAAGCCCGTCTTCCGCCCCGACGGCACCGTCACCGCCGGCAACGCCTGCCCGCTCAACGACGGCGCAGCCGCACTGGTGATCATGTCCGACACCAAGGCGAAGGCACTCGGCCTGACCCCGCTCGCTCGCATCGTCTCCACCGGCGTCTCGGGCCTGTCCCCCGAGATCATGGGCCTCGGCCCGATCCAGGCCGTCAAGAACGCCCTGAAGATCGCCGGCAAGTCGATCTCCGACATCGACCTGTTCGAGATCAACGAGGCATTCGCCGTGCAGGTCCTCGGATCCGCTCGCGAACTGGGCATCGAAGAGGACAAGCTCAACATCTCCGGTGGCGCGATCGCCCTGGGTCACCCCTTCGGTATGACCGGTGCCCGCATCACCAACACCCTGATCAACAACCTGCAGGAGCAGGWCAAGACCTTCGGCGTCGAGACCATGTGTGTCGGCGGCGGACAGGGCATGGCAATGGTGATCGAGCGCCTCAGCTGATCCCCTGAGCACGTAGAAAGCGGCCGCCCGGCTTCTGCCGGGCCCTGTACCTGGTCGGCCGGTACGGCGGCTGTCGCCAGTCCGTAGGCGGCAGCTTCGACGCCGCTGAGCCACCGGGCCGACAGGATCAGCTCGGCGGCTCGCTGCGTTCCGATCACCTTGGGCAGCAACCAACTACTGGCAGCTTCGGGAGCTGTACCCAGCGACGTGAACGGTGCCCGCAGGCGTGCGTTCTCGGCAACGTAGACGACGTCACAGTAGAGCAGCATGGTCAGGCCGATGCCTACGGCAGCGCCGTGCACCGCGGCGATCAATGGCTTCGGGAACTCCGCCAGCGCAACGATCAGCGGCGCGAATGCATTGCCGAAGTCTGAATTGTCGGTGCCTGGTTCGGCGAGTGCGCGTAGGTCGACGCCACTGGAAAATGCCTTGCCTGCGCCCTCGACGATCACCACGGCCACGGCTTCGTCCGACGCCGCGTCGTCAAGCGCCTTGGTCAACGCTCGAAAGCCGGCCGCATCGAAAGCGTTCAGGCGGCCCGGATTGTTGAAGGTCAGCGTTCGCACTGCTCCGGCATCCGCCACCAGCACGGGTTCGGTGGTGTTTGTCGACATTCGCTCCCCTTCGCTCCAAACCAAGCAGTTGCTAGGTATCCAAGCACCGTAATCGCCCACAGACGACAAAAGAAGGGCCCCTCGCGGGGCCCTTCTTCGTGTTACGGAACGACTCGAGAACTAGTCGTTGTTGAAGTAGCTCAGCAGACGCAGGATCTCGACGTACAGCCAGACCAAGGTGACGGTGAGGCCGAATGCGACGCCCCAGGCTGCCTTCTCGGGCGCCTGTGCGCGGATCAGCTGATCAGCGGCGTCGAAGTCGAGCAGGAAGCTGAAGGCTGCGATGCCGATGCAGACGAGGCTGAAGATGATGGCGAGCGTTCCGCCGTCACGCAGTCCCAGTCCGCCGTCGACGAAGAAGCTCGCGACGAGGTTGCCGAGCGCCAGAACGACAACGCCGATCAACGCGCCGATGATCATTCGCGTCAGACGCGGTGTCACCCGAATCGCGCCGGTCTTGTAAACCACGAGCATGCCGAAGAACACGCCGAAGGTGCCGAGGACTGCCTGCGCGATCAGTGCCGATCCGCCGACGCCACCGAATTGAATATCGGTGAACATGAACGACAGCGCACCGAGGAACAGACCCTCGGCGACGGCGTACGCCAACACGATTGCCGGGTTGTCCATCTTGCGGCCGAACGTCGCGACCAGAACCAGAACGAGGCCGACGAGACCGCCGCCGATGACCAGCGGGGTAGCGAGGTCGGCGTTGTTGTTGACGAGGAAGTACGACACCAGTGCCGAGATCGTCAGCACGCCGAGCGTGATGCCCGTCTTGGTGACGACGTCGTCGATCGTCATGGCCCGCGAGGTGGGACCGGTCTGGTACGGCTCGGCCGGAGCGTACTGCGGCTGACCGAACTGCTGGGTTGCCTGCGAGGCGCCCGCCGTCGCAGATCCGAACGAGGCGTATCCGTTGCCCTCTTGCTTGGGCAGATTGCGGAACACCGGGTTGCTGGTGGTGCGCACCGTGATCATCCCTTCATCGTGGTGGCCTACGACGGGTGCGTCGCGGGTTCGCCGTACGGATCCGAGTTTCCGGCACGGTCCGTGTACCTAACTAAAAGTAAAGCACTCGTAATTTACAACGTCGAAGCGTCGGTTGTAGTTCCCGGCGCATTTCCGGAAGATCAACACTCTTCGATACTAGGACGGTTTGACCGACTTCATCACGATGAACTTCGCGTTCTTCGCCATCGCCTCGCTCGGTCCCACCGCGGCTTTCAGCGGTTCGCGATACCCCAGATGCGCGTTGTGAACAGTCCACAACTCGCCACCCGGACGCAGGACGCGACCGGCGGCTTCGAACATCTTGAGTGCTCCGCCGGTGTGCACCGCCGCGCCGACGTGGAACGGCGGGTTCAACAGAACCAGATCGGCACTCGCACTGGGCAACGAACTCACGGCATCGTCGCGCAGGCCGCTCACCCGATCGCCGACGCCGTTTGCAGTTGCGGTCGCCAGAGCCGAAGCGACGGCTGCCGAGGACTGATCCGTTGCGATCACGTGGACATCCGCGAACTTCCGCGCGATCGCCGCCGCGAGAATGCCGCTGCCACAACCCAGATCGATCACGTCGCTCAACGGATCGACCGCAATCTTTCCGAGGTTCTCCAGGAGCAAGCGGGTGCCGATATCCAGGCTCGCACCGGCAAACACGGCGCCGTGAGCAACGACGTCGAGGTCGAACTCGTCGAGGCGTTCGGTCATCGGGAACGTGATGGCAACATCGGCCTTCGGTTCCGATGCCTTGAGTACGCGGGACTTCTGACGCCCACGCGAGGCGCTGACGTCGGAAAACGATTCGCCGAGAACCTTGTTCATCGCCGGGGTGATGTGCTTGTCACGCCCACCGGCGAAGACACGAACCGCCGGGTCGGCGTGGAGCGCGATCAGCTGAGCGATCTCGGCAAGTTCAGCGAGGCTACGCGGCAATTGCATGAGCACGACGCGGGCGCCGCTGAGCAACTCCTCGTCCAGTCCGTGGGAGGTGAAGGCGTCACTGAAACCGAGTTCGCGCGCATTGTTCGCGAGGGCCAACTCTCCGGTGAGCGGATCCTGGTGAACCCGCACGCCGGCGATTCCGTGAACGAGCGCAACACCGCCGGTCAGCGCACCGTAGTGATCGCCGATCACGACGACGGTGCCCGCCGGTGCCGCGGCAAGAGCGTCGGCGGCCTCGTCGAGGATCAGACGATCAGCCGCGTCGACGGCAAAGAGATTGGGTGCCTCGACATCGGGAAATCGGCGCAGACGATCGAACAGTTCGGGTGTGTCGGACATGCCACCAGTCTTTCAGGTGGAACTACGCAACACTCAATCCCCCGACCAGCAGGTGATCAGTTCGACATCCCCATCAGTTCGACATCCACTGCACGACGTTGTCGACGGTTTCGCGTTCGGTGCGGAATCCGTTCACCGGGTGGTCGGTGTCGGGGTACCCGAACGAGATCGCGCACACGACCTTGCGCGTGTCGTCGATGCCGAAGTGCTCGTGAATGAACTTGGAGCTACCCGCGAGCGCCGCCTGCGGAATGGTGGCCACCCCCAGGCTCTGGGCCGCGAGCAGGAAGCTGTTCACGTACAACCCACAGTCGACAGCGCCGTAGGTGCCCAATGCCTCGTCGGTGGTGATGATCGCGACGTGGGGAGCGCCGAAGAGCTCGAAGTTCTTCATCGTCTGTGCCGCGGAACCGGCGCGGTCACCGTGCTCGATTCCGACGCTCGAATACAGCGCCATCGCACAGTCGAACCGACGCGACTTGTAGATGCCCTGGTACTCGCGGGGGAACTCGAAGTCCGACTCCTGGGCGTTGGCCATCACGTACTCACCGAGGCCGGCGCGGAATCGTTCTGTGCCCTCTCCTTCGGTGATCGCAACCTGCCACGGTTGCGTGTTGCACCACGAGGGCGTCTTCTGCGCCAGCCGAAGGATCTCCTCGATCACCTCACGTGGCACCTGACGGTCCTCGTAGGCGCGGCAGCTGATCCGGGCATCGAGCAACCCTTCCAGGCTCGTATCCACGACGATGCTCTCGGTCATGTGTTCTCTCCTCGATCAGGCTGCACTACAACACTTCGCACGATAGAACTATCGCTTCAACGCAATAGTCATCGGGTCACCTTTGCGAAGGCCGACACCAGCTCGCCGAACTCCGACATCGCCGTGTCCGGATCCGGATCAACAGCTGCCAGCGCGACCAGCACATCGGTAGCACCGGATTCGAGCAGCTGTTCGGCACCGATCATCGTCGCCGGGAGATCGATCGAACCGTCAGCCCCGCGAACAACGGTCAGTCGCCCACGGACCTGCAATTCCGCTGGATCGCGTCCGAGATCCGCCATGGCCTTCCCGATGACATCGATCCCTTCACGTAGGTCGTCGTCCGCGGCGCCCATGATCGGAATCCACCCGTCACCCCAGGTTGCGACGCGTCGTACGACGGCTTTGGAGAGCGAACCGGATACCCAGATCGGGATTCCAGCGGCTGGACGGGGCGCGCAATACACGTCGTCGAACTTCAGACGAGGAGTGTCGATGCTCGCCGGCGCCGAACTCCACAGGGCCCGGCACACAGCGAGAGCGTCGTCGAGCAACGGTCCTCGTTTACCGAAGTCCATACCGACCGCGTCGTATTCGCGTTTCTGCCAACCGGTTCCGACGCCAAGGTCGAGGCGGCCACCGGACAGCAGATCGAGTGTCGCGGCAGTCTTGGCAAGTACCGCTCCCCCGCGAAGCGCCGCGATGACGATTCCTGTCCCCAAGCGAATTGTCTTCGTCTGTCCGGCAACAAAAGCCAGGACGGTCAGCGGTTCGAGCCAGTTGGCGTCAGGCTCGGTGGGGAACGCCGACCACGTATATGCCGAGTTGTCCGAGCCCATCACCACATGATCGGTGACGAGGACCCGGTCGAAGCCGGCAGCTTCCGCGCTCTGACAGACCTGCACGAGTTTCCCGTAGGAGTTCTCCGCGAGAGTGGTGCCGAAATTAGGAACGTTCAGACTGAAAGTTGTCATGTGTCAAGCCTTTCGGGGCCGGTTGGTCCAGCCGCCTTCTTCGGTGGGGAACCAGCCTCCGGCAGCGTGCGAGCCGCCGTCGACGTGGATGACGGTTCCGGTGATGTATCTCGCCAGGTCTGAAGCCAGGAACAGCGCGGGGCCGGCAATGTCGACCGGCTGGCCCGGTCCACCCAGCGGCGCCCACCCCGGCCACTTGTCCCAGTCGTCGGCAGGGACGATCCTGCGATACGGCACCTGTACCGACTCGATCAGATCCGGGGCAATGGCGTTGACGCGCACTCCGGTTCGACCGATCTCCACACCAAGACTTCTGGTGAACTGCGTCAGCGCGGCCTTGTATGCCGAGTACATGGTGTGGCCCGGGATCGCTCGATGCGCCTCCACCGTCGTCAGGTTCACGATCGATCCACCGACTCCGCGATCGATCATGCCGGGAAGCAGGGCATGGGTCAGGCGCACGACGTGATCGAAATTGATGTTGCCCGCCTCGGACCAGAATCCTGGATCCGTACCGGCGAACGCTGTCGGCGGGTTCAGGAAATGACCCACATTGTTCACCAGAACGTCCGGCGCGAACTCGGTCAACGCGACGGGGACCTCCTGCGCACGCACGTCGTACTCGAGATGGTTGATCGAACCACCTGCAGCTGAGTCGAATTCGACCTCGCCCAGCGGTGCCATGTCCACAACCAGAACTGACGCGCCATGCGAGGCAAATGCTCGAACGATCGCTGCGCCGATTCCCTGGGAACCGCCTGTGACCACTGCCTTCTTACCCACCAACATCGGCCCTGGGAAGTACGCCGATCCGACCACCACGAAGACACCCTTCTGCAGTTCGATGTGAATCACTTCGGCGTACCGTCACACATCGATCGCCAAAACGGGCGCAAAGTTCTCACTCAGTGGTAGCCGCGACACCCAGCCTGCTCGGACCGCCTGGTCGCTCATTCAAATAGTCCGGAATCTCGGCTGCCCGTATCGGYATTCCCTCCAAGTACCCCTGGATCACGTCACATCCGCACTCCGTCACTATCGCGCGCTGCCTCTCCGTCTCCACGCCCTCGGCAACGGTGTCCAGCCCGAGAGATTTGGCAATCGCGATGACGGCTCGCAGGACAGCGAACCTCGAATTCGAGGGATCCGCGTCCAGCGGTGCGACGAACGCCCGATCGATCTTCAACCGATCGAGCGGCAGCCGGGCCAAGCTGGCAACCGAGGAGAACCCTGTACCGAAGTCGTCCATCGCAATCGCGATTCCGAGCGCCGAGAGCTGTACCAACACATCTCGGTCGGCGTCGTCGATGACCAGCGATTCGGTCACTTCGATCTCGAGTCGGCTGGGGTGGAGGTTCACCTCGTTCAGTGTCTGGCGTACCGATTCGACGTATCGACTCGAACGCAGTTGCACCTGAGAAACATTGACGGCAACCCGAATGTCCTCCGGCCACGTTGTCGCTGCCGTGCAGGCAGCCCGCAAAACACCTGCACCGATCGGCACGATCAAGCCGGTTTCCTCGGCGACCGAGATGAAGTCTCCCGGCGAGACGAGACCTGAAGTCGGATGGTTCCACCGCAGCAGAGCCTCGAACCCGACAACAACTCCCGTCGCGGCTGAAACCTGCGGTTGATAGACCAACTCGAACTCTTCGTCGATCAACGCACGCCGAAGATCCAACAGTGCTCTGGCCCTACCTGTCGCACGATCCCGCAAAGTCGCATCGAAGGCGCGGATCTGGTTCCGACCGCTCTCCTTTGCGTGGTAGAGCGCGAGGTCCGCAACAATCACCAGGTCTTCGAGGCTGTCGGCGTCGTCGGGCATCGAGCCGTACCCCAGACTGGCACGAATGCGAATCTGGTTGCCGACCAGTGAAAATGGTCGTTCGAATGAGTCGAGAATCGTTTGGAATCGTTCCTCAACCTCATCTGCACTCGCGATGTCGTCGAAGGCGGAGTCGTCGAAGGCGGAGTCGTCGAAGGCGATGGCAAACTCGTCACCCCCCAGTCGCCCACAGATCTCGTTCGAGCGCAGAACGCTGTGCAGCCTGCTCGCAACATCGCGAAGCACGTCGTCTCCGACGTGGTGTCCCAACCGGTCGTTGATCGACTTGAAGTTGTCCAGGTCCAGAATCGCCAACCACACTCTGCGTCCGTCCCGAAGCCTCGACGAGAGCTGAGAGTTGAAGCTGTACCGATTCTTGAGCCCGGTTAGCGAATCGACTTCCGCCAGTCGCAAGATATTTTGACGCTGGTGATAAGAGTGCGTGATATCGGATCCGACACCGCGCCACCCGTAGTCCGCCCCGTCGCCGCTGGCGGGGTGACCTGACATCGACCACCAGCGAGTATCGCCCCTTACGACAACTTGCATGGTGAGGTCCCGAAACGCCGTCCCGGCTTGAAAATTCGCGGTGAGAAGATCAAGGGACTTCCTGCCCGCATCTGTTCGAGATGCGCCGATCCCGATCAGGATCTCGTGCATGGTGCGGCCCCGAATCTGCGCTGCCGGTAAACCGACCTGCTCGGCAAATCGATACGACACGGTACTGGCGATACCGCGCGAATCGGTTTCCCAGAGCCAATCCTGCGCTCCGTCTTCGAGATCGTTGAGCAACAATTCGACGAGATCTCGTTCGTCCTCGGCTACGAGTTCGGCGCGTAGCCGTCTCTCGAAGAGGTTGGCCAACAGCAAAGTTCCGCTGTAGAGCGAACCTACGAAGATGACCAGCACCCCGATCAGCACGAAACGCGATGTACCCGGTTCCGTCCAGAACGCCCCGGCCAGCCCGACTCCCACCAGGCTGATCCAGACGACAGTGATTCCGCGAAACATCATGGTGGGAAACACGCCGACCGCGATCCCACCGATCAAGGTCGAACTCAGTACCAATTCGTCACCAGGATCGAGCATCGGGAAGAGAACGAGAGCCAAGCACGCCAGGAGCACTCCCCAGACAATGATTTCGACTGTGAGCACCACCAATTCGGCGGTCTGGGACTCTGAGACTCCCATACGCGAGCGCCGGAGCCAATAGACACTGAACCCAGCGCTCGACAACAGCATGACACTCGACCAGGCGAAGCTGAACCATCCGGCATCCACCGGCAGGAGCACCACGATCGCTGACAACGCAACCGCCGCAGTCAGAAACGACCACGGAAGTACGCGCGCGGTGAACCGCAGGCGTCGATCGAGTAAGCGACGGCGATCGTAATCCGAGAGGTGTTGTTCCGTGCCGCTGCGACCGAGCTTGCGCACAGACGTCTCGACACGACGCCTACGGAGTACCGCCGGGTCATCCACGTCGGCCTGCTACCGCCGCTGCGACCGCGTCGACCGACATGACCCCGCCGGCGATGTATCCCTGAACAGTCCTCACCCCTGCAGCGGCCACGGACTTCAAGTCCTCCTCACCGTCGACTCCCGAGACGACGACCTCCATTCCCAGCGCGTCGACCAGATCCACGACAGCTTCGAGAATCGGCCGTCCACCAGGCGCCGCACCCGAAATGGAGCGTTCTATCCGGACTCTGGTGAACGGAAGGCCGGACAGTGATGCGAGCGAGGAGAATCCGGCACCGAACTCGTCCACGGTCAGCGCGATTCCCATGTCCGCGATCGCGTGCAATGCAGACTTGGACTCGTCGGTGATCGCCGAGGATTCGTTGAGTTGAAGCTCGAGCTGATGTGCGCCGGCGTCCGATCGTCGAAGCGAATCACCTATCGAGTCGACAAAGGAATCCGATTCGAGCTGACGCGTCGATACCGCGACGGCTACCCGCAGGTGATCAGGAAGACGCGACGCCGCCTCGCACGCCAGCTCGAAGACGGTCGTTCCTAGTGAATAAGCCAAACCGGTGTCGTCTGCGACGCTCATGAATTCGGCGGACGTCACAGCTCCGAGGCGGGCGTTGTGCCAGACCACGCGGACCTCCACGGCCACGATCTCGCGGGAGAGCACGTCGATCCTGGGCAGCAGCTCGAGTTCGAGGTCCTTCTCCGCGACGGTGTTTCCCAGATCTTCGAGCAGGCGGGCCCGCCGATCGGCCACGGACTTCATCGAGTCTCGATATTCACGCACGGCCCCGCGCCCGGATTCCTTTGCCGCGAACAACGCGAGGTCCGCAGCGCCCATCATTTCGTCGGCGGAGGACGGCAGTTCGGCGGGGAGGTAGTACCCGATGCTGCATCCGATCTCCAACCGCGTGCCGGCCACTGTGATCGGCTCATGCAGAGTTTCGATGTAGCGGCCGAGCAGAGTACGAACTTGCGAACTGTCACCTACATCGGTGAAAAGAATCGCGAACTCGTCTCCACCCAGACGTGCGAACAACTGTGACATCCCACCGGCCTCGGACAGGCGATCCGCGACCTCTCGCAGAACCGCGTCGCCAACGGTGTGACCCAGTGTGTCGTTGACCGATTTGAAGTTGTCGAGGTCGAGCATCGCCAACGCGAGACCACTTTCGCTTGTGTACGGATCGCGCAGCAGTCGCTCGAGCTCGGTCCAGAAGCTGTGCCGGTTCGGCATACCGGTGAGTGCGTCCACCCGACCCATCCGCACGATCTCGTCACTCTGCAGTTTCACTTCCGTGACGTCGGAACCGACTCCCCGCCAGACGAACTCGTCAGGCGTGCGGCCGGGGCGCGGGCGTCCGGAGATCTGCCACCACCGGATTTCACCGTGCACTCGGACCGGAACGAGCACGTCGACGAATGCGGTCTTCGTGTGGCGGGCTTTCTGCAACTCCATGAGCGCATCGATTCCGCCGGGGATCCGTAGGGTGCCCAACTCCATGAACAGGTCCTGCCACGCCGTTCCCTGCAACTCGGTGGAATCCAGCCCCGCTTCGACCGCGAGCCGCGTCGGGATTCGGTTGAACTTGCCTTTCTGGTCCGTCTCCCACACGAAGTCCCCCGCGTTGCCTTCGAAATCCTCGAGAAGCATCTGCACAACCGATCGTTCCGACGCGGCGCTCAATTCAGCTCGGTAGCGAGATTCCAGGTTGCCCGAGACCACTATCGTGCCGCCGATCAGAGCTGCGCCGTAGGCGATCATTCCAATGAGAATTCGTTCGAACTCGGGCCCCGGTTGAAGCCAGAATGCCACCCCGAGGATGACCATATTGGACAGGATCCAGGTGACCCCCACCATCCGCAACATCGCGGTGGCCACGGCTCCGGCACCGGTGATGGATGTGGTGACCGCTATCAGGATCAGGTCGCCGGAATCGTCCAGGATCGGGTACAGGACCAGGGCGAGCGAGGAATACAGGATCCCGACTACAGCAAATTCGACGATGAGAAACGCGTAGGACATCCGGTACGTGGGTGCGATCAGGTTGAAATGAATGGCGAGACCGACGCACATCCCCACCAACCCGATCACTCCGGACAGGAATGGCCACAGACGCGGCAACGGTCCGCTGTCCGGCGGAATCACATACAACGTCAGCCCGAGTGTGACGACGAGGTGGACAGCAGCGGCCCACGGCAGCACGCCGAAGGTGACGGCTATCTGCTCACGAGTGACGTCATCGCGCTGCGCGGGCGTCAATCTTTCTCTCTGGTGGGGTTGCAGAAGAGACAGGACCGACATCACTTACCTCCCGCTCCCACGACGCAATTCGAATCGGACGTCCGACTCAGCAATTCTCTCGTAATTAGGCACTGCGGTGTCAACCAGTACGTCCGACCTATTTCGGAGTCAGGTCTGCCCACAGACACAGTAATCAGCAAACTACTGGTCTGCCGGTAGTTGGTGCGGCAAGTTTGATGCCGATGGGTTGAAATCAGACATGAGGGACAATGGCCGGAGATCGCCGATCACGTCGGTGGAGATTCCTCGACGGGTAACACGATCGGACTCATTCGAGTTCAGACAAGGACTATCACGATGGCAATCGACTACACCCGACGTTCCGGCGAGTCCACTCCGTCGCAAGCACCGGTCAGCCTGAGCAAGATCACGCTCACCAAATCGGCACCGACGGTCAACCTCGCGAAGGCGGGTGAACGACAAGGCAATATGCGCGTGAACCTCAACTGGTCGCAGGGAGCACCACCGAAGAAGACCGGTTTCCTCGCCAAACTCGCCGGCGCAGGTTCTGGCGCGGTCGACCTGGACCTCGGATGCCTGTACGAACTTGCCGACGGGTCCAAGGGAGTAGTTCAGGCCTTGGGCAACAGTTTCGGTTCACTGACTTCTCCGCCCTACATCTCCCTCGACGGCGACGACCGAAGTGGTGCGAACACCGGCGGCGAGAACATGCACGTCAATCTCGGTGACCCAAGCGCTTTCCGGCGAATCCTGATCTTCGCGATGATTTACGACGGCGCCCCCAACTGGGCGGCCGTGGACGGCGTCGTCACCCTGTATCCCACCAACGGCCCCGAGGTGGAAGTGCGGCTCGATTCGGCCAGCAACCAGGAGCGGTTGTGCGCAATCGCTCTCATCCAGAGTTCAGGTCAGGGCGTGACGGTGACCCGCGAAGTTCAGTACATCAACGGCAGTCAGTCAGATCTCGATCGGGCCTACAACTGGGGAATGAAATGGGCGGCTGGACGAAAGTAGGTGTCGCGGGCGGGGGTGTCCCCCATCCGAATGACAATGTCTGAATCGTCCACAATGTCGCAAATTACTGGATAGTGTCGAGAAGTGGGGTCGGACATGAGGGGTCACGCTCGACACCGATAGTGGGTCGGTGACGCTATGTGCTTGGCGACACCGACGTTCGACCGGAAAGGCCCTCGATTTCCCCCGAGATCGAGGGTCTTTTCGTATCTTGCGTCACTGTTCGGACCCCTTTTATTAGTTGATTGTTAAACTAAGCGTTCGTCCAACATGTACCGATGGAGAACGCGAATGTCCACGAATTCAGATCGACGCCCGCGCCTGCCCGTGAAAATCGCCTACCTCACCGCGGGAGTTCTCTTTGTCGCCGCCATGCTCCTGGTGGCAAGCGTCGTCAACCCTGACCGGGACCGCGATTTCTCCATGAACCACGTCCCCGCGGGGACGTCGGTGACTTCCGTCGTCGCCACCACTGACCTCGGCTAACGAAGGTACTGGTACGTAAGTGGCGCGCGTCACGAACGGTGGGTACCTTCAACGCCAATGGTTCGCCGTGGGTCGGTATTGAGAGGGACGGCCAACCACTGCCCTGCCTGGTTGCCCCACCCAAGCAGGCAGGGCACCCCTTCAACTCCATCGACTTTTCTGCGGATCCACGCCGACGCACTCTGGCGTCCGGACAGTTTCACCGCAGCGCCTGCAATAATGGGTCCGATGCCCGCCATTCTCGGTCGAGGCACAACCGCACACCTCCCAGCCGACGAGGCACGTATTGGCCGTCAGCGGGTGTCCGTTCGGGCAGCGGTCCGGGGATCGCTCGGTTAGCCGCATCTCCACATTTTCGCACACACGTTCGATCCCTTGGTACTGCACACTGCAAATTTGATTGCACCGGCCGCTTCCGGTCAGCCCGAGCGCAACTATCCCTTCTGTCACTTCGGTCTGCTTTAATACGAAGGCTTTGTCGGGGGTTTACCAATGTCCGAAGTTGTCGAGTTTCTGCGAGCACACGCAGGCGAACACGGGGTTGAACTATGGGTTTCTTCAAGAAGGCGGCTGTGACTGCTCTAGCGGTCGCTGCAGTCGGAGCATCAACAGGGATCGCGTCAGCTGATCCGTCGACCGACGTGAATTACGAAGCGAAGATCGTCGACAAGTCGATCGTCACCACTATCGACGCCGGGCTGTTCAAGGTATCCGGCGACGGCAACTCCGTCGTCTTGCAGGACAGCAAGGGAGCCGACCTTGTTTCCCTGCCTCTCGCATACAACCTCGGGGATCTGCAGTTCCCCTTCGATCGCACGATCAGTGAAGACGGTAAGACCCTCACACTGACACCGATCACCGATTCGGCGAAGGCAACACCTCGACCCGAGAGTGCGCCTGCGGCAAAGGAATGGACGCCGGTAGCCTCGCCCGAGGAGAATGATCGGGCGATTGCGCACTTCCAGAGTCAGCTCGGTCTCGGCACTCAGGTCGGCAGCCTGCTCGGCACCATCGTCGGCGCCGGAATCGGTTGCGCTGTCGGCGCTCCGCTGGGCTTGACCATCGTCGGACTCCCCGTCGCTGCGGCACTGTGCCTGGGTGGCCTCGCAACAGGAGCCGGAATCGGCGGTGTGGCCGGAACGATCCTCGGTGGCGGCGGCGCGGCTGTCGTAGCCGGCATCGATCTCGTCAACACACTGAATGCGCCTGCCGGAACGACCGTCTGGGCCCAGTAGCCACTTGGTGAGCAGTCGTTGCTCCACGAAAACCCCGCCCGTCCGTATGAGGACGAGCGGGGTTCTTCGATATCGCACCGAATGTTGGACTACGCGGTGCCCCCAGTCGGACTCGAACCGTTATTCCACTGCAGGTAGGGGCGCTGGACGCCCACTCACCTCGTCATACTGTTCCGCTTAAGCGCACGCTGTGTGGCTCTGTGCCGATAGCTTGTGGGCAAAAAGTGGGCAGAATGGTCGCCGGTTCACAACTTCGGTCAACCACTCTCCGCATAAACGGAGAATGGTTGACCCACAACAGCACTCAATGATCGCGGTCAAACTGCTCATGCTCGTTGATGTAGCGCCAAAGTTCGACAGTCGACACTTTCCTCCCCCGACCAATATGAACGCATTTCAACTTGCCATCTCGCCATAGCTCTCGAACGGTCGTCTGGTCCACACCAAGGAACTCGCCAGCTTGAACGGCGGTGAGCAGACGCGGCGTTATGACGTCACGATCTACCGATTCGGTGATGTCCGCCGGTCTGCGAAACGCTGATGTGTCGTTCGCGAGGCGCGCGAAGATCATGCGGAGACCGTCGACGACAGCCGGAGAAATCACAATCGGTTCAGTTTTGGCCATACACCGATTGAAACTCAGAGCACCAGCCAAGTATTTCCACATACACCTTCGCTAGTGTCCGGACTGTCTGGTATGTATTGCTGACACTTCCCCACTACGGGGCCGAGCAAGGACGCGACGATGAACTCACAGCCCGGCTGGTACCCAGACCCGCAGAACCCCACAATCGTGCGGTACTGGGACGGGCAGCAATGGACCAGTCAGACACAAGCGCGCTCGACGAACCTAGCAAGGGTAAGCGCGAAGCCTCCGATGACCGCGCTCACCAAGGTCATCTGGTTTCTCATCGCCTTAGCTGCGGGCGTCGTTGCGCTCGTTGTGGGCACAACCGTCGTCGCCAACCTCGCTGGATCGAAGYCGGAAACCGTCACAATCGACGACGCGACCTACACACAGTTGATGCTTCGCAAAGACCCCACATCTACCGACCCTGCCACGTACCAGGAAATCGACGATAGGGATCTCGCACTGATAGTCAAGGACCCATGGGCAAACAAGGATCGACGGATAGTCCTCTACGCGTCGATCTACCAGTTCGACACCATCACTGGAACTGATCGTTTCCTGGCGAACGTCGGGACTTCCCCTCTTGGGATCGGCAATTCCCAGAATGCACAATTGGTCGGAACAATTACGGGGCTTGAGTCATTCGTTGAGGGCGATACCGTGAAGTTGCACGTCGTCGTTGATGGCGAGTATCAGTTCACATCATCGGGCAAAGAGATCGTCGTCCCTCAGTTCCAGATCGGCATCATCGAACTCGCCGAGTAGCGTCACAACATTCACCGAAAGGGCAGCAACTGTGGGACTCCGAATCGGAGGCGGCGTAGGACCGCTCTACTGGTCCACACCCATTCGCTCACCCCAAATCCCAACCAAATACGGGAACATGGGAATCGTCACCTGGTCCTTCTACATCGGCCTTCTCATGATGTGGTGGACGTTCTACCTTTGCTGGCTCTTCTACAAGTACCTTGCCATCGCGATTTGGTGGAGCATTAAAACCCCCTTCCAGTGGTGGCAGCAACGGCAACATGCCGGCCCTCCGCAGCCCGTTCCCCACTGCCCTCCGGGTTGGTATCAGGATCAATCCAACCCTGCGTATGTCAGATGGCATGACGGAACTCAGTGGACTGCGCATGTACAACTCGCTGGCGGGCCGATTCCGCCGACCTACTGATCCCACGGCAAAGACCTCACCGTTTGGTGGGGCCTTCCCGTTTTTGAGACCGGTAAGTACGGTTCGGGTGATGCTGGCCGGTTGCGGCATGCGATGATTCGCGGACGATAAAGATCAGCCCCGGCGGATGCGGCAAACACCCCCGAGGCCCGGCCGACAGGTGAAGTGTCGACATGGAGTACGGTACCCGCGCGTGCCCGTCTCAGCCCTCCGACGAATCAACACGCTTTCATGATCCGCACCTCACTGACACAATGGACGCAATCGGCTGGCCACGACTTGAAGGGGGTGATCGAATTGTCGTTTCCAGTTAATCTCGTTTGTACCCTCACCGGGGCAACATCCGGCCAACTTGCCGCGTGGCGCAAGGGGCCAAGCCCATTGTTGGCTCCAGAAGTTGCTGGAAAGCCACGCGCTTTGTACTCATTTCGCGATGTCGTAGCACTTCGAACCGTCGCAAGTTTGCGCAAAGAAATCCCCCTCCAGCGAATCAGACGGGCATTTCAATCGCTCCAGGATATGGATCTCACCGATCATCCTTCTCGGTATACGCTGACCACAGATGGTACTTCGGTGTTTCTGGTCGAAGGCGAGGCAGTTACCGACCTGGTCAAGTCACCTCGTCAGCAGATCCTCGTAAGCCTGGAGGACGTCTTCAAACCCTTTATCAATTGGAAGGGTGAGAAAGTCGTCGACTTCCTCAATCCTCGTCCACACCTTGAGGTGCGTGAGACTCGCATGGGCGGTTGGCCGACCATACGCGGAACGCGAGTCGCTTATGGCACCATCGCAAACCTGGTCAAGGGGGGCGAAGTTTCCGCAGAGTATGTGAGCGAATACTTCCCAACTGTCAGCCCGATGGATGTGGCCGACGCCGTTGACTTCGATCGTCAGGTCGAATCCGTCGGGCGGCGCGCATGAAGTTCTTTCTAGATGAGAATGTCAATCAGGGGATGATCTCGCATCTCGCTTCCATATTTCGGCGACATGAATTCGTCGGGGTGAAGGAAATCAGCAGTAAAGGCATGGACGACATCGAACTCTTCGACCACGTAGCGATGCACAGATGCGACGTGTTCGTCACCGGCGATCTAATGCAACTCCGTAGGGAAAATGAACGCGAAGCTTGTCGGGCCGCCGGCTTACACTGGATCGGAATACATCAAGTGCATGCGACGGGCTACCACACAATCGCCGGTCCAGCCTCAACATTGGTGCACGCGCTTCCGTTCATCATCGAACGGCTAGCAGCTACGCCACCACCGACGTTTTTCCGGCTAAAGAAGTCCGAGCGGAACAACACCCGAGTTTTCGACACGGCAGGCCGCCTGTAGAGATCTAACGCGGTGTCCACTCACTGCGCTTTCCAGACGTAGTCGACGCGGTGCGGGTCGAGTCCGTCGCGGCCTCGCCGCTCGGTGGGTTTGACGGTGAGATGGTCGACGACGATGGACACGACATCGCGGCGCCGGCGCGTGTCTGCCTCTTCCCACCACTTCACAATGTCCTCAGCTGATGGTTCGGGGAGGTCGATGAGGACTTCCCGTTGCGCCATCTTCAGTTCGGTTGCGGCGATGTTCGCTCGTACGCGGTCGGTGCCGGCGCGCATGGTTTCGCGGTCGATGAGCCCGTCGGCGAAGTCCTCCCCCAAAGCAGTGAATCGGGCATTGAGTTCGACAACCCGGCTTTCGCCTTCCTCGCGGGAGCCGAGTTCGTTGACCGACTTCGTCAACGCCTTCCGGTACTTCGGGGACGACAACCGCGCGAGGACCCGCTCGATGACATCCGCCTCAAGGAGTTCAGCTTGGACGGACACGATGGAGGGGCAGTCGCTGCTGCGGGTGGAGCAGGCATAGACGGTGGGCCGCCCGACGGTGGATGCCGCGTACATGGGTCGGCCACAGCCTCCGCACCTGGCGAGCCCGCCACCGAGGAGTGCGACTTGGGTGCGGTCGCCGGTGTACTTCGCGCGCTCCGGATCGAGGAGCAGTTCGCACAGCCGCTTGTAGGTTCGGGGCTGCAGGATCGGCGGGATGGTGGTGGCGACGAGTTTGTCGCCGCTCTGCTTCTTCCCGATCATGCGAGGGTTGGTGAGTGCGCGTTTGATGGTGATCGGTTTCCCCGTTTCCTCGCGTGACAGCGCACGATCTGCGGCACACGGCTGCTTCCCTGTCGATCTCTGCCGGCGCGAATGTGAAGGCCGTGCAGAAGATGCTGGGACATAAGAGTGCGGCAATGACCCTCGACGTCTACGCCGACCTTTTCGATGACGATCTCAACGCAGTCGCGGCGAAGTTGGATTCAGTTGTGGGCAAATTGTGGGCAGAGACTGCGTAAGCGTTCGAATAAACTGTCCAAAACGTGCCTCTACCTGCGTGTTCGAATAGCCATTTCTTGTGCCCCCAGTCGGACTCGAACCGACACTTGACGGATTTTAAGTCCGTTGCCTCTGCCAATTGGGCTATGGGGGCCTTGACGCACCCGACTGGTCGGGTGCGTCGCGAATCAGACTATCGGGTGGGTCTGAGCTATCGACAACGCGATGCCGTCGAGGATGTCGTGTTCGCTGACAACCAGTTCGGTGATCCCGGCTTTGGCTTCGAATGTCTGAGCCAGCACCGTGGTGATGATCGCTCCGCCACCGATGACGTCCACCCGCCCCGGATGCATCGGGCCGAATGCGGCGCGATCAACCCGAGTCATGGCGGTAAGTCGCTCGCACACCTCGAAAAGTTGCTTGAACGGAATCCTCGACAGGTGCACCTTCTCGGCGTCGTACTCCGGAAGTTCCTGAGCAATCGCGGCCAGCGTCGTCATGGTTCCAGCGACACCCACCCAGGTGTGCGCCTTCTCGACGGGCACGGCCTCGAATGCCTCGGCCAATTTCGCGGTCGCAAAAGCCGTCGCCTCGGAAACCTGCTCTGCCATAGGCGGATCCGACGGTAGGCACCGCTCAGTGACGCGCACACAGCCGATGTCGGTGGAGTACGCAGCCTGGACGCCCGACGCGTCGCCGAGGACAACTTCGGTGGACCCGCCGCCGAGATCGACTACCACGAAGGGGCCCTCGGAGGGATCAAGTTCTCCCACAGCACCACCGAACGAGAGTCGCGCCTCTTCGTCGCCGGTGATCACCTCTGCTCCGGATCCGGGAATCACCGCACCGAGCACGTCCCGCGTCATCGTGAAGTAGTCTTCCCGATTCGCAGCGTCGCGAGTAGCCGACGTCGCGACCATTCGAACGGCGGTTGCTCCGGCATCGGCGATCATCGACGCGTACTCGACCAGCGCAACCCGAGTGCGTTCGATGGCCTCGGGCGCGAATGTCCCTGTCGCATCAACACCTTGACCCAGTCGCACGACGCGCATCTCGCGCCGGACATCCACCAGACGACCGTCGGCGCCGACGTCGGCGATCAGCAGTCGAATGGAGTTGGTACCGCAATCGACTGCGGCAACACGGCGAGTCACCGGTCGGCGGTGTCGGCGTCGTCGATGCCAGGCCAGTCCGCGGGAATTGCAGTTCCGCGGAGCTTTCCGTGGCCGGCCAAGGCAACGGACTCGTCACCGAGCGGATTGACGCCGGGACCCTTGGCAAGCGAATGCGCCATCAGCACGTGCAAGCACTTGACGCGATCCGGCATCCCGCCACCGGCAAAGTCGGTTCCGAGAGATTCGATCGCGTCCCGCTCGGCAAGGTACGACTCGTATGCCCGCCGGTAGGCCGCGGCAAGTTCCGGATCCTGGGTCAGGCGTTCGGTCATTTCACGCATGACGCCGGCGGATTCCTGACGGCTCGCTTCGGCCGTCAGTCGCGGGTCGGTGAGGTAGTACAACGTCGGGAACGGTGTTCCGTCCGGAAGTTTGGGGGCAGTCTTGACGACGCCGGGCTGACCGTCCGGGCTGCGGTACGCGATCTCGATCACTCCGCGTGGCTCACGGCCCAATTGAGCGGCAACGGCGTCGAGATCCGCTTGTGAAACCTGTGGGGAATTTTCGGACGTGTTGCTCACCCGGTGGGTACTCCTTGTTCTTCTGGCTCTATCGGCGCCAACGGCATCGGGGCCGGTGTCGTCGTCTCGGGAACCACTGGCGGTTCCGAAATCGTTTGCCACAGATCGCGATACCACGGACCTGTCAGCGGTGTTTCCTTTTCCTGCTTCTTCTCGGGTTCCTTGTAGTCGCCGGGAAGCTGAACCTGAAACGGGGTCTCGCCCGGTTTGACGTACCGAAGGCGTTCTCGTGCAAGAGCTTCGATGTACGCAGGGTCGTCGAAGCGCGCGTTCTGGCCCTGCAGCTTTCGCAGTTCTTCCTCGAGCACCTGACGTTCGGCCGCCACCTGCGCGGCATCCGAACGCTGGCTGATGTACGTACGCAGCGGCACTGCCAGTGTCAGCGCCAGCATGAGCACAACCATCGCGAGCACAACGGCCCGACTGGTGGACAAGCCGAAAATGGTGTTGTCCGACTTCGGAAGCCGAGACCAGAACTTGTTGGTTCCGCTCTTCCCCCGGGCCGACCTCGACCCACGCGCCGACGCTTTCTCGGCGGAGACCCCCGGTTGCGCGGGGTCTGTCGCAGCGGAATCAACTGCTGCCGGATCTACCGAAGATGCCGGTTCCGACGCGCGTGGGCGTCGAGCGCTGTCACGACGCGCACGCGACGGTGTGTCCCCACGACGGGAACCACGACCCCCCGGACTTCCGCCGGGGGATCGTGGCTTACCGCGCTGTGCAGACACTACTGAATCTTAGATTTCCGTCAGGCCTCGAAAGCGAAGCGCGGGAACGCAACCTCGCCGGCGTAACGTGCTGCGTCGCCGAGGTTCTCCTCGATACGCAGCAGCTGGTTGTACTTGGCAACGCGCTCGCTGCGGGCCGGAGCACCGGTCTTGATCTGACCGCTGCCGACGGCAACCGCGAGGTCGGCGATGGTGGTGTCCTCGGTCTCGCCGGAACGGTGGCTCATCATCGTCTTGTAGCCGTTGCGGTGAGCGAGATCGACGGCGTCGAGGGTCTCGGTCAGAGTGCCGATCTGGTTGACCTTCACCAGGAGTGCGTTTGCCGCACCCTTGACGATGCCTTCTTCGAGGCGCTCGGGGTTGGTGACGAAGAGGTCGTCGCCGACGAGCTGGACCTTGTTGCCGATCTGATCGGTGAGTGCGACCCAGCCGTCCCAGTCGTCTTCGTCGAGCGGATCCTCGATGGAAACGAGCGGGTAGGCGTCGATGAGCTCGGCGTAGAACGCCGCCATCTCGGCCGCGGTGCGGTTCTTGCCCTCGAACTTGTAGCCGGTGCCGTCGGTGTAGAACTCGGTGGCGGCGACGTCGAGAGCGAGCGCGACGTCGGTGCCCAGCTTGAGGCCGGTCTTGTTCACGGCGATCGTGATGAGGTCGAGTGCTTCCTTGGTGCCCGCGACGTCAGGAGCGAATCCGCCTTCGTCACCGAGACCGGTGGAGAGGCCCTTCTCCTTGAGGACCGACTTCAGGGAGTGGTAGACCTCGGCACCCCAGCGCAGCGATTCCTTGAAGCTCGGTGCGCCGATGGGAGCAACCATGAACTCCTGGACGTCGACACCGGTGTCTGCGTGCGCGCCACCGTTGAGGATGTTCATCATCGGGACAGGGAGAACGTGAGCGTTGGGGCCACCGACGTAGCGGAACAGCTCGAGGCCCGAGGACTCGGCAGCGGCGCGAGCCACGGCAAGCGAGGCACCGAGCAGAGCGTTTGCGCCCAGACGCGACTTGTCCGGGGTGCCGTCTGCGTCGAGCAGCGCCTGGTCGACCGTGCGCTGCTCGGTTGCGTCGATGCCGATGATGGCCGGAGCGATCTCGCCGAGCACAGCCTCCACGGCCTTCTCGACGCCCTTTCCGCCGTAGCGTGCGCCACCGTCGCGCAGTTCGACGGCTTCGTGCTCACCGGTGGAAGCACCGGACGGCACCGCAGCCCGGGCGAAACTTCCGTCTTCGAGCAGAACCTCGACCTCAACCGTGGGGTTGCCACGTGAATCAAGGATCTCGCGAGCTCCGACCTGCTCAATACTGGCCACTGTGTGGTTCTCCTTCGAATGGGCTTCGCATTGGGGCACGCTCTGCGTGCTTGACACTTGGGCTCCGACCCCTCCGGTCGAAAGAGGACCACGATCGCGGCTGGACCTCTGCAGTGCCAGCACCTCTGTAGTGCCAGCACACAGCCTAACCGCACGGGCCGAAGGCTTCTTTATCGACGCGCGGTCACGGGCCCGACCTGCGGATCGATCGCCGTCAGTCCGGCCGTACCCCGACTGAATACGCCGACGCACGATCACGAACGAGCGCGAGATAGTCGCCCGAGAGGTTGTACGCCATGAGCGCCTGCTGCCACCCGGCAGCGGCAGTGAGGTCTCCCCCGCGTGCACACAGGTAACGAGCGGCGGTGAGGGCAGCGTCGTCGATGTTGTCCGGGTCCACCCGGCCGTCGCCGTTGGCGTCGACTCCCCATTTGAGCCACGTCTCAGGGATGAACTGCATGGGCCCCATCGCACGGTCGTGCACTGGATCGCCGTCCATCGCCCCGCCGTCGGTGTCGGGGATCTCGGCAACTCCCGGGCCACCGTCCAGAGGGATTCCCCGAATCGTCGGGGCGACCTGGCCGAACGCATCGACCGACGAACCGTCGTAGGTCCCGTGTCGGCTCTCGACGCTGCCGATACCGGCCAATGTCGTCCACCCGATTCCGCAGCTGGGAAGCGTCTCGGCCATGACCGCAGCGGCGTACCCGTACGCCTCGAGTGCCGTGGTCCCGATCCCGATGTCGTCCGACAATCCCGCGGCCCAGTCGGCGAGTTGATCAGCACTGCGGCCGGGGGCATTGATGTCGATCGGTGGCGTCGGAGAGCCGGTACCTGGGGGTATGCCCTCCGGAATGGCTACTTTCGGTTCGTTCGATCCACACGCCACGATGCCTGCGCCCAGCAAGGCTGTTCCGGCAGCTACTGCGGCTACGACTCTCGAGAGACGCCGGGGACTTCTGCGGGCTGCGGGAGTTCGGTACACCCTTCCATCATCCACATGCGAGCGAAGTACTCCCGAATCCATTGGTAAAGAACAGCAAAAGTACAGGTCAGGGCGTGGTTCACCACCGCTTGTGGAGTATCTTCTTCTGAGTTAAGGCTGGCCTAGCCTCATACGTTCGGCAGAAGCTGTCGCACTCACTCAGTCAGGAGTCGCCCGTGCCCGTGTCGGTACTCGCTGCCGCGAGCACACCATCAGTTGCCACCCAGTTATTCGGTAGTGGCCTGATCGGTCTGCGCGAAGGCCTCGAAGCGGGCATCGTGGTGATGATTCTCGCTGCCTACCTCGTGAAAGCTCAGCGCAGGGATGCACTCAAATGGGTGTGGCTCGGCGTCGCGATCGCCGTCGCCATGGTGGCGATCATCTTTTTCGCGATCCACTACGGAACGTCGACGGTCGACGGCCTGACCGCAGAGATCATCGCGGGCGTTGCCTCCCTGGTCGCCGTCGTCATCGTCACGATCATGGTCCTGTGGATGCGCACGGCTGCGAAGAACATTTCCGGCGATCTGAAAGCGGGGATGGAGAAGGCGTTGATCGCCGGCCCCGTCGCCATCTTGTCGCTGTCGTTCTTCGCGGTCGGTCGTGAAGGCGTCGAGACAGCGTTGCTCATGGTCGGATACGCCGAGAACACCGCAGGCAGCTCCTGGCCGTTGGTCGGACTGCTCCTCGGAATTCTCCTGGCCGCCGTCTTGACCGTCGCCATGTACTTCGGCGCCCTCCGTCTCAACCTGACGACCTTCTTCCGGTACACGGCGATCTTCCTCATCGTCGTAGCCGCCGGAATCCTCTCGTACGGTGTTCGCGCTCTACAGACCGGAAATGTGCTTCCGGGCGGTTCGAATCTCGCGTTCAACCTGACGCCCGGCTACGACCCGTCGACCTGGTACGGCACCGTCCTCGCCGGAATCTTCAACTTCCGCCCGGATCCGACGGTCCTGCAAGCCGTCGCGTGGGTCGTCTACCTCGTAGTCGTCCTAGCACTCTTCCTGCGTCCCCTTCCGTCGAAGCCAACCGAGCCGACGGCCCCGCCTGCGCACGACACACACGTTCCCGAAAAATCCTGAGAGGCATTGCCGACATGCGTAAATCCACCCTCGTACTGGCCACGGCTGCGGTACTTCCCTTCTCCCTCGCCGCGTGCACCGAGAAGACGACGGCGAGCGACGGCGACATCGTCGTCACGGCCACCGACGATTCGTGTGACGTCAGTGCCACCACCGGGACCACTGGCAGTTCGACGTTCCAGGTGACGAACAACGGCTCGAAGGTCACCGAGTTCTACGTCTTCGCCGAGGGTGATCGAGCGATGGGCGAAGTCGAGAACATCGGCCCCGGCCTTACCCGGCAGCTGATCGTCTCCCTCCCCGAGGCTGCGACCTATCAACTCGCGTGCAAGCCGGGCATGGTCGGAACCGGCATCCGCCAGGACTTCGTCGTCACGGGCGATTCGCAGGCGGCCACCGACGAGAGCGGACAACTCGCCGAAGCTGCCGACGGCTACCGGCGGTACATTCGCAGCCAGATCGTCGCATTGCAGGACACCGCAGCTCAGTTCGTCGCCGCCGTCCAGTCCGGCAACGTCGACCAGGCGAAGGCACTGTTCCCGATCGCACGTACCTACTACGAGCGCATCGAGCCCGAAGCCGAGAGCTTCGGCGAACTCGATCCCAAGCTTGACCTGCGCGAAGCGGACCTGGAGCCCGGTCAGGTCTGGACGGGATTCCACCGCCTCGAGAAGGATTTGTGGGTCACCGGATTTCAGCCGGATACCAACGCAGTCGCCGATCAACTGCTCGAAGACATTCAGTATCTTGCCGATCAGGTGAACGCCGAGGACTACACGATCGACCCAACCAAGATCGCCGGCGACGCCCAAGGACTGCTCGACGAGATCTCGACTTCCAAGATCACCGGAGAGGAAGACATCTTCTCGCACACCGACCTGTGGGACTTCCAGGCCAACGTCGACGGCTCACAGGCGGCGATCGCGGCACTGAACCCGATTCTGCAGGAACGTAATCCCGAGCTCGCCCAGCGCATCGCGGACCGATTCGCCGACCTCGACGCCGCTCTGGCGCAGTTCCGCGTCGGCGACGGATTCGTGTACTACGACACCGTCACCGAAGCGCAGCGTCAAGAACTCTCGCGTAAAATCGATGCTCTGTCCGCCGAGGTCAGCCAGGTCCAGGAAGTAGTCGCGGGACAGTAGATGACTGATTCACCAGAAGGCACACCCGCTGCGGAAAACGCAGCACCGCATGCGGTCTCACGGCGCCGACTGTTCGGCGCCGTGGGGGCCGGCGCCGTCCTGGCCGGTGCCGGTGCCGTCATCGGGCGGGTGACCGCCGACGAGAATTCCGGCACCGATCACGCAGACGTGGTGGCATTCCGCGGCGAGCATCAGGCAGGCATCACGACGCCGGCCCAGGATCGCATGCACTTCGTCGCTTTCGATGTGACGACGAAGTCGCGCGACGAACTGATCACGCTGCTGCAGACGTGGACGGCGATGGCCGAACGAATGACAGCGGGTCAGGAAGCAACCGAGGACGGAGCGACCGGCGACGGTCCGTACGCGCCACCGAGCGATACCGGTGAGGCACTCGATCTCGCGCCGTCGCAACTCACCCTGACCATCGGATTCGGACCGTCACTTTTCGACGACCGTTTCGGGCTCGCAGACAAGAAACCTGCTGCCCTGCTCGATCTCCCCCACTTCCGCGCGGACAACCTCGATCCGAATCGCAGCGGGGGCGACATCGCCATCCAAGCGTGCGCCAACGATCCCCAGGTTGCCGTCCATGCGATCCGCAACCTCGCGCGAGTCGCTTTCGGGACCGCGTCGGTCAAGTGGTCACAACTCGGGTTCGGGCGAACGTCCTCGACCTCGACGACGCAGGCGACACCACGAAATCTGTTCGGGTTCAAGGACGGAACAGCCAACATCAAGGCGGAAGATCCAAACGCACTCGCCCAGCACGTCTGGGTTGATCCCACTGACGATCAGGCCTGGATGGCAGGCGGATCATTCCTCGTCGCCAGACGAATCCGCATGCTGATCGAGCAGTGGGATCGCGCAGTACTCAAGGAACAGGAAGCTGTCATCGGCCGCTCCAAACGCAGCGGAGCGCCACTCGGCGCCAAAGACGAGTTCGACGAACTTGATCTCGATTCCAAAATGGGCCACGACTTCGTCATCCCGGAGGATTCACACGTGCGCCTGGCCTCTGCCGAGGAACTCGGTGGGATTCAGATCTTGCGCCGCGGATACAACTTCACCGACGGCTCCGACGGCTTCGGCCACCTGGACGCGGGACTGTTCTTCGTTGCGTACTGCCGGAATCCGGTCGAGCAATTTGTTCCGATGCAGCAAAACCTTTCACGACACGATGCGCTGAACGAATACATCCAACACGTCGGTTCTGCCGTCTTCGCGTGCCCCGGCGGTCTCGCCGACGGACACTACTGGGGCGAAACACTGTTCGCGTAGCCGAACACCGGAACACCGGTCCAGGTTGCGATCTCGGAGCGAAATCTGCGCACGGAGTACTTCTCGTACGAGCGGGCACCATTCACGTCCACCGCGGCGACATCTCGGATGCACTCGGCCACCGATTCCCAACTGTCGTCGTGGAAATGGAGTCCGTCGACACCAGGTGTCACGGTTTCCGAAGCTCCACCAGTGCTGTTCGTAATCACGCGCGCACCCGCAGCCATCGCCTCCACCGGCATGATTCCGAAGTCTTCGATCGCCGGAAAGACGTATGCGAGCGCCTGCTGATACAGCGCAAAAAGCAACGCATCCGAGGGGCGACGAACAATTCGAACGGGAACCGACGCAGAGTCAGCCATCGCGCGGAGCCGATCCTCTTCCGGGCCCGACCCTGCGATGACAGCAGCCGTCCCGGCCCGCTCGGCTGCCCGGATCACCCAGTCCAAACGCTTGTACGGAATGAACCTCGAGGCACCGAGAACGAATGGTGAGGGCAAACTGGATAGTAGCTGAAGTTCGTTTTCGCTCAATCGGGACCGCCAATCCTCGACGGCGGAGATCCGGTCGACGTCCACCGGGGGGTGGATGACCCGTGACTGCACGCCCCAGGCGCGCTCAACCCGTCGACTGACGAACTCACTGTTCGCTGCGAACGAGGCCCCCTCCGACGCTCTCTTGCGGTCGATTTTGCGCAGAATGGGTGATCCCAGCCTCGCGAGTGGCGAGTTTCCACGCTCGTCCAGTTCGGGGTTCCACACGTACCTGGCGGGGGTGTGCACATAGACGAATTTCCGGAATCGCGCAGACTGCTCCCTGAATGTTGCGTGATGGGCAAACACGTGGGAGCTGATCAGCGCGAAGTCGTAGCCGCGGTTCTCCAACCCTCGCCAGGTGAACGGCATGACAGGCAATGAGAGCGCTTTGCTACGACGCAATGGCGTTGCAGCGAGCGCACTTTCGTTGACATCGGTTGTCGAGTAACGCCCGGGAGCATCGTTCCACAGACAATACAGGTCAGCGTCCGGATAGCAGTTGACGAACTCGTCCAGCACCTTCTCTGCGCCGCCCGAACGCTCTATCCATTCATGGACGAGTACACCTGACATTTTCGGACTCCTATGCGCTTTTTTGGCGCTCCACAAACCTAGAGATTGCCGGATCGGCACCAAACAGACTACTGGTATGTTTACTAGCAACATACAGGCAACCGATCTTGACCGGAGTGATCACCATCGAGACTCAACTGGCCACGTGGTTCGGGTCGGCAGACAGGCCGTTGCTCGGATTCGTTCACGTGCCCTCTTCAGGAACTGTCCGAGAAGCCGTGGTCATGTGTCCCCCGCTGGGCAAGGAGCACATCGACACCTATCGCGGCATGCGACTTCTCGGCGAAAAACTCGCGGCACAGGGTATGGCAGCTTTTCGTTTCGAGTACGCGGGAGTCGGCGACTCGGCCGGCGCCGAAGACGATCCAGACGCTCTCACCCTCTGGCTGAAGAGCATCGTCAGCGCTGTGGACTATGTCCGACGAGCGGGCGCGGAATCCGTCAGTATCGTCGGACTGAGAGTTGGGGCCCTCCTGGCAGCGTCGGCATTGCAGGAGTGCGGAGCCGTCAACTCGATAGTCCTGTGGGACCCAATTCTGACCGGCCGCAACTACCTCAGGGAACAACGTGCGTTCTATGCGATCAGCGTCGGAGAGGACGATCCCGCCGACTCACGTGTGTCGATCATGGGTGGCGTGCTGGCACCCGAATGCGCCGACCAACTGTCACGTCTCCGCATCACCGGACCATTTCTCGGACGTCCACGCACCCTTCTGGCCGTGAAGTCTTCGGTACTGGACAGCAGGGCTGTCGCCGGGCTCGCAGCAACTCTTGATCCCGAGATGATGATCTTGGAGAACCACGACGCGTTCACGTCGCCTCCCAGTTTCTACGTCGACATCCCCTACACACACATCAGCGAAATCGCACAGTGGTTGGATCGCCACGCGCCCACGAGTTCCTCCGCGTTCACTCCCGCGATCACCACCACAGCTCGCGTCGCGGTCACCGAAGTCGGCGAGGAGGTGTTCGAGACGTTGGAACGATTCGGTGCTCAGGAGCTCTTCGCGATCCGCACGCATCCCGCAACTTCTCCCGAATCCGAGGCAGGCAACATATCGACCACCGATGCGCCTCCCGAGCGCGGACTACTGTTCTTCACTACGGCAATCGAGCATCGAGTCGGGCCTGGCCGCTCGTGGGTGACCATCGCTCGTGAGGCCGCGGCTCTCTCGGTCACGAGTCTCCGATTCGACCGACGAGGGGTCGGCGACTCGGGTCCGATCGACGCCGACAATCCGACGTCGGTCTATTCACACGCGGCAGACGAGGACGCACGCACTGCCGTTGCCGCACTCGGCGCAGATCCGAGAAACCTCGTGATGACCGGATTGTGTTCGGGGGCATGGACCTCAGCGTCCATGGCGCTCCAGATGGGTGCGAGATCGACAATACTCGTGAACATGATCTTGTGGTCGGTGAGGCGCAAGAAGTCCCTGATGGATGCTGTCTTGCCGGAGGCTCCTCGAATCGATCCAGGTGCCGAAACCACGAAACTTCCCCTCCGCGGACGGGTGAAAGGCGTACTGCAGTCCCGTCTCCCCTATCCAGCGTGGAAGCTTCTGGGAATCAGGGGAATCACGCAGGTTCCTGAGGTAATGCTGGAGGCACTCTGCAAGCGTGGGGTGGATACCACCGTCATCCTCTCCCCCGCGGACGCCGCATGGTTCAATCAGCAACGCGGACCCGAAGGCGTTGCCCGGATGACTCACCGAGGACAAACGTTCGACGCGATCATGCCACCGGTCGGCGATCACCCGTCCTACCATCGTGACCTCCGAAATATCGTGCAAACAAAGGCGATTTCTTCGATAGCGAAAGCATTCGGAATTACGACGGTCCCTCGGGCCGACACGGCGAATGCGAACCGGTTCATCGCGTGAACACATCATTCATGATTGTTGCTGCAATCTTCGCAGTACCCATCGTCGTTGCGATCTACCAGCGACCACAACGCGGCTTGCTGCTTGTTGCACTGTTCGCTCCGCTCCACGGTCTGTTGGCGATCATTCCCGGCGGGACATCGATGGCCGGTTGGAAGGAGGGGTTGCTCCTGCTCACGTTGGGATGCACCTTCGTCAGCCCCAATCGCCTTCGGGTAGTGCGCCCCTCGATGCCTTGGTGGCCGGCTGCCGCGGCCTGGGTAGCTTTCGGTTCCGCGTCAGCACTGCTTCTGTCCGGTATCGCCGGGGTGACATCGATAAAGATCACCTACTTCTACATCTTGATACCCGTCATTCTCTGGCGCGCACCGTTCTCGCGGGACGACCGAGATCATCTCGTGTCCGTCCTGATGGGTATGGGGATACTGACAGCAGTCATCGGACTCCTTCAGCAAGCAGTAGGGCCTGCATACCTGGTGGATCTCGGCTACAGCTACACCGAGCAGATTCGAATCACCGGCTCGATCTTGCGAAGCTTCAGCACTTTCACCGGTCCGTTTGCGTTCGGTCTCTTCGTGATGCTGAGTTTGATCGTCGGCATTTCGGTCGCTCTCGCGGATCCGAAACGGCTGCGCAACATTATCTTTCTGGCCGCAACTCCGATCATGGTCGTAGGCATGGGAGTCTCGATTGTGCGGGCCAGCTACATCGGGTTGGCTGTCGGGCTTCTCTGGATTGCCGTATACAAGTATCGGTCTATCTTGATGTTGTTCGGCGCGGCTGCCGCTGCCGTTCCCTTCGTACTTCTGTTGGCACCACCATCAATCGTCAAACCACTGTTCTCGTCGTACAGTCTCGAAGAACGCGGTAGCGGATGGTCGTCGACAATCAGCTCGCTGTTCGTGCATCCACTCGGGCAAGGTTTGGGCGCAACAGGATCCGCGGCGGCAAAGGCGGCGGAAGCAGCGCAACCGATGCTCAACACGATGACGATCAAGGCCGCGACAACACTTGGGCTGATCCCCTATCAGCCCGACAACTACTACATGAAAGTCGCAGTCGAGCTCGGACCGATCGGCTTGTGGATTTTTGTCCTGGTCCTCATATCTTCCGGAGCGTCCGCGCTGAGGGCATCGCGTGTGCTTCCCGGCTCGGACGGCGCTTTGGCTCTCGGTGTCAGCGCCTCGATCGTCGCGGCCGCGGTCGCTTCTGTCGTCTCGACATATTTCGAGATATTTCCCCTCGACCTCTACTTTTGGCTACTGATTGGAACCGTGGGATGCGCACTGACTCAACACCACTCGGAGAAAGAAGCGATATCCGATCACGAATCACCCTCGGAGCCATGGCACTCCGACCTGGTGGGGGCGGCGTCCAAACCTATGCACGCGAACTACTCCGAGAACTCTCCCCACTGATCAGCGAATCGACGAACCTCAGCGCAACAGTGCAAATCGACGCTGTCGATGAGATTCCAACCGGAGTGCGCGCCGTGACGCGCCCTGTTGCCTCCGGAGCACGCAGAGCCGCGTGGGCGATGGTGCCGGTCGCGGGCAGCGACTTGTTCCACAGCCTCGACGTCGACCTCCCGATCGGGCAAGGCGGCCTGAAGATCTCGACGTTTCACGACATGTCGGTATTCGACGTTCCGTGGGCCTTCAGTCGATATCGAGCAGCTGGCGAACGCCGACTCCTGTCCGCGGCGCTACGCAAGGCCGACGTCGTCATTGCAGTATCGGACTTCACCGCCGAAAGAATATTCGCACTGAGCGGTCGGCATGCCGTTGTCACGCCGCTGGCACCCGCATCCTGGGCCACGATCCCCACCGAAGCTGCAGTGACCGAAGTTCGGCGGCGATTGAAACTGCCGGAGCGATTCGTGCTGCAGGTCGGAACGATCGAACCTCGAAAAGATGTCGCTCTGGTCGCCGAAGCGTGCACGGAGCTGTCGATTCCTTTTCTGCTGGCGGGCTCCGGCTCGACGGGCCCCGACGCGCCCCGTTCCGCCCGAGGATTGGGTTACGTCGCGACAGAAGACCTTCCGGCACTCTATTCCGCCGCAACTACTGTCGCTTACTCCTCCCACTACGAGGGGTTCGGTCTGCCGCCACTCGAAGCCATGGCGTGCGGCGCGGCAGTGGTTGCGAGTGCGGTCGGAGCACTGACCGAATTCGCCGACAACGCCGCCGTGCTTGTCCGCAAGCACGACAAGGCTTCCTGGTTGGCCGCTCTTCGCTCAGTCGTCCTGGACGACGATGTCAACACCGCACTCCGTATATCTGCGCCACGTGTCGCGGCCCGATCGACGTGGACCCGAACAGCCGAATACACGGTTGACGCGTACCGCATTGCAGGGCTGAGCGTGTGAGTTGCTCATGACGAATCGCAATTCGACGGGCACCGAGCCCGTATCGCCGCGAGAGTTCGCCGAATTGCGCCAGGCCGCTATCGACAAGTTCGAGAAGGAACGTCGCGAGCGAGAGACGAAAATCCACGGGCCGGCCGCTCCGGATTTGACTGCGAACGATGCACGCCGAAGCACTGCGATCATGCTCGGAAGCCGGATCGCAGTGGCAGCGATGGGGTGGACCGGCTCGGTTCTGATCGCGCGTTCGATCAGCCCTGACGAATTCGGTCAGTTCTCCCTCATCTTCGGATTGCTCGGATTGTTGTCCGTCGTCACCGATCTCGGCGTCGGCCGAGTGGTGCTCGCGAAGTTGGTCGAGTGCAATCCGTGGGAAGTTTCGCTGGTCACCACCGCGTTCATATCCCTACGGGTCGCCCTTGGTCTTTTCGGATACATCGTCGCGGTGGGTTATGTCTGGATTCTCCGCTACCCCGCAGAAGTGGTCGAAGCAACGGCGGTCGCTGGTTTGGTCGTTGTCGTTGCCACTCCCAGCCATGCACTTTCCGTCATGTACCAGAGCCGCCTGCGCATGACGTATGTCGCAATCGCCGAGGGCGTCGGGCAACTCGCCCAGCTTGTCGCGACCATCGTCGCGGTTTTGTGGCAGCCGATCCTCCTCGTTCTCGTCATCCCTGCGGTCATCAACGAAGTGGTCGCGGCCGTCGTGAAAGTGCGCGGTGTCCGAAAGGGCGTCGCCGGGCCAAGGCCGTCGTCACGAGCGCAGTTTCGTAGGTGGCGGGAAATGCTGATCGAAGCAATCCCTTTGAGCATCGGCTTCGCTTTGGTCACGCTTCTGTCCAAAGTGGATGTGCTGCTCTTGGGCAAGCTCGATACTTTCGATTCGGTCGGCTTGTACACCATCGGGTACAAATTCGCGGACCTTCTGCAAATCGTCGCAATCACCGTAGTCACCCCGGTAACAACACTTCTCGTGTCATATTGGCCCGACAGCGTGGGAGTGTTCCGCGAACGAAGCCGCGAAACATTCATCGTCCTGACAGTTCTCGGGAGCGCATCGATCGCCGCGTTCTGGCCTGCTGCCACCGGAGTGCTCACCTTTCTATACGGAGAGCGGTTCGCAATTGCAGGGACCTCGACGCGACTGTTGGTGCTTGGCGCATGCTTCTCGATGCTCACCCAGTTGGGGTTGATGATCCTGGTTGCGAGCGGCCGGCATCGAATATATCCGTGGATTGCATTGGGCGGCTTACTCTTCAATATCGTGGTCAACATCGTGTTGATTCCTCGAATGTCATTCAACGGAGCGGCAGTTGCGACCGTATCGACCGAACTGCTTCTTTTCGTTGCAATTTGGATTGTGGTGCGGCAAAGTCTGCCGGTTCACAGAATGTTTCCGATGCTCCCGCTCGGAGCGGCCGTCGCCCTCTGCGCGGTGGTCACAGTGGCAGGAACGATCTGCGTCGAAAGGTTGGGCGTGCCATGGCCAGTCGTTTCGGTTCTCGCTCCACTTGGGACAGTCGGAATCTATGCACTTGTATCGCTCGCGGGCGGGAAGTCGCCACTCGCAATGGTAAAACCCGACAGGGAAGCAAAATGACACGAACGATCATTTTCGTCAGCCACACTGGAGAGATCTCCGGCGCCGAACTGGTCATGCTCCAACTGATGCGTTTGGCACACGAGCAGGGTTTCACGGTAACGTTGGCTTGTCCGGAAGGGCCGCTGAGGGATCGCGCACGCGCGTCAGTCGACTTCGAAACGGTCACGCTACCAACCCTGTCGCTCAGAGGCGAAGGGGGTCTGGCACGCGTCCTGGCGATTCTCGAAGTTGCAAAGAATTGGCGAATTGCCGGGCGCATCATTGCGTCTCGGGCTCAGTCGGCCAGCTCGACCGTGATAGTCAACTCACTGTTCGCATTGCCGGTGATCAGGCTCGGCCGCGTACCGCAACGTGCAACGTGGCTTGTCCACGACACTCTCTCGAGCACAAAACAACGAATCGTCGTACGGATTGCAAAACCCGGGATCCGACGAGCAGTCGCCGTCTCCGGACCGACCTCGCTTCCTGTTCTTTCGCTGGGAATTCCCACCTCGGTATCACGACTTGGTGTTGTAGTTCCCCCTGAGGTAACGGAAGTTCGATCACCGGCACGCCGAGTTGTCGGAATCATCGGGTCACTGACGCCGTGGAAAGGCCACTTGGTGTTGATGGATGCCATCGCCCGCACAGTAGACGTCCAACTCGAAATCGCCGGACTTCCGTTCCCTGGCGACGAAATGTACGCACAAGTACTACGTGAACGCGCACAGCAGTCGGATCTGGCGGGTCGCGTCACATTTCTCGGATATGTCGATTCACTGGCAACTATCAAAGGATGGGACATCGCGATTTCTGCGAGCACCTCTCCCGAAGCCGGCCCACTCGTGGCACTCGAAGCAATGAGCATCGGAGTGCCAGTCGTCGGAACAGATCTCGGCGGCACCAGTGAGCTACTGGGGGACGGCGCCGGATCGCTCGTTGAGCCATCTGATTCAGTAGAACTCGCAGCCGAGATAACGAGACTGTTGGAGGACGGGAGTGCACGATCCGAATTGTCACGCATCGGCCGGCGGAAGGTAGAGGACCGATATGACATCCAGAAGAATCTTCCGGCTCTGCTGAAGGAGCTCATCGATGGCTAAGGCACGTCGAGTCGCCGCAGTCGCAGTGGTCTTGTTGATTGTCGGATTGGTAGTCCATTCTTCGATTACCGCAACCGGCGAACCTTGCGCAGTTCAACCTTCGTCAGACAATACTGGCATCGCACTTGGTTCCGGCTATACCGCAATGAGTGACGCCGAAATGGATCGAACGGTGGAAGCTATTCGATCATCGGGTTCGCACTGGGTCAGATTCGACATCGACTGGTCCGCCATCGAAAGTACCGAGGGCGCCTTCGACTGGTCCGGAACCGATCGCCTCGTGGACATCGCAAAATCTTCCGGACTCGAGATTCTGGGTCTCATCACCTACACGCCTGCCTGGGCAAGAGATCCGGCAGCGACGAGTCCTGACACGCATACCCGTCCGGCCGACCCGGACGAGTTCGGTAGGTTCGCGGCGCTTGCCGCTGCCCGCTACTCGAATTCCATTTCGTCATGGGAGATCTGGAACGAGCCCAATCTCCAAACATTCTTCAATCCGACGCCGGATCCTGAGTATTACTCGAAGCTGCTCGCCGCATCGAGCGTAGCAATCGAGGCAGTGCAACCGGGCGCAACAATTGTCTCCGGTGGCTTGTCCCCCGCAACTGACAACGGCGCTGACATAAGCCCCACGACGTTCCTCGCGAACATCTACGAATATGGAGCTGGACAACACTTCGACGTTGTCGGAATGCATCCGTACACCTACCCGGCACTGCCCTCGGACCCGTTGACTCGAAACTGGAACTCTTTCTATCGAATGCGGCTGATGCACGACACAATGGTTGCAAACGGCGACTCGACCAAATCTATTTGGGCGACCGAATTCGGGGCACCAACAGGAACTGGTCTCGACGCTGTGACCGAGTCGATGCAAGCCGAGATACTGCGTGACGGATTCAACGAAGCACGTAGCCTCGGGTTCGTTCAGAAGGTCTTCGTTTACAGTCTCCAGGACCGCGGCTCCGATCCCGGTGATCGCGAACAAAACTTTGGCCTTCTGAATCTCGACTTCGAACCGAAGCCCGCTATGGCCGTGTTGCAAGATGCAAACGAAACTGGAGGATGCCTCTGAACTATTGATCATTTTCGACCACAGTCACCGAGAAAATCGGACAATACCAACCGGCGCATTTCGCAGTAGCACCCAACCGGACGGAAGTACTGCAGAACCGACTTCGAGACTGGTGCCAAGTGACCCAATTCATGCAATTCTTTGATTTGTCGGATTGGTCATCTAGTTCGGCTTCCAACTTGTCTGTCCCGCACCGGTTTCGAGTCACTGTGGAAAGAAGGTGGTCGACGTGAGTCGACTTCGATTGTCCCTCGCCTGCGCCCTGTTGACTGTCGGGTCATTGAGCGCGTGTGCACCGAGTCCAGTTCCAACAACAACCCCAACCCCGAACTCGACGTGCAGTTCCGTTGGTTTAGGGATCGCCGCGGGCGCCCCACTCAACGGTCTCTCTCAGAATGATCTCGATGCAGAACTGACCGCAATGAAGAATGCCGGCGCGACCTGGCTCAGGTTCGACGTCGATTGGTCCGCCGTCGAATCAACCAAGGGCCAACAGAATTGGAGCGCAACCGACCGCGTCGTCGATCGAGCACGTCTCCAAGGATTGAGCGTCTTGGGAATCGTTACGTACACGCCGGCTTGGGCTCGCGTCGCCGGGGTCAGCGATACCCACGGGTATCCATCCGATCCGGCCGCGTTTGCCAAGTTTGCACAACAAGCAGCACAACGGTACTCGAACAGAATCAGCACTTGGGAGATTTGGAACGAACCGAACCTGACACAATTCTTCCGCCCCAAGCCGAATGTGAACACCTACACTGCACTCCTGAAAGCCGCATCTGCAAGTATCCGTGCGGTACAACCGGGTGCAAAGATTCTCAACGGCGGTTTGGCACCGGCCGTCGACAACGGATCCGACATCTCACCGGTCACATATCTCAAGGGTATGTACGCGGCAGGAGCAAAGTCTTCATTCGATGTCTTTTCGATCCATCCGTACAGTTGGCCTGCGCTACCTTCGGATTCGTCCACCCAGAATTGGAACACTTTCTACAGGATCCGACTGATGCGAGAATCGATGGTGCAGAACGGGGACAGCGGAAAGAAAGTCTGGGCAACCGAATTCGGAGCTCCGACAGGTACAGGCCCGACCGCCGTCAGCCCGCAATTACAGGCCAACATCGTCTCGGATGGATTCGCGCAAGCAAAGGTGCTCGGTTACATCGAGCGCATTTTCATCTACAGCATGCGTGATCGCGGAACCAACACTTCGGATATCGAACAGAACTTCGGTCTGGTCACGATCAACTACACTCCGAAACCCGCACTCGCGGCGGTGAAACAGGCAGTTGGAGGGTGCGGCACACCCAAGATCTAGTGAAAGCCCGGTCCTTCAGGATTCCGACTGTCCGTCTGCTGAATCCGAACGTATAAGGCTCACGCGAGTTCTTTGCCTCCTCTTTCGAATTTCCGCTATATCCTTGGAGGTCAACATAATTCGTTCGGTCGAGGCTTCGGAGTCGATGCCGTCGGCTTCCCCGGACGCCTTGACACCAGTTGCATCAGTGCTGGTCGTCTCCGCTCCGGAAGTTTCCACTACGGACGCCTCGACTCCGGCCCCCTCGACATCAACAGTCTGCACGACCTGCGGCTCTTCGAGCTCGACCCCTGCGCTCGACTTGGGCGTAGCCGTGCCCTTCGGCAGGTTCTTCTTCGCAATACTGACCGTTTTCGCATCCACCAGGCTGGCGCGATCCCTCCTCGAAACCAGGTCGGAAGTATCCATTCCGTAGGGCACGGCAACGGAAGGCTCGTTCAGCCGCGGCGCACCGGACTTCACCCAGGCGCTGTCGGACGGGGTCTGTGAGTTCGTGGCCGAGTTGGTCGGCTCGGCCGCCAGTTTCACTGAACTTGCGGGCCTGCGTCTGCGACGCAGCACCGCGAGGGTAAGTACGTCGAGGAGAGGCTCGGGAGCAGACGGACCCACGAGTACCAGTGTTCGCGCAACATCGACTTCGGCTAAGGCTCTGAGGCATTCGACGATCTCCCGTTGGTTGGATTGCTGTGCGGAGACAACAATCAGGGCAAACCCGGTTCCATTGGAGTCAAATCGGCTCCACCAGTCCGACTTCAGCGAATATCGGGAGACCCCGGATCGCACGTGCGCAGGAACATCCCATGATGTCGAGGGGACGCCGTCACCCGAAAGCACCAGGACATGATCACCGAGACTTGCACGCTGGCATATCGTCAGCGCGAGGTTCGGTGGAAACTCAGCGGCTTCGGAGTGCTGCAGGAGTAGTGAGGCTCCGTATTTCCGGGCCGTTCGACGTGCCCACGCGTCGGTCACTCGCGAACTGAATCGACCCCGGCAGGCAGAGAGGATTTCGGCAGCGAGAATGAGGACCACCAAGAACGCAACCGCCGACTCGACGAGCGGCTTCGGTGCAACCGGCAGACCCGTGCCCGCGGGGGCGGAAAGCAACTGCAGTCGGTCGGAACCGGATACGGTCGATCTCAACTGGCGCAACTGCTCCAGCCTCGCGTCGAGATCCGCCTTGATAGTCGGATCGTCGGCGGGCGTCTCGTATTCGTCCAAGCTTTCTCGCCGCGCTGCGTCCAAGTCCCCGTTCAATCGAGCGATGTCGTCGGTGAGAACTCGGGTACGACGATCCAGCGTGTCTGCATTGCGTCGCGCCTGCGCGTCGCTCAAGGTGGCGACGACTATTCGTGCCAGCGCGTCCGCGTCAGCCTGACTGAAGGCAGTCGCCTTGACGAATACCAATGCCGGAGAAGTACCCGGCGTCACCGAGATGTGGCTCGAGACATCCGCTGTCGTCCACCCGTTATTCAACTGGTCGTGGATGGCGGCAACCACATCGCTATCGGTGGCCAGTGCGACATAGGGGGCAACCAACTGGCCGAGGTTCGCGTCCGTCACGACGATCTGCGAGGCAGACTGAACCTCCGCGACGATGTCGGATTGATACACCGGTGTCGCGCTTCCCCGCACAGCGTAGACAATCCCACCGACGAGCAATGCGATGACAAGAGCGGGGAAGAACACTCTTGCAAGGTTTCGTGCATGCCTCACCAGGTCGAAAGTGGGCGGAACGCCGAGTTCGCGACGTATCGCCGCATCCCTGGTACTCGAATCTGCCATCTTGAGTACCCCCGATTGGATCGCGCGTTGAAGCGTAGCTGAAAGAAACCAAAAGTTTGCCGAACGCACACAAACATACCTGACGGCTGATGTCAGCTACCAAGTAGCCATCGCGGTCGCGACCACATCTGCCAGTACTCGACGATTTCGGCTCCGCTCGCGTCGTACAGAGCATTGCCGGCAGCGCTGGCGAGACCACACACGGCGCCGTCGCCGACAGCCTCGAATGCGGCTGCCGACACTTGCCGAAGGACCCGCAACCCATGTCCGCGCCGCTGTCCTTGCGCCCTGGTTCCGGCCGCCCACACAGTGCTGATGGGCTTACCGAACGACAGCATCGCTGCGGTCTGCAGCGTGTCGAGTTCGAACAGGCCGACGACTGAACGCTCACTTGGTCGGTCGGGGGCCGCCTCCTGATACACCAGAGTCGCAGATTCGCGATCGATACCGAAAACATCCTCCGCAAGTTGCCGTGCTGAACGCAGGTCGCCACCTTCCAGGATCCGCACCGCGGCATCCGGCGCTGACGGAGAATTCGGTAGCGCGCGCAGCGAACTCGAACCTACGCACACCCACCCTGCATCCGCGAGGACGGTCGCGGCATCCAGACCCGCCCCGGCGAGCATGACAACGGTGCGCAGTCGCTCTGCGAGCACTCGTTCCACAACGGCGACCGTGTTTTTCCGCACATCACCCCCATGGACCAATGCAAGGTTGTAGCTGGGATCGGGTGCACCCGTGAGAGCGATCCACCAACCGTCGTCGGCGAGATACACACCGGTCTCAGGTACGAGTCCAGACATGTTCTGCCCATAGGCATCCCGTAAGGCGGTCAACCCCGCCACCGTCCGAAGTAGTTGCCATCCGATCATCGTCGTCTCCTGGGTCCAGGTATTGTGGGGCCATCAAACAGATCAAATCGGCCTTGAAGATTGCGGGCATACCTCTATCACTCCTCGCCCTTGGTGCGGCAGCGGGTTGGCCCGTCTTCGTCTCACCCAAGATCGATGCACCACGAAGTGCTGACGCTATCGTTGTCCTCGGCGGAGCACACGACGGACGCGAGGAGGTCGGAATCCAACTGATGAAAGACGGTTACGCACCACGCCTGATCTTCTCGAATCCTTACGGCGACAACGACAAGAAGATGCGGTCGATCTGCGAGGGTACGTTCGACTTCCCTGTCGACTGTTTCGTCCCCTCACCGTCCACCACCGAGGGCGAGGGGTTCGAAATCGAGAGAATGGCCAATGCCAACGGATGGAAGACTGTCATCGTCGTGACGTTCGTTCCTCATATCTCGCGGGCGCGGCACATCATTTCGCAGTGTTATCAAGGAGAACTGGTCATGGTCGCAAGCCGTCCGGAACTCTCGATCGGGACGTGGGCATTCAACTACGTTTACCAAACTGCCGGCTACGTCAAGAATCTGTTCTCGCATTGTTGAGCTCGACAGCTGACAGGAGGGTGCCCGGCGCGGATATCCGCGCCGGCACCAACCGCGTAGTCAGTACGCTCCGTCGCTTTTCGCGACCGCTGAGACGGTACGAGTAATGATCGAAAGATTTTGCAGGATAGACCAATTCTCCACGTAGGAAGAGTCCAGTCGAACAGATTCTTCCCACGAGAGATCACTGCGACCACTTACCTGCCAGAGACCGGTGATGCCAGGCTTGACCAGCAGGCGCCGGGCAACCTCGTCGTCGTACATCTCGACCTCGCGCCGCAACGGCGGCCGCGGACCGACAACGCTCATCTCGCCGCGAATGACGTTGAAGAACTGTGGTAGCTCGTCGATGCTCAATCGACGAAGGATCTTGCCGACGGACGTGATTCGTGGATCCTCCCGCATCTTGAACAACACGCCTCCCGCGCCTTCGTTGTCCCCCATCAGATCGACAACCTGCTGATCGGCGCCCTCCACCATGGTACGAAACTTCAACATAGGGAACGGTTTCCCGTTGAGGCCGATGCGTTCTGCCTTGTAGAACACCGGACCTTTCGACGTGAACTTGACCGCAGCGGCGGCGGCGACCATGACCGGCGCCACGAGGAGGATCATCAGCATCGAGAACACCGCGTCGAAAACAGCGGGCGCAAGCCGGTTGGCGCCCTGGTAGCGCGGTCGCGCAACGTGAATCAACGGGAGTCCCGCCGCCGGGCGAAACATCAAGCGAGCCTTCGACACGTCGGCTACGACCGGTGAAACCACCATGTCGACGCCCTCGGCTTCGAGGTCCCACATCAGCTTGCGTATGCCCACCTGCCCGAGGTCTTCGGTTCCGGTGACGATGACGGTGTCTGCGCCGCTTGCGCGCATTGCCTCGACCACCTCGAACTCGTTGCCCAATACCGGGACCGCTGCGCCGTCGACGACGATGTGATCGTCCAGCGCGGTCGCCCGACGCGGAATGCACGCTCCCACAACGTCGTAGCCTGCCGAGGAGTCCCGCACGAAGGCTCGCGTAGTAGCAACGACGGACGCGTGTCCACCGACCAACAGCACCGAGTTGCGGCAATCCCCGCTCGCACGCTTCTTTCGAATGTCGCGTCGCCAGAGGTAGCGCCCGAGAAGCAGCGCAGCGAGCCCGACGGGCAGTGCGATCATGAGATAGCTACGCGCGATTCCTACGCCGAGAATGATCCCGGCCAATGCGCCCACTCCGAAGACTTGGCCGGTAGCGAGCAGCACCTTCTCGTACTCGTCGCTACCCTCGCCCAGCATCGACTGATGACGGCTGCGTCCGCGTGCGAGCGCGATCATCCACAGCCCTCCCAGCGCTGCAGACGCAATCACCTTGAGTGGCGTCAGCCACTCGATCGGATGCGGCCACATGCTGCCGATCTGTGCGAGCGCGATCACGAACAGAACCGTGATCGAATCGCTCACGGCAATCCGCTTCCGGTATGCCCGACGCCAGTCGGTGCCGACATGAGCGGAATCCTGCAATGCTGCCGACCGGCTCTCCACCTCAGCATGAACGCTCATTTGCCATCAGTCCTTCTAGTCATTCGAATGACTTCAGCGGGTCGAACGGATTCAGCGGATCGCTGATCGGTAGCCACCGCGAGCCTCCAGGTACGGCAACACCCCGCCGGTTGCCGTACCTCGCTGCTCGCAGTGCAGAAACGAACCGTCATCGGACCCCCTACATAACTGCCGATCAAGGGCCACTTCGTGCGATAAAACGACCCAGTGTTGCTCATTTCGTACGTAAACATACCTTAGGTTTGTTTCAAGTGCACTCACCGAGTCCAAGCTATTTTCCGGTTGCCAGATGATTACCGGGCAATTACGTCAAAGTGGGCTAATCCTCCACATTTTCGAGACGTCTTCCCTCACGAATCCGAATGTCGGCGATCAGCATGTCCAGGGCGCCCAGGAGTGCAGTGTCGGCGCGTCGGCACTGTTCGATCAAAGCTTCCAGATCAGCTTCGTCGGCGCTTTCGATCACACCGGCTTTGGCGGCCCTGCTCAGTACTTTTTCGGCGAGGAGCAACGGCGGCTGCGACCGAGCGATGCCGTCCATGGACGACGCGCGCGCCTTCTCGGCAGCCTTCAAAGCGTCCCACGCCCGCTCCTGCTCAGCGATGTCGACCACCCCGGAACTGACCAGGTGCGGGCTGCGATGCACGAGTTTCGCGATCAGTGCGCCGGCCACGTCGTCCAATTCGAAAACGCCGTGAGATTGAGCGATCCGCGAGTGGAACAACACCTGGAGCAACAGATCGCCGAGTTCCTCACGGAGATCGCTCTCGTCGTCGCTTCGAATCGCGTCGAGTACCTCATAGGTCTCCTCGACGAGGTAAACCGAGAGGCTCTCGTGCGTCTGGGTCGACTCCCAACCGCCGCGATTCCACAACCGGTCCATGATCGACGCCGCTTCCACCAATCGATCGCCGTGAATGGGTTCGGCGCGAATCATCTTTACCCCAGCGGCAGACAACGCCTCGATCTTCGGCTCGGCGGTGTCCATCATCACAGTCACCGCGGCGCCGGGTGTCGTGGCCGGCAATGCGCCGCGTACCGAGTCGGGAACGTCCGGGTCGATATCGATCGCGCCGGACAGGAACGGGAGCGCCTCCAGCGGAAAGACATGCGGCCGCAGAGGATCGAGCAGTACGACGACGGGCGATTCGTTCACCGAGTGCTCACGCCTCGACCAGGACGGCACCGGCGGCGCGCCCGTCTATCGCCAAGATGAAGTCCGCGATGTATTGAAGTAGTTCGACGTCCCGCAGGCGATCCGAGCCGACTCCGCCGGTGCGAGGCAGCGGGAGTTGCACGAGCCCGGTCGTTGCCCGGTACTGCGCGCTCGGATAGATCCTCTTGAGCCTGATCTGTTTGGAATCGGGCAGTGACATCGGCGAGATCTTGAGCTGAGTTCCGGTGACGGCGACTTCCTCCAGTTGGTACTCGCGGCAGAGCAGTCGAAGCTTGGCCACCGAGATCAGCCGTCGAACCTCTTCGGGCAGTGGGCCGTAGCGATCGACCAGTTCTTCGACTACGGCAGCGATGCCGTCGGAATCAGTTGCCGCAGCGAGCTTGCGGTACCCCTCCAACCTGAGCCTGTCACTGGTGACATAGTCGGGCGGGATGTGCGCGTCCACCGGTAGGTCGATCCGGACTTCCTTCGTGCCCTCGTCCATGGTGATCGGTTTGCCGTCGGCTGCAGCCCGGAAGGCTTCGACCGCCTCACCGACCAGCCTGACATACAGATCGAACCCGACGCCCGCGACGTGGCCGGACTGCTCTGCGCCCAGAACGTTTCCGGCTCCACGGATTTCGAGGTCCTTCATCGCGACTGCCATACCGGCGCCGAGGTCCGAATTCTGCGAAATCGTTGCCAGTCGGTCGTATGCCGTTTCCGTCAACGGCTTTTCGGCCGGGTACAGGAAGTATGCGTATCCACGTTCACGACTACGCCCGACGCGTCCGCGGAGCTGATGCAACTGCGAGAGGCCAAGCGAGTCCGCACGTTCGACGATCAGTGTGTTCGCGTTCGAGATGTCCAGACCGGTTTCGATGATCGTGGTACAGACCAACACGTCGAAGTCGCGTTCCCAGAAGCCCTGCACGGTCTTTTCGAGAGTGTCCTCGTTCATCTGACCGTGCGCGACGACGACGCGAGCCTCCGGGACGAGTTCACGGATCTTCTTGGCTGCCTTGTCGATCGAGCTGACACGGTTGTGTACGTAGAAGACCTGACCGTCGCGCAGAAGTTCACGCCGGATGGCCGCGGCAACCTGCTTGTCCGCATACGCGCCGACGTAAGTGAGGATCGGATGACGTTCTTCCGGCGGTGTGAGGATCGTGGACATCTCACGGATCCCGGCCATGCTCATCTCGAGAGTACGAGGAATCGGGGTAGCCGACATCGTCAGGACGTCGACGTGGGTGCGTAGTGCCTTGATATGTTCCTTGTGCTCGACTCCGAATCGCTGTTCCTCGTCGACGATCACAAGCCCGAGGTCCTTCCAGCGAATACCGGTCTGCAGCAACCGGTGAGTACCGACGACGATGTCGATCTCGCCTTCGGCCATGCCGGCGATGATTTCCTTCGAGTCTTTGGCGTCGGTGAAACGGGACAGCCCTCGCACCTTCACCGGGAACGACGCCATTCGTTCGGTGAATGTCTGAAGATGTTGCTGTGCAAGCAGAGTCGTCGGGACCAGTACCGCCACCTGCTTGCCGTCCTGGACTGCCTTGAACGCGGCACGAACGGCGATCTCCGTCTTGCCGTACCCGACGTCACCGATCACCACCCGGTCCATCGGAACCGGCTTCTCCATGTCGGCCTTGACCTCACTGATGACGGTCAACTGGTCGATGGTCTCGGTGAAGGCGAACGCGTCTTCGAGTTCCTTCTGCCACGGCGTGTCCGGGCCGAACGCATGCCCCGGGGCCGCCTGACGCGCAGCGTAGAGCTGAACCAACTCACCCGCGATCTCACGAACCGCCTTGCGGGCCTTACGCTTGGTGTTCGCCCAGTCGGATCCACCGAGCTTGCTCAGCGCAGGCAACTCTCCACCGACGTACCGGGAGAGTTGATCGAGCGATTCCATCGGGACGAACAGACGATCACCCGGGTGACCACGCTTGCTCGGCGCATACTCGATGACCAAGTATTCACGACGCGCCCCGCCGATGGTGCGTTCGACCATCTCGACGAACCGGCCGATACCGTGCTGATCGTGCACGACCATGTCCCCGGCAGACAGCGCGAGCGGATCGACCTGATTGCGGCGCTTGGCCGGCAAGCGCTTTCCGTCGCCGACCGCTGCAACGCGGTTGCCCGTCAGATCGGACTCGGTGACGATCACCATCCCCGGCGTCGAGTCGTCCCCGGCGAGTACCAGTCCGTCGTGCAGAGACCCGCGGAGCACCGCGACCTGTCCGCGGGCAGGGGTCGCTCCGCCTTCGAGCATCTTTGCGGGCACTTCGGCTTCACCGAGTCGCTCGACGACTCGGCTTGCTGTGCCGGCGCCTGCCACCACGATCGCCGCGCGACCGCCCGTGCTCACGTGTGCCCGGAGGCTGACGAACAGCTCGGCCAACAGGTCGTCGGAACCACGTACCTGCGGTGCCGCCTGAACCGGGATTTCAAGTTCTTCACCATTTCCCGACGCCAGCGGGCTGACCGTCCACCACGGACGGCCGGCAGCTTCGGCAGATTCGCGAACATGACGAAGCGACCGGTATGCGGAGGCACCGAGATCGACTCCCCCGCCGTTGAGGATCGACGTGTCGAGCGGTGCAGCGCCGCCGATCGACGCCGCCGTCCACGACGCTTCCAAGAATTCCTGGCCGGTGCGCACCAGATCGGTGGCGCGGGTGCGCACCTTCTCCGGATCGCACAGAAGGATGTGCGCCCCTACCGGAAGGACATCGGAAAGTAGTTGCAGTTCACCGGGTTTGAGAACCGGGAGCAGAGCTTCCATCCCCTCGACGGGGATGCCTGCCGAGATCTTGTCCAGCATCTCGACCAACGAAGCGTCAGCCTGATTCTCAGCAGCGAGTGCCGCAGCTCGATCGCGAACATCAGCTGTCAGAATCAGCTCACGACACGGCGGCGCGATCACGGAATCGACGTCGACGTCCGGTAGCGAACGCTGATCGGCGACAGAGAAGTACCGAAGCTCCGATACCTCGTCACCCCAGAATTCGATACGTACCGGATGATCCGCCGTCGGCGAGAACAGGTCGAGAATGCCGCCGCGGACCGCGAACTCACCACGCTTTCCCACCATGTCGACACGGCTGTACGCCATCTCCACCAGACGAACCAGAACAGAATCGAAATCGATCTCGGTGCCGACGCGCAACGTGATCGGCTCGATCTCGCCAAGACCCGGCGCCATCGGCTGAACGAGAGAGCGCACCGTGGTCACGATCACCCGAAGAGGCGAGCCGTACGAGGCGTCGTCTGGTCTGGCGAGTCGGCGCAGTACCTCCACCCGTCGCCCAACGGTGTCCGCGCTCGGCGACAGTCGCTCGTGCGGCAATGTTTCCCACGACGGGAACTGCGCGACGCCTCCACCGAGCATCTCGGTGAGTTCTGATGTCAGATCGTCGGCTTCGCGACCGGTGGCCGTCACCAGCAGCACCGGAGTGCGCGCGGCAAGTGCAGCGGCGATGAATGGTCGAGCCGGCTTCGGCGCCACGATGTCCAGGGCAGGCGCACCGATTGAGTCGATCACTGGAGTGAACGCGGCGTCTGCGAGGGCGACCTCGGCGAGTCCAGCGAGCGCAGTCTGGGCAGAGGACAAGGAAGTCAACGAACGCGCTCCTGAACAGTGATGACGGGTTGCGGACGCACAGCCCGAGCGCAAGATCTCCACCGAGGCAGAGTTGTGCGCCGGTTCGATTCTATCGGTGTGCGATCTCGCAGCGCAGTCCGATCCGTTCAGTTTCCCGTAACGCTCGGCTTCTTCGTCGTCCGCTTGGCCGGTGAAGATCGGGTGGCCGGGGCGCTCGGCGGTGCCACGGCCACGCTGGTGTGAGAGTTGAGCGCCCGAACCCGGCCGATTACCTTCGTCGCCTGGCTGGTTCTCCGTAGACGTACAGTCCTGCGACCGTTCGGCGCGAGGTGGAACCAGGAGTCTTCGGGCTCGAAGCCCTGCAGTTCGAGGGCAACGTATTGGGCGGAAGCATCCGTCGAGACGTCGACTACCCACTCTTCGTCGCCGACGTTGCGCGCCGTGGCGACAAGTCCGACCGACCGCTCGAGGGGCCGTGCCGGACTCCCCAGGAGGTGCACCACTTCGTCCACCATCTCTCCGTCTTCGTCTTCGAGTGTGACGGTGACGGCGTCGTATGTCCGCGCCCCGAACTGAAAGACGTGAGTGAGGTCGGTGAAACGGCCGACAAGGCTGTCCACGGACCAGGTCAGACTCGAGTGCGATTCCACCTTGACCGGTAGCGCGACGTCGACTGGGACGACACCTGACCGACTGTGCGCTCGAAACCTGATCTCGCCGACGACAGGTTCGGCAGTCTCGTTGATCGCGTCGAGCCTCAATCCGTCCATACCGTCGTCCGTGACCAGGAGCGCGATCGGTTTGGCGCTCCTACGGAGCACGAACCACGGAGCCTTGGGGCTGCCGCTCCAATCGAGGACCCCCCATCCCGGTCCGGGCTCCAGGTCTCGCAGTGCGAGTGTCAAGGCGCCGTCGCACCGAGAATCCGGGCGACGCCAGTAGCCGAGCGTCGAGGCGAACGCCTCACATACGGCTGCTCGCCCCAGGTCGAGATAGCGTTCCGGGTCGGACCACCGGACTTCACGAGCGTCTTCGCCGAAAAGCGCGTGGACGTAGTGATCCCGAACATCCTCGAAATCCCACGACGATCCGTTGTCCCGCGGCACCGCGGCTTTCCATGCCGGGTGGTGCCCTGCGACGGCGAGCGAACCGAATTCGTTCTCGATCACGGCATTCGACGGTGGAATCGAAAATGCCAATGATTCGGTCGCAAAACGTACTCGCGCGCTGAGCACGTCGGCCAGTGGACGACGATAGGCACCCACCCCGAAGTAGTGAGCGACCCCGCTTCCGACATGCGTTGCCAATTGCTCTCCCCCGCGAGGCGCCGAGGGCGACGACGTCACGTATTCGAGTTCAGGTGCCACCGCTGAGATCAGCTCCGGCAGTCTCGAATGAATGAGCGGGATGTGTTGATCGACCAAGCCCAGCATGGTCGGCTGCTGTTCGGTCTCGCTGCCGCCGCAGAAGACTGCCAAAGCGGGATTTCCACGCACTCTGTGCAAGAACGCGGTGACCTCTGCTGCAACGAGTTCGAAGAATTCGTCGGTGTCGGGCGGATCAAGCGTCGCCAACATCATGTCCTGCCACACGAGAATGCCCAGTCGCGCGCATTCCTCCCAGAAGTGGTCGCTCTCGTAGACCATCGTCCCCGGGATTCGAATCATGTTCAGGCCCGCCTCAGCCAGGCGTTCCAAGACACGAGTGGTGCCGGCGTCGTCTTGAAGCGAGATCGGGTCGGTCGGCACCCACACCGAACCACGGCAGTACACCCGGATGCCGTTGACATTCAAACGGAATCCACCATCGGATCTGTCGGCCTCCACCGTCCGGAAGCCCACTGAACCGAGATGCTCGGAGACTCCGATCGTTTCTATCGTCACCGGATACGTGCGAGGAGCGCCATGAGTGTGCGGCCACCACAACTGCGCGTCCGGCACTTCGACGACGCCGGACACCTCGAGGAATCCGTCCGGTCCGGCAATTACAGCCAATTGTCGCGAGTGTTCGCCGACGCGCACGGTCACGTACTCCAGCGAGGCCGGCAATCCGGTGAGCCGAGCGCTGACGGCAACGTGACCGGTTGTGCCGTCGACACTCGCGTGCTTGACAGCCGAGACTACGGCGGCAACTCCCTTGTCCAACAACCGGATACCCCGCCACGGTCCCACCGGTACCGGAACGCCACTGAATACGGGAGCCATACCGAGCATCGTGGTTCGGATCCACCGAAGACCCTGTTCACGGACCATCGACGAGCGCCAACGTCCTCGAGGACGCCTCGATCTCAGAATCGCGGACAGAGAATGAAAATGAATAGCGACCTGGACGCGTTTACCAGCGCCGACTACGGCCGGAATGCTCACTTCCCCAGGCGTGAACATGGATTCAGTGGACGCGACATGGACGCCGCCGATCCAGACATCGGCAAACGCCGTCACACCGTCGAACTGGAGCAGCCACGACCCCTCACCGGCCGTGGCCACGGTAGTCACGAACCACCAGTCCGATGATGCAACAGACGATGATGAAACCGACGACGATGCAACGGACTTCGTGCGTCCGGCGCCCGTTTGCGCCGCCTGTATCGCACCAACGACTGTCCCAGGTACAGACGCTGCGACCCACTCGGTCACGGTTTCGAGGGCATCCGGATCAGATATGGATCCGGGTTCGGTTGCAGCGCATCGCCATATCGCGCCGGCCAGCAGGTCTGCTGACGAACGAGGCACTGTTAGACCAACCTCAAGTGTCGATGCGAGTCGACGCCGACTGTGTCGGCAACGACTTCCATCGCTCTCTTCCACGACACGGCCATCTCGTCGAGTTGCTCACGCGGGTCCACCGCGCGGCCCCTGGAGGCACGCGCCATCTGAAACTGCACGCTCTTGGCCCCGGACGCCACTTTGCGGAAATCTGGCGCAGCTTCGCCTGTCCCGGAGAAACCTGCAGTGTCCAAAAACTCGCTGGCGTCGGCTGCCAGCTCCGCGCTGGCACCACACTGACGAAGTAGCCCGAAGGACCAGAGGTGAAAGGCATCCATACCCGCCCCCTGCACCCATTCGAGGTCGTCGATCACCCGGCGTCCCAGCTCTCGCACGGGATTACCCGCGGCTCGAACCGCTACGTTCCGCCGAGCCACTTCGGCGATGTTTCCGGCGTTGGTCGCGTGAACCGGATTCAACCTGATCTGTTCGACGTACGGCACGAACGAAGGAAGTGAGGAACGATCGAGATCGAAGACACCGGAGAAATCGTCGCCTCGCAGCAAGTAGTACCCGCTGTTGTGGAAGTATTCGAGCTCGCCGGCAACGCGATCGATCCGATTGGGCACGATCGTGGTCTTGGTGTGCCCCTCGTGATAACTCGTTCCGAGAGTGTCGGGAAGCCAGTATCCGTCGACTTCAACCGTCGACAGCATCCCAACCGCGAGGTTGTCCTCGACATGGATCAGCGGGGCCCGCCAGACGTTCATCTCGGCGACTTCGATTCCGTACAGCGCGTAGATGTCCTCGGCCTTGAGCTTGAGGAACGTCCACTGAGTCCCGTCGAACCGCGATGAGAAGGCACATGCCAGCGCCGGGACGGGGTCCAATCCCAGCGAATGCAACACTTCGATCCACAGATCCGTATAGCAGTTGGTCTGCGCCCACACCCGGTCGTCCTGGTGCAACGAATGGGGTTGGTAGCGATCAGGTGAAATGTCGATGAGCCGGGACATCAGATGCCCATTCGTTCGCGTACGGAGGTTGGCCACGCAGCCACATCAAGACCATGAGTCCGCAACAAGGACAACGCGATTCGCTCCATCCCGAAGCCGACGCACGAGCTGTGCGCCACCTCCCCCTCCGCCGTTCGGATGTCGAAGTTGACACCGAAATGGTCGAGATGGTTGTTCGAGGACACGATCGCCGTGCCCTCGTCGAGATCTCCGTAGAGCCGAACCGTCAGTTCCGTCTTGAGATTCTCTTCACGCTGGTTGGCTGCAAGCATCTTTCCGGCGCGTCCGAAGAAAGGATCATTGGCAATCACCGGGGTGGCGTCGAGTTGGAGCCGGCCGAGCACCTCGAGCCCCCGCTCGATCCAGTGCTCGCGATGCGCTCGCGCTGCCGCGGCGTCACCGATCGTCACGAACTCGTGCATCCGAAACGCTTGCATGCGAGCCGGATCGATCGCCGGTTCGTGCCGGAAGCAAAAACCGTAGATGTCCAGCAGCACCCCGCCTTCGGGGAGAACTCCGGTGTATCGCGCATAGGCAGGATGGCACGCTGCGGAGACGAGCATGGTCTCGGTCGGCTCGAGGTGGCGATCCCACGATTGTCCGTCGGCGCGATCGGCCAGCAGTCGCGCGTGATCGCGATTGGAACCAGCGAAGGTGTTGATGGCGCCGGTGAGGTTGGGAAACGAAGCGATGTAGTCGGTGCGCTCGAAACTGCTACGAGGGAACACCGGCGGGAACCGCAGCCGAGTCGCGGCGTCGCCTGGCCCCGCTGCAACCACCACTCGGTCGATACCGTCGACGATGTCCTCGAACACGCCGGAACGCCCGTAGAGTCCCGGTACCTCTGTCTCGACGAGTAGTCCTTCGACGAGCAGTTCGCGTTGAAATGCAGCCCGAGCCCGATCCAGATCGGTCTCGCCTGTCACAGTCTCGGTTGTCACATTCTCCGTCGTCATAGCGTTCCCCGGTATCCGATAGCCATGTGCGCTGAACCTGCCATGATTCGATCGTTGTTCACCATCACCGCTGCGCCGTGCGCGTCACGAAGGTGCCGACCGAGTGAAAATTCGGTGTCCTCGCGATATCCCGAGATGCCACAGATCAGCATTGTCTGCCCCACGATTTCCACCACCGCGGTGGAGGCTGTGACTTTCAGGTTGTTCATCGCGAGCGAAAAGCCCACCGCTCCCGTCGCCTCGAAATCGGCGGCGCCTTCCGCAGCGTGAACTGCGCGGTCGTACCTGCGTGCAGAGGCGTCGACAAGATCGGCGAATTGTTGTGCCGAAGCAGCAACTTCGGCGAGCCGCAGCGCTCCGGGGGAAGTGACTCCGGGCTGCTTGCGGGCGGCGGCACGCACGTACTTGCGTGCCTTCTCGACTGCAGCGTCGGCAATTCCCAACCACACCGAACTCCAGACGACGTGCGAGACCGGAAGCATCGTATGGGTGGAGATATCGGAATACGGTACGTCGGCGACCATCTCGGGCGTCGAGGTGGCCCGAAGGATGTAACCAAGACTGCAAGTTCCCCTGAGTCCCAGCGTGTTCCACTCGGTGGTGCGTTCGAGCGTCAGGTCTGGGGTACGACACACAACGAGAACCTGATCGTTCGGCTGACTCTCCGGGGTTCGCCGAGCCGTCACGACTATCGCGTCGGAGTGTTCGCCGTACGAAATGACAGGCGCGTTCTTGATCAACAGCAGATGACCGCCCAAGTCTTCGACCGCGCAGTAACTCCGGCTGACGTCACCACCGATTCCCAGCTCAGTGGTTGCCGATGCCAACAGCAGTTGCTTGTCGACCGTTTCTTCGACAAACCCGCGTAGCGCTTCGGTGTTGCCGTGCTTGACCAACGAGTAGATCTGCGTCTGATGCATCGCGAAGATCATTCCGCTTGCTGCACAGCGTGTTCCGATCACACGGGCGATCTGCGACACTTCCTGCAGCGAGAGTCCTTCGCCGCCTAGTTCCCTCGGCACAGCTACCGACAGCAGCCGTTCGCTTCGCATGGCGTCGACAGTTTCACGCGGAAACCTTGCCTCGGCATCGACTTCGTCGGCCCACACCGCTGCAACTTCGTCGGCCAACCGTGTGGCCCGCTCGAGGGCTGTCCCGGTGGCGCACTGCGATTGCGGAGCGTTCATGCAGCACCCAACTCCGTCAACGCACCCTCGATCGCCTTGACGCTTGCGAAGGTACTCTTCCGCAACAACTCGTCAGGAAACTCGATGTCGAACGAATCCTCCAGCGCCAACATGACATTCACGCTCGCGTGCGACGTCAAACCCAACTCGTAAAGATCGGCCTCTCCATCGATCGTGCTCACGTCGACTGCCAGTCGACCGTGCTCGACGAGCACTTTCCGAATTGCCTGATCAATCATCAGCGATGTCGTCCTTCTTTTCGATGCGAGCGCCCGAGCGTGTTGCGATCACCATTGCGATGGCCACGTCCGCTTCGTGCGAGATAGATACTTGAAAATCGTGCAGATCCTGGGCCCGCGCGAGTTCCGCGGCATTACCGGACAGCGTCACCCCACAGCCACCCCACTCGGCCCGAGTGATTTCGATGGAATTCCACGGAACGGGGACATCACCGGGCCGCAGTACCTTCACAACAGCCTCTTTGGCGGCGAAGCGTGCAGCCAATCGTTGATCCCGTGCCGGCCCGGCGCACGTCTGCAATTCGTGCGGGGTGAAGGTCCGATCGAGATACCTCCGCCCGAAGAGTTCGATACTTCGAGTGACATCCACGACGTTCACTACGTCACAGCCGATCCGCGGGCCGATATCGAGCATCGGCGTCGGCGCAGTGTCACCCATCTGTTGACTCCCCATCTGGGGTCGTACACGCCGGGCAGCCCCCTATGCTGCCCGGTGCGCCGACGCCGTCACCCTGCCCTGACAAACCTTCATTCTCAGCAATTCTTCAGCTACCGGTAGAACATACCGCAATCCGAAGATGATGGGCAAGATCAGACTTCCAGATTCCCATCAACACTATAAACATACTCTTAGTTTGTTTCGAATGCAGAACAAAGAGAACAATGTCGCTACCAGGACATTTGCAGCAAACTGGCCAAAGGAGCAGTGCGGAGAGTCAGTGATTTCAGTGATCGCTGGCAAGGCGGCGGGCCGCGAATTGCCTGAAGTACTCCACTTTCGATTCCGGGACCACGATCGGAAGTATCAGGTTCCACGATGCCTTCATGGAGTCCGAAAGCTCACGAACGGTCCCGGTCGCGGCTGCCATCAGCCGAACTCCGGACGCCACTTCCAACAGGAAACGAGCAATGTCAGCAGAATCCGCGTCCGAACGCAGATCACCTTCGTCTGCCGCACGGCTGGCAAGTTCACGGTAAATATCGAGCCACACGTCCAGAGTCGCCGGCCCGGAGCCCCGATAGTCCCCGATCTCGACCAACAAGCGGAACGTTGCTCTAACCATGGCGTCATGCGCACCGATGTCGACGATGACCGACGAAATACCGATCAGCGACTCGAGTGCGGGAGTGCGACGGTCCAACCAGAGCTCACATTTTGCGTCGAAACGCGCCGAACCCTCGTCGATCACCGCCCGCGCGAGTTCTTCCTTGGACCCGAAATGGAAGTACAGCGCGCCTTTGGTCACCTGCGACTCAGCGATGATCTCGCTCAAGCTGGCATTGGCATAACCCAGGCGCAAGAACACACCCGCTGCTCCGCGCAGCACCGAATCACGGGTGGCTTCTGCCCGTTCTTGCCTCACCATCGATCCGGCCTCCAATCACCACACATCGAACGAATCCTTGGTCTTACCCGTTCACAGCGTCAAAATGGAAGGCACGGTTCGGCATTCAACCCACCCTGCAAACAAATGAGACATTTGCCCATCAAACGATCGTGATACAGCGAACACAGCTTAGACCGCGATCCATCTCTGCGCGGCAGGCGCGCCTGGTTAACCCTCCAATTGTGGGTCGGCTTCCAGATTCGTCAGCCCATTCCAACACAAATTCACAAGGTGAGCGGCGACAACTTCCTTCGACGGAGTCCGTTCGTCGAGCCACCAAGTAGCCGTAGTGGACACCATGCCGACAAGCGCCTGTGCGTACATCGTTGCTAGTCCGGGGTCGAAACCGCGTCTGGAGAAGTCCCCCGCAAGCAGGTAGCCCACCTGACTGATCGCATCGTTGAGCAAGCTCGAATACGTCCCACTGGGCGCGACGACGGACGAATCGCGCACGAGTATCCGAAATCCGTCAGTGTGCTCTTCCACGTAGGTGAGCAAAGCCAACGCAACCCGCTCGACTCGAACTCTCGAGCGATTTTGCGAGAGCGACGACGTGATCATCTCGAGGAGTCGCGACATCTCCCGGTCCACTACTACGGCGTACAGCCCCTCCTTGCCGCCGAAGTGCTCGTACACGACCGGCTTGGACACGTTTGCTCGCTGGGCGATCTCCTCGATCGAGGTCGCTTCGTATCCCCGTTCGGCGAACAATGCCCGCCCGATCTCGATCAGTTGTTGCCGACGTTGGGTACCGGTCATCCGGATCCGTGTCACTCGTTCGGGAACTGGATCCCCGCCACCCGAACCGGACACCGCCGCCATTGTCTTCCTCTCGCCGACACACAAATTACTGCTGTGGACGCTCAGCCTATCGGGACTTCGGGGACCCAATCAGAGGAGCGGTTCGACCTACGGCGGGTCGGCATGCGATTATTCTTGCGCGCGTTCGGCCGCAAGGCTCGGCAATGCGTGGCAATCCGCCGTGGTGTAATGGCAGCACCTCTGATTTTGGTTCAGATAGTTCAGGTTCGAGTCCTGGCGGCGGAGCTGGTGAACAACATGCATTTTCCGAGCGGAAATGCGTGTCTTGATCGACAGCTTGATCGACAGTTTGATCGACAGAGGGAGCTCAAACCAGTGCAGACCGCCGTGATCGTTCTCGCAGCGGGTGCCGGTACACGAATGAAGTCGAAGACTCCCAAGGTCCTCCACACTCTTGCCGGACGCAGCATGCTGGCACATTCGCTTCACGCGGCAACCTCACTGAACCCCACGCACCTGGTTACCGTCGTCGGTCACGATCGTGAGCGTGTCACCGAAGCAGTCAACGCAGTCGCGGGTGAACTGGGCCGGCCCGTCACCGTCGCCGTTCAGGACGAGCAGAAGGGCACCGGGCACGCCGTCAGTTGCGGACTCGAAGGTCTGCCGGCCGACTTCGCCGGAACCGTACTCGTGACGGCCGCCGACGTGCCGCTGCTCGACGGCAAGACCATCGCAGACCTCCTCGCTCAGCACACTGCCGCCCCTGCGGCTGCGGTCACGGTGTTGACGTCGACGGCCCTCGACCCCACCGGCTACGGACGGATCCTTCGTACGACGGACGGCGAAGTCAACGCCATCGTCGAAGAGAAGGAAGCCACCGATTCGCAGCGCTCGATCACCGAGGTCAATTCAGGTGTCTACGCCTTCGACTTCGAGACTCTGCGCGATGCGCTGGCGTCTCTCGACTCCAACAACGCACAGCACGAGTTCTATCTCACTGATGTGATCATGATCGCCCGTCGCGCGGGTAAGCGTGTTCGCGCGCAGCACATCGCGGATTCGGTTCTCGTCGCGGGCGCCAACGACCGCGTGCAGCTCTCGACGCTCGCCCGCGAGATGAACCGTCGGATCCTCGAGACGTGGATGCGTGCCGGCGTCACCGTCGTCGATCCGGCGAGCACGTGGATCGATTGCGGCGTGCACATCGCACAGGACGTGACGCTCCTACCCGGAGTTCAGTTGACCGGCACAACGTCGGTGGGCGAGGACGCCGTGATCGGCCCCGACACCACCTTGGACAACGTGAGCGTCGGGGAGCGCGCGCAAGTCGTCCGCTCGCACGGGACCGACTCCGTGATCGGAGCCGACGCGACCGTCGGTCCTTTCGCCTACCTGCGGCCGGCTACACGCCTCGGTGACCACGGGAAGATCGGCGCATACGTGGAAACGAAGAACGCGGACATCGGCGAGCATTCGAAGATTCCGCATCTTACCTACGTCGGCGACGCCACCATCGGCCATCACAGCAACATCGGGGCTTCGAGCGTCTTCGTCAATTACGACGGCGTGAACAAGAGCCGTACTGTGGTGGGGTCGCATGTGCGAACCGGTTCCGACACGATGTTCGTCGCCCCGCTCACCGTTGGTGACGGCGCATATACCGGGGCCGGAACCGTCCTGCGAAACGACGTACCGCCAGGGGCGCTTGCCGTCTCCGGTGGTTTGCAGCGCAACATCGAGGGCTGGGTCCAGAAGAATCGTCCCGGCACGCCCGCGGCCGATGCTGCAGCAGCAGCACAACCTGACGGCCCTGCAACAACCTGACAGCCCTGCAACAACCTGACAGCCCTGCACTACCTGACAGCACAGATCACCACCAGATCGACCGGCAAGTACAAAAGGATGGCATGAACCAGTGACTGCGAATTGGATCGACAACCAGAAGAACCTGATGTTGTTCTCGGGTCGCGCACATCCCGAGTTGGCGGAGCAGGTGGCGAAGGAACTCGACATCCGCGTCACCCCGCAGACCGCGCGCGACTTCGCGAACGGTGAGATCTTCGTTCGATTCGAAGAGTCGGTTCGCGGCTCCGACGCGTTCGTCCTGCAGAGTCATCCGGCACCGCTGAACACGTGGGTGATGGAGCAGCTCATCATGATCGACGCTCTCAAGCGTGGATCGGCAAAGCGCATCACTGCCGTTCTTCCGTTCTACCCGTACGCCCGCCAGGACAAGAAGCACCGCGGACGCGAGCCGATCTCCGCTCGCCTGATCGCTGACCTGCTCAAGACTGCCGGCGCCGATCGCATCATCACGGTCGACCTGCATACCGATCAGATCCAGGGCTTTTTCGACGGCCCCGTCGATCACATGCACGCACACAGCCAGTTGGCCAACCATATTCGCGCGGGCTACAACCTCGAGAACATCACGGTGGTCTCCCCCGACTCGGGCCGCGTTCGCGTCGCCGAGAAATGGGCCGACTCGCTCGGCGGAGCGCCGCTGGCGTTCATTCACAAGACGCGCGATCCCTTGGTACCCAACCAGGTCAAGTCCAACCGCGTCGTCGGTGATGTCGAAGGTCGCACCTGCATCCTGATCGACGACATGATCGACACCGGCGGAACCATCRCCGGCGCGGTCAAGGTACTCAAGGAGGCCGGAGCGGGTGACGTCGTCATCGCTGCAACCCACGGCGTCCTCTCCGACCCTGCTGCCGAGCGTCYGTCGACGTGTGGCGCAAAGGAAGTTGTTGTCACCAATACACTTCCGATCGACGAGTCGAAGAAGTTCCCGACGCTGACGGTGCTGTCCATCGCACCGCTGCTGGCTCGCACCATCAAGGAAGTTTTCGAGAACGGTTCTGTGACTTCGCTGTTCAACGGCAGCGCCTAGTCTCACGCTGCTCTACGGGCGCGTACCTGTGACTTCACGGTCACTGGTACGCGCCCGTCGTCGTCTTCGTGAACACCACAGAAACAGACCACCCGGTCATCATGAAACCACCTGTGGGACACACGAATACCACCGAATACGGCATTCAGCATGATCTTGATCACGCCCACGACCAGAAACCCAGGTCGATGTTGGGGCGGTGTTCACCGCGCCGCAATCTTCGCCTAGTGTGGCTCGTCGTGATCGACGCGCAAACCCTGGAATCCCGGCCCGAATCTCATTCCCTGAATTCATCAGTTCCGACGATCCGGCGGTGGCGCCCAGGATCTTGTGTCTGGTGCGGAGACGACAACTCCGTGGACATGTTCCGCAACGAACCCCGCTGTGGAAAATGTCGTGAAAACGAAGGCATCATCGACGACGCGAAGCGCTTCCTCGGTATGTACGGTCTGCGCCCGCTCGGCGGCACGCTGCAGTCCGACGACGACGAAGAACGCGAGTACCGCGTCAACGCTCGCGAGGCTCGCCGAGTTCTGAACGAGATCCGCATGGACGTCCTTCCCGATGCGGCCGCCGTTCGCAAGGCAATTCGGCCCCGTGCCGCAACGGTTGTCGCCGACACGTCACCCGCACGGGCTTCCCGCCCCGCCAGCACGGGCACAGCGACGCGCGTTGCCGCTCCGGTCAAGACGGACACCGTGGACATCGACACGCTCCAGGCTCGCGTCCTAGGGCTTCTCGATCAGCTCGGTTCGATCGACGAGCAGATCAAGGTCGCCGAACTCGCACAAGGGTTGCCGGCGCGCGCGCGACTGAGCGATCTCAACAAGCAGAAGGCCACGGTTCTTCGCACGCTGGCCGCTCTCGAGAAGGCTCGCATCGCCGCCTCCAACTAATTCCTTCGCGTCCGTCCCACGGCCCCGTCTCCCTTGCGAGACGGGGCCGTTCTGTATGAGCAGGTACCTTTACGAATCGTGAATGACATCACCATCACCTTTGTCGTGCTTGCACTGGTCGTGGCGCTGTTCGTGATCGGCCGAATCCCGGTCGGCATCATCGCGATCGGCACTGCCCTGGCGCTCTACGCCACCGGTGTCATCACGATGGAGCAGGCGCTTGCCGGATTCGGCGATCCCACGGTGGTGTTCATCGCCGCGCTCTTCGTCGTCAGCGAAGCCCTCGACGCCACCGGTGTCACCACGTGGGCGGGCGAGAAACTACTGGCGAAAGTCGGCGAATCCCGTGTCCGCCTCTTGAGTGCGATCATGTTGCTGGTTGCCGCGTTGACCGCATTGATCAGCGTCAACGGAGCCGTAGCCGCGCTGGTGCCGATGGTGGTCGTCTTGGCAGTGCGTCTCGGTAAGTCGACGTCACAACTGCTTCTGCCGTTGGCATTTGCCGCCCATGCCGGTTCGATGCTCACCTTGACCGGAACACCGGTCAACATCATCGTTTCCGAAGCCGCCGAGGAATCCGGGGCCGGTGCTTTCGGGTTCTTCAGTTTCACCTTGGTCGGTGCGCCGCTCGTTTTGGGAACGATCGCGATCGCCGTACTTCTCGGTCCTCACGTCCTCCCCCATCGTGCGGGGACGTCGATGTCGCCTGACCTGAGCCGGCACGCCAAGACCCTCGCGAAGCAGTATCAGTTGATGGGCAAGGATGCGCCGTCCGCAGAGCCCTTGATCACCAAGCACGACGGTGTGGTCGAAGTGATAATCCCGCCGCGCTCGGAAATGATCGGCGACAGGGCCTTTCCCGGCATGGTGACCGACAGTGGCGATCTGGTGATCCTCGCGGTCCAGCGTGCCGGTGAGGACTGCGGCCCGAAGGGCGTCAAGTTGGCGGCAGGTGACACGCTCCTCCTGCAAGGCAGCTGGGACGATCTCGACACCCACACCGCGGTCGATCCGAATGTCCTCGTGGTCGACGCACCTGGTCAGATCCGTAAGCAGGCAGCGCCGTTGGGAACTCGCGCGGTCATCGCCCTCGTCGTCGTAGCGGCGATGGTCGTGTTGCTGACCTTCGGATTGGTGCCGTCGGCGATAGCCGGACTCCTCGCGGCGTGTGCGATGGTTTTGTTACGAGTGATCAGCGTGGAGCAAGCGCATCGGTCCATCTCGTGGACCACGTTGATTCTCGTCGGCGGAATGATCCCGCTCTCGACCGCGATCCAGCAGACCGGCGCAGCCGAGAAACTCGCTCATGCCTTCGTCGACGTCGTCGGTGGTGCAAGCCCGTATGTCGTCGTCGCCGGACTCTTCGTCGTGACGGCGACGCTGGGTCAGCTGATCAGCAACACCGCGACCGCGCTGATCATCACGCCGATCGCCATCTCGGTCGCCGGCGAACTCGATATCTCGGTGCTGCCCCTTCTGATGACGGTGACTGTCGCTGCCGCAGCCTCCTTCCTGACGCCCGTCGCCACTCCCGCGAACATGATGGTGATGGGACCTGGCGGATACAAGTTCGGCGACTACTGGAAGCTCGGACTCCCGATGTTGTTGTGGTTCCTGGTAGTTGCGACGGTGTTGATCCCAGTGATCTGGAGTTTCTGATGTGCTCACCGAAGGTGTTGTCGGAGGTCTACGAATCGATCGGACGAGAGGGCAGGAAAGTCAGCCGACGATCGATGTTCGCGGCGCTCGGCACTACTGCGCTCGGTGCGACCGTCGTGGCCGGCGCGGTGCAGCCCACTGCGTCGGCAGCGCCATCGGGTCGGACCATCGTCGATCTGACCCATGTACTGACGCCGGATTTCCCGGTGTGGCCGGGCGCGCGCTCGTTCGAGATGAGGAACCTGGCGAAGATCGCCGACGCCGGCGGGTCCATGGGCTCGCTCGGGTCCTCTGGTTTCGGCGGAAACTTCTACCTCAACGAACTCCGCCTCGAGGAACACACCGGTACGCACATCGACGCGCCCGCGCACGCCAGTGCGGACGGAATCACCGTCGAGAAGATTCCGGTCGCCGACCTCGTCGTACCGATTGCGGTCGTCGATATCAGCGCCCGAGCCGCCGTCGACCCTGACGCGTTGCTCACCCATCAGGACATCCTCGATTGGGAAGCCGTCCACGGGACGATCTCTCCTCGCAGCCTGGTTGCGATGAACTCGGGTTGGGATACCCGGGCCGGTGCCGGCGGAGCCTTCACGAATCGAGATGTACACGGCGTGCAACACACTCCGGGATTCGCCCCCGAAGCGATCGACTTCCTCGTCCGCGAGCGCGACATAGTGGCCGTGGGTTCGGACACCCTCAGCATCGACGCGGGCCGAAGCACCACCCACGGGGCTCACCGAAGCGCTTTGGGCTCAGGAAAGTACGCAGTCGAAGCCCTCGCGAACCTGTCCGCACTTCCGGCCGTCGGCGCCACGGTGATGGTGGGAGCGCCGACGCATGCGGGTGGTTCGGGTGGTCCGTGCCGGGTCATCGCCTGGTATTGAAGATCAGGGCGTTGGCGTCACCCGCAGCACCTTGTCGCCTGCTCCGTTGTCGGTGGTCACCAGGAGCGAGCCGTCCGGCGTCGGAGTCACCGAGCGCAAGCGCCCGAACTGGTTCACCAATCCGAAGGTCTGCGCGTCGACCGAGCGTCCGTCGGCACTGAGGCGGAGGAAGATCAGTTCCTTGCTCTTGAGACCACCCATTACGAGTGCACCGTCCCAGGCGCCCCACGCCGCTCCGCCCGTGAAGGCAGCGCTGGCGGTAGCCAACGTGGAGCTACCCGAACGCCACACCGCCGCAATTGCTCCCGGCACTCGCACGGGATCGGTCATCGGCACGGATTCGTCGTACGTTCCGGGAAGCCGATCCGGGCGGTAGCCGTAATTTCCGCCGGAGGTAAGCAGGTTGACTTCGTCGTCGACGCTTGTGCCCTGTTCAACCGAGTAGACCCGACCGGTTCCAGGTTGCACGGCCAAGCCTTGGACGTTGCGGTGACCGAGCGTGTAGACGGGACTGCCTGCATTCGGATTCCCCGCTGCTGGAGATCCGTCGGCGTTGATGTGCAAGACCTTGCCGCCCAGCGAATTCGGATCCTGCGGGACGCTCGGCGTCGCGGTGTCACCCGTCCCGACGAACAGCGTCCCGTCCTGGGCCGCAAGAATTCGGCAACCCCCGTGACGCCCGGACGAGACCGGGATCCCTGGCAATACGGTTCCGGTCCGCGTGAGGGCGGTCCATCCGGCGTCGACGGTCCACGAGATCACTCGAACGTCCGTGACTCCCCCAGCACTGAATCCCTGGCAGGTGTAGAGGGTGCGCGACTGAGCGAAGTCACGGGCAAGCGCGATGCCCATGAGCCCGGTTTCGGACTGAGCGTAGAGATCCGAAAGGTCAGCAGAGACTGGACCTGTCGTGTTGTCGCCTCGGCGAACGAAGAATCCGCCGGACCGTTGTCCCGTCAGGATCGCGCCGTCCGGGGCTGCCACGACGTCCCAGGGGTGATCGAGTCCGTCGACGAGTGTGGTGACCGACAGCTGCGGGAGGGTGTTCTCGATGGGGATGTCCGGGTCGTCACCGCCCAGCGATCCGGTACTGCCGTTGCCGAAACTGCCGGGGTCGAAGGGGAAGGGTTGAGCCACGCTCTGCGTTACCGGCATCACCAGTACTGCAGTCAGGGCCACGGTCAATGCGGCGAGCTTCGGATGACGCACGCGTTCTCCTCGGGTCGGAAACCGTTCTGCGCCTCACTATAAACAGACAAATCGGTCTGCGCTGCCGGAACCGAGCGCACAGAAGTCGTTCCCAGACGCGGAAACCCGCGTTTCGAGTCGATTAGTGAACGCTCACGCCCGCTGCGCGCACAACAACGCGAAGCGCTGATCCTGATCCGTCCACACCTTCCGCACCCCGAAGCCCGCGGATGCGAGCTCCGCGGCAATCCCGTCCTCGGTGAACTTCGCCGAGATCTCGGTGCGCAGCTGCTCGCCCGCTGCGAAGGTGATCTCCAGATCCAGGTCGTCGATATGCACCGAGAGTTCACGAAGTGCTTCCAACCGCATTTCGATCCACTGGTTCTCGGCATCCCAGAGCGCGACGTGACGGAAGTCTTCCAAGGGAAAGTTCGCTCCCAGTTGCTTGTTCAGGACCGCGAGAACGTTGAGGTTGAACTGGGCAGTCACGCCGGCAGCGTCGTCGTAGGCGGGCACGAGAACCGCCGGATCGATCACCAATCCCACACCCAGGATCAGGTTCTCCCCCGGAGCGAGCACCGCTGCGATCCCCGAGAGGAACTCGGCTCGTTCTGCGGGAACGAGATTACCGAGAGTTCCGCCGAGAAAAGCGACCGCGCGCCGTCCACCACCGGGCAGATGATGCAGCGAACCGGTGAAGTCGCTGACCACTCCGAGCACGTCGATTCCGGGAAACTCGGCGCCGACTTGCTGCGCCGCGCCTTCGAGGGCCGTCACCGAAACATCCTGCGGTACATACGTTCGCAGAGTTCCGCGAGCCGTCATCGCGTCGAGGAGTAACCGCGTCTTCTCCGAGGAACCTGAACCCAGTTCGATCAGGATCTCGGGTTCGGTCAACGCCGCGATCTCGTCGGCGTACTGCGTGAGCAGGCCGCGTTCGGTACGGGTGGGGTAATACTCGGGTAAGGCCGTGATCTCCTCGAACAGTTCACTTCCACGCGCGTCGTAGAACCATTTGGGCGAGAGCCACTTCGGCGTTGCGCTGAGCCCCTCCCTGGCCTCGGCTCGCAGTGCGTCGACCGATTCGGCCGGTGTCAGATAAACCTCGAGCGTAGGGGTTTTCATTTTTCTCCCATCGGGATCGGGGTGATGATCACATGGCCGGGACGCGCGCAGACGATGTGCCGGTCCGGCACCTGCTCCCAGTCCGGGGATCGATCGAACGGTTCGGAAACGATCAGGGCCCGCGACTCGTCGACCCGCGTGTACAACGTGTGGCCCCACGCCGTGGCCCACAGTTCCTGCCCGTCGCCGAACAGGAGGTTCAATCGTGAATCCGGCGCCGCCGCAGCCACATCGTGAACGAGGCTCGTCACGGCGACCTCCGCGGGCTTCGACTTCAACCGATGCCGAAGCACTGTCCACAACAAGGCAGCATCCGTCGGGGCGGGCATCTTCAGCAGTTCGACGGCCGGAACTTCTGCCGCCAAGTCGGCAAGTGATCCAGGCCAACCGGATACGGCTCCGTTGTGACTGAAGGCGTAGGTTCCGTCGACGAACGGTGCGCAGGCACCGATCTCGACGGCCATCCCCTCCGTCGCGGAACGCACGGCGGCGAGGACGGCTCCGGAACCTATGTGGGACAACGTCTCGTCGACTGTCGGGTCCGACCAGATCGGCGAGATACTGCGGTACCGTCCCTGCCTTCCACCGTTCCACCACACCGCACCGAATCCGTCGGCATTGATGGTCCCGCCGCCACGCATCTCGCGAGGTGCCCACGACTGTCGCATCAGTGAGTTCTCGCCGTCGTGGATGAGTTCACGAACCGAACGTGGCGGCCCGAGATACCCGAGGTGCCGACACATGTCAGGGTCTACCCGAAATCGTTCTGGCGCAACGAAAACCCGAGAAGATCTGGCGCCTGATCGGATGGTCCCAGTTACGGAACGTCCCACGACAGGCAACACTGTCGGTCCCGAACGATCCCCCTCGCAACACCTTGTAGTCGCCGCCGAAGAATACCTCCGAGTACTCCCGATACGGGAAAGCCCGGAAACCCGGATACGGATGGAAACCCGAAGACGTCCACTCCCATACGTCGCCGATCAACTGCTCGACACCCGCTGCTGACGCCCCTGCTGGGTACGAGCCGACGCCGGCGGGGCCGAGATGGCGTTGACCGAGATTGGCGAGATTCTCGTCTGCGGAGACGTCCCCCCAGGGGAACCGTCGTGATCTTCCGGATTCCGGATCCCAGCGCGCGGCCTTTTCCCATTCCGCCTCGGTGGGAAGCCGTTTGCCTGCCCAGCCGGCGTAGGCCTCGGCCTCGTAGTAACTCACATGCACGACCGGCTTGTCCGGCGGAACCGGAGCCTCGACGCCGAAAGTCTCGTGCCACCAACCCGAACTGTCGTGTTCCCAGAACAGGGGTGCACGAAGTTTCGCGTCGACGCGATGCCGCCAACCGTCGCGAGACCACAGTTCCGGTCGGGAATACCCGCCGTCCTCGATGAATTCGACGAACTGCCCGTTGGTGACCGGGAATCTGTCGATCGCGAAGTCGGTGAGATAGACCTGATGCGCAGTGCGCTCGTTGTCGAGTGCCCACGGTTCGTCGTCGGTCCCCATGACGAAGGGGCCGGCGGGAATCGTGACCTCGTCGAGTTCCGGCATGCGGGCCGCTTGCGGAGCGGGTGTCGCAACGAGTGCCGTGGGTCCCGAACGCAATTGGTGTGTCGCGAGCATGGTTTCGGCGTGTTGCTGCTCGTGCTGCGCGATCATCCCGAAGGCAAAACCGTCCACGTCGAGTTCTGTACGACCGAACGTGCTGGCTTCGAGCACATCCCAGACCTTCCCACGGACCGTACGTACGTATTCGCGCGCCTCGGCCGGGTTGAGCAGGGGAAGTGTGGGTCTCGACGATCTCGAATGCTTGAAAGCGTCGTACAGCTCGTCTATGTCGCTACGCACCGGATCGCGGCCACCGACATCGCGAACCAACCAGAGTTCCTCCTGATTACCGATGTGCGCCAGGTCCCACACGAGTGGACTCATCAACGGGGAATGCTGAGCGATCAATTCGGTATCGTCGACGCAGTCGGTGAGTAGCGTCGACCGCTCACGCGCTCGCAGAAGTACGGCCTCGACCGCTTCCTTGGTGATCTCCCCCGTCATGTGTCGCTCTCACCGGGCACTATTGCGCGACAACACCGTTCGGCTGCGGCATCGAGAAGACGAACGAACTGCGGCTCCGGCGCGTACGACGCGGCAAGCGACATCAGAGAGGTTGCAGCCGAACGCAGTTCGACATCGTCCAATCCGTACTCCGCCGCGTCCCGCCACCGCCCGGCCGTCGATGCTGCAGCATCACTGGCCTCCCGCATCACGGCAGGCCCGGACAGCAACGCATCGATCGCTGCTACCGGTACTCGCCACAGATCTCCCGGCTGCGCATCGATGTAGCGAACCTCCAGATGGCCGACGGCGCGAACCGGCGGGAACAGCGTGGACAGGTGATAGTCCAAGTCTGCCCAGACGGGTCGGCGTCCGATCTCGGCATCCACAGCGCCGTCTATCCAGTCTCCGAAAGTGGCACCCCGCGGAGCCGTCCAATCGTCACCCTCGTTTCGCACACACATCAGCGGAACATCGAGCGCCCAGCCGGCATAGTCCTGCACTTCCGGGACTGCGACAGTTCGCCATGAATCGAGTTCGAGCCACGTCCGCATGCGTTGGGACGCCCAATCTCCCTTCGGAACCCCTTGCAAGCGTGGAGAACACGCAAACGCTGCGATGAGAGCCGGGCCCATGTCCCCGAGGAGCCGCCAACGCTGGGCGATGGACTCCGGGCTGCCGCCGGCATCGACACTGATCTGTACTGCCGCGGTATTGCACATCATCAAGGTGCCGTACGGTCCTATCCCGGCGAAGCGGGATTCCATTGCGCAATAACGCGGCAGCCGGAGAATCCGGGAAGGTGGGCGGGCGACGTCGGCCGCCGCCGAACTGATTTCGATGGAGTACGGCGCGAGGAGTGTTTCGAGAGTACGACGGTCGTCGTCGAGGCAGTCACACAGTTCGCGAGCGGACGTGCGCGGCGCTGAGGAGAGTTCTATTTGTCCGCCAGGTTCTACGGTGACGAGGCTGCCACGCGGAAGCGGTGCCGCCGGTGAATCCGGGTCGATACTGGTGGGTGCATGTCGCCCGAGTGCCCTTGCCAGAGTCGCGGCTGACGGCCTCTCTCCACCGGGAACGTGGCTGGTCAGCCACTCGAGCTCAGCTCCTACCAAGCGGGGTGGCCCCTGTTTGAAGCACACACCACCGACGTATGCCTCGGCCGCAGGACGCGAATCCACCTGCGTGGTCTGTGCTGCTGTCAACGCTGTTGTCACCATTCGACTTCCCCTTCGGGCGGTCTTCGCGGTCGCTACCGACGATAGAACGCCAACGTCCGAGATGCACCCTTTGTGGTGTTACGTGTCGTTGAATTTCTTCAGTCGTATCCACCGGTACCCACAACCGGCCAGAACAACACCTACCCCGAAAACAACCGCAATCCACGGAAGTGTGACCACCAGAACGACACAACCAGCCGCGCCGACCGCTTGCAGCCACTTCGGATACATCCGGTCCACCCCGCGCTGGCTGTACGCACTCACGTTCGCGACAAGGTAGTAGAGCAGCACTCCGAACGACGAAAAGCCGATCACCCCACGAAGATCGGTTGTCGACACCAAAACGATCACGACAGCACCGACCACAAGTTCCGCATGGTGAGGTACCTCGAACCGTGGGTGGACGGCTGACAGGGCAACCGGCAGATCACGCTCGCGTGCCATCGCCATCGCCGTACGGCTCACCCCCGCGATCAGAGCCAGCAGCGCCCCCGCCGACGCCGCAGCGGCACCGATCACCACTACGGGAACTGCCCAGTTCCACCCGGTCGCGCCCACTGCATCGGCCAAGGGCCGTGCCGAGTTCGCCAGCCGATCAGGTCCCAACGTCACCAACAGCACCACTGCTACCAGTGCATAGAGGATGACGGCGACGGTGAGAGCAATCAGGATCGCCCGCGGAATCGTGCGGCGCGGATCGCGCACTTCCTCCCCCAGCGTCGCGATCCTGGCGTAGCCGGCGAAGGCGAAGAACAGCAGCCCCGCCGATTGCAGGACTCCGTACCACGACCCGAACGCGAGATCCGGGAGCTCGCGCACTGCACCAGGACCGACGACGGCAACCAGCAGCGCTACGCACAGTGCTGTCGCCGACACAGCGACGATCACCCTGGCCATGTGCGCCGTCCGCGTCACTCCGCGGTAGTTGACTGCAACCAGCGCCGCCACCACCAATACCGCGACGGGAACACGCCAGGCGGTAGGCGCAACATACGTCGCGAAAGTCAGGGCCATTGCCGCGCAACTCGCGGTCTTCCCGATCACGAACGACCAGCCTGCGGCAAACCCCCACCAGGGTCCGAGCTGCTCACGTCCGTAGACGTAGGTCCCACCTGACGTGGGGTATCTGGCCGCAAGCTGCGCCGACGACGTCGCGTTGCAGAATGCGATGAACGCTGCAATCGCCAGGCCCACAAGCAACCCGGTACCGGCTACTGCGGCAGCGGGCGCGAACACTACGAAGACTCCGGCGCCGATCATCGCGCCGAGGCCGATCACCACGGCATCGACCGTGCCCAGCCTTCGCTCCATCGGGACAGCTTCGTTCACAGGTAGTTTGAACCACACCGACATGAACGGAAGGTGCCATGTTCGATCTCGACACGATCCGCCGCGACACTCCCGGATGCCTCGACAAGGTGTTCCTCGACAGCGCGGGATCCTCGCTCCCGCCCGAGCCGGTGCTGACCACGATGATCGAGCACCTGCGACGTGAAGCCGACGTCGGCGGATACGTCGCAGCTGCTCGTCAGAGCGGCGCCCTGGCTGCTGTTCCGCATTCGCTGGCCCGGGTCATCGGCGCTCAGGCAACCGATATCGCGTTGACGGACAGCGCGACCCGCGCGTGGAACGACTTCTTCGCCTCGGTTTCGCTCGGACCTGGTGATCGAATCCTCATCAGCGGAGTCGAATACGCGAGCAACGCCATCGCCGCCCTGGGGCGGGCGCGTTCGACCGGCGCCCACGTCGAGATCATCCCGAGCGATCAGTACGGACGCATCGACCTCGACGCACTCGAGAACATGCTCGACGATCGGGTTCGCCTCGTCTCCGTCGTCCACGTCCCCACCAACGGCGGCCTGATCAACCCCGTTTGCGAGGTCGTCGAATTGGCCAGAGCCCATGGCTCTCTCGTTCTGCTCGACGCGTGCCAGTCCTTCGGCCAGTTGCCCATCGACGTCACCGAACTCGGCATCGACGCCCTCAGCGCCACCGGCCGCAAGTGGCTCCGCGGGCCACGCGGAACCGGATTCCTGTACGTCCGCCCCGGACTCGTCGACGCGCTCGAACCTGCTGCGATGGATCTGCACGGAGCGGAATGGACGAGCGAGAACAGCTTCGTCCCTGCACCGGACGCAACACGATTCGAACTCTGGGAGACGAGTGTCGCTGCGCGCCTGGGTCTTGGCGTCGCCGCCGATTATCTGCTCTCGATCGGCACCGACACGGTGTGGGCACAGATCGAATCCAGAGCAGTCGCGCTGCGGCAAGGGCTGGCATCGATTCCCGGAGTCGACGTCCACGATCGAGGGACCCAGCTGAGCGGCATCGTTTCCTTCACCGTCGAAGGTATTTCCGAGCACCTCGTGCGGGATCAGCTTGCAGCACAGAACATCACCGTCACCGTCAGCGGTCGCGGGTCCACGCTCCTCGACATGGATGCACGCGGGCTCGACGCCGTGGTTCGCGCATCGCCGCACTACTTCGTCGACGAAGCGGACCTGGACGCATTCCTTAGCGCGGTCAGGAGATTACAAACCTCCCGTTGACCGGGACCACACCTGATCCGCGGAAGTCGAAACTGCAACTGTGTGGCGATCAGTAGTTTCGTCTTCCGAAAGGACGCTTCGCATGGCCGACTCGACCGTCAGACCGATCTCCGCTGCAGACATCACCACCTGGGACTACGAGGCCGACGTCGTCGTCGCGGGATACGGCATCGCCGGCGTCACCGCTGCGATCGAAGCAGCGCGTGCGGGCGCCGAGGTGCTCGTCCTGGAGCGGACGGGCGGTTGGGGCGGAGCCGCGTCACTGGCTGGTGGATTCATCTACCTGGGCGGTGGAACGCCGTTGCAGAAGGCGTGCGGGTTCGAGGACTCGGTCGAGAACATGAAGACGTTCATGAAGGCAGCGCTCGGCCCCGGAACCGACGACACGAAGATCGACGCGTACTGCGAGGGCAGCGTCGATCACTACAACTGGCTCGTCGACGCCGGCGTCCCGTTCAAGGAATCGTTCTGGGGTCAGCCCGGCTGGGAACCGCCGTACGACGACGGCCTCATGTACTCAGGCGGCGAAAACGCCGCACCGTTCAACGCGCTCGTCGATCCCGCGCCCCGCGGACACGTCCCGCAGATGAGCGAGAAGAAGACCGGCGAGCAGGGCGGCGGCTACATGCTGATGAAGCCACTCGTCGAGACGGCCGAAAAGCTCGGTGTCCGTGCAGAATACGATCTGCGTGTCCAGACTTTGGTGGTCGACGGCGATCGGGTCGTGGGAGTTGTCGCCAAGCGCTACGGCAAGGACGTCGCGATTCGTGCCCGCAAAGGCGTCGTGCTTGCGATGGGCAGTTTCGCGTACAACAACGAGATGGTGCGCTCGAACGCACCGCGTATCTTCGGCCACCCGGCGGCCTCGATCGAAGCGCACGACGGCCGCGCAATCCAGATCGGTCAGGCTCTGGGCGCCGACACCGCACACATGGACGCCACCGAGGTCGCGTTCTTCTGCGACCCACAGTTGATGGTGCGCGGCATTCTTGTCAACGGCCGTGGTCAGCGATACATCCCCGAAGACACCTACCCGGGCCGCATCGGACAGGCAACACTGTTCCAGCAGGACAACCAGGCATTCCTCGTGATCGACGAAGCTGCGTACGAGGAAGGCATGAATGCCGAATCGTCCAGTGCGCAGTTGCGGGCGCAGCCGACCTGGGTGGCGGAAACCGTCGAGGAACTCGAAGCCGAGATGGGGCTTCCCGCCGGATCGCTGCAATCGACCGTCGACCTCTACAACCGTCACGCGGCTGAAGGGTCCGACCCGGTGCTCGGCAAGAAGTCCGAGTGGGTCAAGCCGATCGTCGGCCCGTTCGCGGCAATCGATCTACGTGGCCGCACAGGCGGATTCACGCTGGGAGGATTGAAGACAACCGTCGATTCCGAGGTTCTGCACGTCTCGGGTGCGCCGATCCCCGGACTGTTCGCAGCGGGGCGCTGCACGTCCGGTGTCTGCGCAGGTGGTTACGCCAGCGGAACCAGTCTCGGCGACGGCAGCTTCTTCGGACGTCGTGCCGGAATCAGCGCAGCGCGCTAGGTCACCACAACCCGCACGCCGTCGGCAAAGCGGTACGGCTGAGTCTGCAGAACCGCGCCGAGGTGTTTCCTCAATCTGGACACCTCGGCGCGCACTGCCACCACATGCTCGCGATCACCGAAGAGCACTTCGCTCAGGCCTGCGGCATCCACGCCAGCCGATCCCACAGCTGCCAGCGCACGCAAGATCTGAGCGTGACGCGGCGAAAGCGCGCGCGTCCAGTTTGCATCACCACGCACCGTCACCTGCGGCGATGCACCGAGGGACAGCTCGAGCTCGATCACCGGCCCGCCGACGCCGGTGCGCAACAGCCAGCCGTCACCGAGCGGCTCAGGCAGACACATCCCAAGACCTGGCACGATGACGGGCTTTCCCGCACTGGGTGCCGCCACCCGGTCAGGCGCGGCAATCCCGCTGGCGCCAGCCACCCAGCCGAACTCGTCGACCACCAATGCCGGACCCGTGCCCGCCGCGAACAATGGCGCCGCCCGCGAGCGCAGGCGATCGAGCTGAGCTGCATGCTCGCGCCACAGCGTCGCCTCCGCGAGGCGAACCGCGGTGCGAACCAGCGCGACAGTGGTGGGATGCACCGAGGCTGCGGACCCGCTGATGTCCACCACGCCCAGGATCTCGCCTGTCCGGGGGTCGTGCACAGGCGAGCCGGTACATGACCAATTGTGATGCGTCGGCGCATAGTGCTCGGCCGAGAAGAGTTGCACCGCAGAATCTTCGATCAGCGCGGTACCGATCGCGTTGGTACCCACCGACTGCTCCGACCAGCGCGCGCCTTCGGCGAACCCGAGTGCGTCCGCCGCACGTTTGACGGTCTTCGCCCCCTCGCGCCAGAGCAGGACACCGTCAGCGTCGGCAACGACCACGATGAAGCCTGCGTCCTCGGCGACCTCGGTGAGCGTGGTTCGCAGTTCGGGCAGAACGCTGCGCAGCGCGGTACGCGAACGCCTCGACTCCAACTCGGAGAAATCGGCGACAGCGGACGCGCCGCAATGATCGGGCGCGAGCCCACCCGCAGCCACCCGCGACCACGACCGCGCCACGACGGTCCGCGGCTGCGCCGGTGGTTCCTGCCCCGAGAGAACTGCGTCGTGCACCCGGCTCAGTAGGCGCGCATGCTGCGACAGGTCGGTACCCGGCACGACGGCACCGAGCCGACTGCCTTCGGGAGCGCTCCCCACGGTGGTCACTCCGTCAGGCTACCGCTTTCGATGTGACGCGAACCACGTCCACACGGCCAGGTCCCCACCACCTGCGATTAGCGGCGGGGAGCAAACTCCGGTAACGTATCCAAAGTTGTCTCGGCGAGGGTGAATCGCAGCAGTTCCACACGTTGCAGGTTTACCGTGATCGACGCGGCTACGGCTCAGCTCGAGCGTTTCGCTCCTGGCCGTGTGCGCGCCTGTCCGCCTTGCCGCAGGCAAAACCACACGTCAGTAAACCGAGCACGAACCCCGTGAGTTGTAGGAGCCGTTTCATCATGTCTGAAGAAAACAACCTCGTCGCCGTCGTCCGCACCGAATTCGGCAAGGGCGCAGCTCGCCGCGCACGTCGCGACGGCCAGGTCCCCACGGTTCTGTACGGCCACGGCGAAGATCCCCGCCACCTCAACGTGCCGGCTCGCGACTTCGCTCGCATCCTCCGCGCACAGGGCACCAACGCCATCCTCACCCTCGACATCGAGGGCACGGAGCAGGTTGCACTGACCAAGTCGGTCGTCGTGCACCCCATCCGCAGCTACATCGAGCACGCTGACCTCCTCGTCATCAAGAAGGGCGAGAAGGTCACCATCGACGTTCACGTCGTAGTCGTCGGTGACGCTGCTGCAGGCACCATGGTCGCGCAGGATGCATCGACCATCTCCATCGAGGCAGACGCCCTCCACATCCCCGAGCAGATCGAGGTCTCGGTCGAGGGCCTCGAAATCGGCACCCAGATCCTGGCAAGCCAGCTCGAACTGCCCGCCGGCTCCGTCCTGCAGGCTGACGCCGACACCCTGATCGTCAACGTCGTTGCTGCACCGACCGAGGCTGACCTCGAAGAGGGCGCAGAAGCTCCCGCCGCCGACGAGGCTGCAGAAGAGGCCTGATCCTCTCGGTTCCAACAGAACTCACTGCGCGCGGCGCGTCATTCCGATTCGGAGTGACGCGCCGTTCGTGCGTAGCAGGAAAATCAAGCCAGAAAGTAGCGTCCGTTGAGCACAGATACCGCCCTCGTCATCGGCCTGGGTAATCCCGGCCCGCAGTACGAGAAGACCCGGCACAACGTCGGCTTCATGGTCGCCGGCACCCTTGCCGGGCGCATGGGCGGAAAGTTCAACGTACACAAGAAGAGTGGCGCCGAAATCGTCGAAGGTCGCCTCGCCGGCCGACGCGTGATTCTCGGAAAACCACGCTCGTACATGAATCTCTCGGGTGGCGCGGTCGCCGGTCTCGCGCGATTCTTCTCGGTCGATGCCGCGAACATCATCGTCGTCCACGACGAACTGGATCTCGATTTCGGGACCATCAGACTCAAACTCGGCGGCGGCGAAGGCGGACACAACGGTCTGCGGTCCATTTCGAGTTCGTTGACCACCAAGGACTACCTGCGCACACGCGTCGGGATCGGTCGCCCGCCGGGCCGCATGGACCCGGCGGACTACGTTCTCAAACCGTTCTCGTCCACGGAGCGAAAAGAACTCGATCTCGTGTGCGAAGAAGCTGCGGATGCAGTCGAGCTACTGCTCGAACTCGGGCTCGAAGCCGCACAGAACCGCTTGCACTGACAGTCAGTTACCCAGCAGGGCAGCCGAATTGGCGCGGCGGAGCTTTCCCGACGACGTCTTCGGAATACTGCCGGGGCCCAGAACCGCAACGGCGCGAGGCCGGACACCGACGTCGGCAACCACGGCGTGGACCACTTCGCGCTCGATGCGCTTGACCTCTTCCGGATCTTCGAAAGCGTTGGTCTCGACGGCGACCGCAAAGCTCTCACGCTTCTGGCCGGCATCGAGACGGATTGCGACGGCATTTCCCGGGCGCACACCGGCAACGCTTCCGGCTGCCCGTTCGATGTCTGTGGGGTACACGTTCCGGCCGCCCATGATGATGACGTCCTTGACTCGCCCGCACACCACGACCAGTCCTTCTTCGGTGAAGTACCCGACGTCACCGGTATCGAGCCAACCGTCGGAGTCCTGCGCCGGCTTGTGACCTTCCACCGTGACGTAACCGGGGGTCACTGCCTTGCCGCGAACCTCGATGATTCCGACGCCGCGGGCCGGAAGTACCTGGCCGTCGCGGTCGACGATGCGTCCCTCGAGGTCAGGCACCATCTTTCCGAGTGTGGCGAGGGCACGAGCGTTGGGACGATTGGACGGCACCGCCCGAGACATCGACTCGAGGAAGTCGGGATCGACGTAGTCGAGGACCTGACCTTGATCGGGATCCGGAATCGACACGGCGAGCGTGGTTTCCGCCATTCCGTACACGGGAGCGAGCGCGGTCGGGTTCAAACCGAAACGCGCACCGGCCTCGGCGAGGGCATCCATCGTGTCGGGATCCACCGGCTCGGCGCCGTTCCACATGTATCGGACGCTGGACAGGTCGACTGCCCCGTCTTCTGCCTGTGCGAGTCGACGAGCCAAGAGCGAGTACGCGAAGTTCGGTGCGGCGGTGACAGTTCCGCCGTACTTGCCCATGAGTTCCGCCCACAGCACCGGGGTGCGCAGGAAATCCATCGGCGTGATGCTGATGACCTCGGCGCCCACCTGCATCGGAACCGTCAGGAAGCCGACCATGCCCATGTCGTGGAAGAGCGGAAGCCAGCTCACCATCACGTCGTCCTCGATGGAGAACTTGATGCGGTTGATCATCGCGTACGCATTTGTGTAGAAGTTCTCGTGCGTGATCTGCACGGCCTTGGGCGAACCGGTGGAACCTGACGTCAACTGTTGGAGTGCGATATCCGATTCAGCCGTCTCCACGGGATCGATCGACGTTCCGCCACGAAGCTCGTCCACCGTCACGACGGTGATGCCACGCTCTTCGAGGAGCGGCTTGGCCGCGTCGAATGGTGCCCCCAGAATGACGGCTTTTGCGGAGATCATGTCGATCACCGTCTCGGTGTCCTGAGCCCAGACGCCCAGATCCGTTCGGGGGGTCGGCTGATGCAGCATCGTCACCGACGCACCGCGCATCCACGTCGCCTGGCAGGCAGGCGCGATGTCGACGGGCTGTCCGGCGAGAATGCCGATCGCGACGCCGCGATCGATGCCGACCTCGGCCAGGCCGCCGGCCATGCGCCGAGCTTCCTGGTGGATGTCGCCCCAGGTCTGACGGAAAGCGTTGTCGGGCTCTCCCGTCACCAGGCCGCGGTCGGTGACTGCGGCGGTCGCGTACATCTCTTCGGTGAACTTGCTCAACGCAACTCCTCGGTCAGTGTCACTCTTCGATTCAGTGCAACTCTTCGCAGGACACAAATGGCTGTGTGTTCGAACACACACATACATTGATAATCAGCGATCGTTCGCCGAGTGTTACGCCGCAGTGGCTACTGCCTCGTGGTCTGCGAGTATCCTTTCTCTGTTGTGCTGCCGCACTCTCCACCTGTCCGCGCACCGGCACGTCGCCGGCACCGACGCCCACTTCGAGAGGTTCTTCGTTGACTACCCCGTCCGACTCGACCGTCCCTTCCGACTCGACTGTCCAGTCCGACACCGAAGGCCCCGATTCAACCGAGAGCGGGTCGGTCGCGGTCACGACGACGACCAAGGGCTTGTCCGCCGAGGCGGAGCGTCGCCGCACCTTCGCCGTCATCTCGCATCCTGACGCCGGTAAGTCGACACTCACCGAAGCGCTGGCACTGCACGCGAAGAAGATCTCCGAGGCAGGTGCCGTCCACGGCAAGGCCGGCCGCAAGTCGACGGTCTCGGACTGGATGGAGATGGAGAAGGCCCGCGGCATTTCCGTCAGTTCCACCGCACTGCAGTTCAACTACCACTCGTCCGAGACCCCGGACGAGCAGATCAACGTCATCAACCTCGTCGACACCCCCGGTCACTCCGACTTCTCCGAGGACACGTACCGCGTCCTGACCGCCGTCGACGCAGCCGTCATGCTCATCGACGCTGCCAAGGGCCTCGAACCGCAGACGCTCAAGTTGTTCCAGGTGTGCCGTCACCGCGGCATTCCGGTCATCACGGTCATCAACAAGTGGGACCGTCCCGGCCAGACTCCTCTCGAACTGCTCGACGAGATCAGCGAACGCATCGGCCTCACGCCCACTCCCCTGTACTGGCCCGTCGGCATCGCCGGCGACTTCCGAGGACTGTTGCGGCGCGGCGAAGGCGGTGAGGCTCGCGAGTACGTCCGCTTCACCCGTACCGCAGGCGGCGCGAAGATCGCCCCCGAAGAGGTCATGGACGCCGACGCGGCGCTCGCCAAGGAAGGCTCCGAGTGGGAGACCGCGGCCGAGGAGAGTGAACTGCTCTCCGCTACCGGCCAGGACCACGATCAGGAGATGTTCCTCGCCGGTCAGACGTCCCCGGTGATCTTCGCGTCCGCGATGCTCAACTTCGGTGTCCGCCAGATCCTCGACACTCTCGTCGAATTGGCGCCGCCGCCGCGGGGCCGCGAAGACCTCAGCGGCAAGCCGCGCGAGGTCACCGATCCGTTCAGTGCGGTCGTCTTCAAGGTGCAGGCCGGTATGGACACCGCGCACCGTGACCGTCTGGCGTTCATGCGCATCGTCTCCGGCGTGTTCGAGCGCGGCATGGTTGTCACACACGCTCAAACCGGCAAGCCCTTCACGACCAAGTACGCGCAGACGGTATTCGGCCGTGAACGTTCCACCGTCGAATCCGCGTTCCCCGGCGACGTCGTCGGCCTCGTCAACGCCACCGCACTCGCACCCGGCCACACGCTGTACACCGAGAAGAAGGTGGAGTTCCCGCCGATCCCGTCGTTCGCGCCGGAACACTTCTCGATCCTGCGCGCCGAAAGCGCCGGCAAGTACAAGCAGTTCCGCCGTGCAGTCGATCAACTCGATTCCGAGGGCGTCGTCCAGATTCTCCGCAACGACATCCGCGGCGACGCCTCCCCCGTCATGGCGGCTGTCGGCCCGATGCAGTTCGAGGTCGTCGCAGCGCGCATGAAGGCCGAGTTCAACGTCGAGGCCAAGATGGAACCACTCGGCTACGCATTGGCCCGCCGTACCGACGCCGCGTCCGAGGTCGAACTGAACCGTCAGCGCGGTGTGGAGGTCTTCACCCGATCCGACGGTGTCCTGCTCGCCCTTGTCAGTGACAAGTGGCGCCTGCAGTACATCCAGAAGGAACTCCCGGATCTGACGCTCGAACCCCTCGTCGCTGCTGCGGACTGATGAGCCTGATCGAGGCGCTGTTCGACGCTGAACTGCACATCGGCAGCGCCACGATTCTCTGGCGAGAGATCATCGGAAACGCGTTCGGAATAGGCTCCGCGATCGCGGGCGCGCGACGCTCGGTATGGGCGTGGCCTGTCGGTATAGCCGGAAATGCCTTGTTGTTCACGGTCTTCATGGGCGCACTTTTCCACACGCCGCAAGAGCTCAATCTCTACGGCCAGGCCGGCCGTCAGTTGTTGTTCATCACCGTCAGCGTCTACGGGTGGACCCAGTGGCGACGTGGGGCACTTGACTCCGGTCGCGCAGTCCTGCCCCACTGGGCGACAACTCGCGAGCGAGTCGCCATGATCGCCGTCATGGCAAGCGGCACAATCGCTTTCGCCTGGATCTTCGACCTTCTCGGCTCGTACGGAGCGTGGGCGGAGGCCTGGATCTTCACCGGCTCGATCCTCGCGACGTACGGGATGGCACGCGGCTGGACCGAGTTCTGGCTCATCTGGATCGGCGTCGACGCTGTCGGCGTTCCCCTTCTATTCCGGGCAGGGTACTACCCGTCGGCGATCCTCTATCTGGTCTATGCATTCTTCGTTCTGTGGGGCTTCGCGATGTGGCTGCGCATTCAACGCCGAACTCCACAAGGGGTGTAACAGTAAACAGACTCCTGGTATGTTTGCGTCGATTAAGCAAACCAGCGGTCTGTTTACGGGCATCAGGAGCGAACAATGGAAGACAAGAATTCTCACGGAATAACGGGCCCCAACGGTTCCGGCAACGGATCGAGAGCCAGTAGTTCCGCGAGTAATGGTTCTGCGAGCAACCTTCCCACGGGTAACGGTTCTGCGAGCAACCTTTCCACGAGCAACGGTTCCAGCAGTGCCACCGCCACAGCGGATTTTCTGTCGACCGCACCCAAGCAATCGGATGCATTCACGTTTCCGCTTCCTACCCGAACCACGGCCGCACACAGCAGCGGAGAGGACCTTTCAGTGCCAGCTTCAACACGCGAATCATCGAGGACACTCGAGACTCGGAGTCGCACCGTCGTACGGCGCGACGCGATGGGTGTAGCCGCCGTTCGAGTGGCCGGTCGACTCACCCACACCGAACTCATCGCGAATCAGGCCTCACCCTCGAGCACGCATTCCTCCGATCCCACGATGGATCTGGACGAGTTGCTCACGATGCTCGGCAGCTACCTGTTGTCCTCGGGGTTCGAACATCCCGAAATCCACGCCAAGCTCGGTGGACAGTCGATCGTCGTCAACCTCGTGTCGCCGGAGATCAGCGCCAGCTGAGCTCGACCCAGCTGTTCAGGGCCACAGCACTGCTCGTGTCCATGCTCGGTCCGAGCCGCGCCGGTACAACCATCGCTGATGCCGACGCCCGGAGTCTGCCTGCCAGAACTCGACAGACTCCGGCTCGAGGCACCACGCACGCCAGTCCTTCGACACGAACCCCGGGTCGTCACTGATTCTTGCTTCCGCAGCGGCCACCGATGTGTCGTACGCCCCTAAGTCTTCGAGCACCTCGCTCTGCTTACTTGCCGTCGCCACCGCCCTCGCAGTGACGGAGCGTTCGACGAAGTCTCGCCTTCGAAGTGCGTCGTCGCCCTCGCGAACCAACCCGCGAATCCGGACCTGCTGGCCCGTCTCACGCCAGTAGAAGGCGAGCGATGCTCGCGGATTTTCTTTCAGCTCAATGCCTTTCGGCGAAGCAGCTGAACCAGAAAACCAGAACCCGCCCTCGGTCACGTCCTTGAGGATGAGGAAGCGGGAATCGGGCATACCGTCACTGTCGACGGTCGCGAGCGCACACACGTGTGGCTCGACGACGCCGAAGGCCACGGCCGCACGGAGCCAGTCGAGGAACAGCTCTCCCGGCTTTTCCGGAAAATGTTCAGGCGCGGGCGGCGGAGTTCCGGTCAGTGCGGGGATACCGCGAATCCACGTCCGTACGTCAGGCAGCGAAAAATCTGCATCAACCATGAGCCGACTCTAATCGCGGGCGGCCTCAGGAGACGTTGCGAACTACCGAGTCGCCGAACGACGGTTGCTGCAGCAGCGCCCACTTGTTGGACGTCAATCGGAAACTCGGCATGTCGGCGAGCGCCACCACCGATTCCCAGGTCCGCTCGTAGCTCGTGTGGGAGATTCGCCATTCACCGTCGCTGCAGCGGGTGTATCTGTCGTGATAGAAGGCCGATCCGCGAAGAAGCATGCCGTCTTCGGGGATCACCACAGTGTCCGCGAGGCACCAGATCCCGGTTGCGGTGTCTCCGTCGACGTCGATCTCGGGTTGCCCGCACTGATGTTCAGTGATGACGTGTGATCCGAGGGTGTTCTCGAGGAAGGAGACGAACGAATCTCGGGAATCGAAACTGAGTTGTTCTCCGTAGATCGCGGTGGCGTCGACGGTCAGAGTGTCGGCAAATTCGACCCACGATTTGGTGTCCAAGGCGCGTGCGTATCGGTACTTGAGTCTTTGGATGAGAACAATCGCTTCGAGATCCATGATCCCCGCCTCCCGGTGCAGCAACCACCCGTCCTATGTGTGCACATTAGCCTGTATCACGCCGAAACGGGCATTACTCTCAAAGCTAGTAGAAATGTCAGCCGATAACACGCTTTTCCAGGCCGTCGAGCATGATCGTGATCTTCTCGTCCAACCAACCTCGCCCGTGCCACGTCGATTCGTCGCCGATCCCCTCGACCAACGACTCCGACGCATTCCAACTCTCCTGATACGCCTGGCGCGCAAAACGCGAATCCGCGGAGCTCACGGTCTTGTCCATCGCCGCCATCATTGCGAACTGCGTCATGGTCACCTCGGAGATGAAGTCCACGGCCAGGACCGCGTCATGTGGTGTGAAACCCTGCGCAGTCAACGAACCGACCAGTTTCTCCACGATCTCGATTATCGCCGGTGGCGTGCCCGGAACTGCGAGACCGACCTGGGCTAGACCTGGATAGCGCTCGAACGAGGACCACAGAACGTCGCACAAATCCGTCAGAAACTCACGCCACGGACGATCCGTGTCCGGCCATACAGTCTGACGCACAACGTGATCCGCACAAGCCCGCAGCAGCGCTTCACGGTCCGCGAAGTAGCGATAAAGTGCAGAATGGCTGACGCCCAGACGTTTTGCCACACTCGGCATGGTCAATTCACTCAGATCACCAGCCAGGGCGGCCTCGACGATGTCCACTGTCGACAACGTCGGCGGCCGCCCCGTCTTCTTTCCGGTTTGCATTCTGCTCAGCCTGCCACCTGCTCAGCCCGCTACCAACCGCCATCCCGACGCACGGTGGCGCTGGTTCCAGAACGCGGCGTAGTTCCCACCGGCTGCGAGCAGAACTTCGTGGGTTCCCACTTCGACGATCGATCCGTCGTCACCGAGCACGATGATCTGGTCTGCGGCCACGACAGTCGACAGCTTGTGCGCGATCACGAGCAGTGTGCTTTCACTGGCGAGTTCCTGCATCGCACGCTGTACATGGGCCTCGTTCTCGGGATCGAGCGCGGCCGTCGCCTCGTCGAGCAGAACGATAGGTGCGCGTTTGAGGAGTGCGCGCGCGATGGAGACCCGCTGCCGCTCTCCACCGGACAGTGCCGTCCCGCCCTCACCGACGCGGGTGTCCCAACCCCGCGGAAGTCGCTCGACGATTTCCGCGACGCCCGCGATCCTAGCCACGTCGAAGACGTCATCGTCCGTGGCTTCGGGGCGACCGAGGCGGATGTTCGCGATCAACGTGTCGTCGAAGAGGTACACGTCCTGGAAAACCAAGGACAATTGTGACATCAGATCGGCACTCGTGAGGTCCCGCACATCGACGCCGCCGACACGCACCACCCCCGAGTCGACGTCGTAGAAGCGCGAGATCAGCCGGGTGACGGTGGTTTTGCCAGACCCTGACGGACCGACCAACGCCGTCAGCGACTTCCGCGGCACCTCGAAGGAGATGTCCCGCAGCACCTGCCCACCGTCCGCGTAGCCGAAGTCGACGGCGTCGAACTGCACGGCTGTCTCCCCCGTCGGCTGCCCGCTGGTATCGGGTTCTACCAGTGGTTCCACTTCGAGGATCTCGGACATCCGACGGATTTCGTTGCGTGCCATTCTGATTGCACCGCCGAACTCGCCGATCTCACCCAGCGGCTGGATGAACCGTGCGGTCAGGCCGAGTAGCGCGATCAACGTGACAGGGTCGATGTCGCCGCCGAGCGCGAGGAATGCACCCAGGATGATCACGGCAGAGAAGACGAATTGCAGGGCGATCCCGTTGACCACGGACCCGATCACCACGAACCACAGTTGTGAACGACCCGCAGTGTGTTGCGCTTCGATCGCGTCGTCGAGCGGTTCGTACACCCCGTGTGTGCGTCCGAAAGCACGCAGGACCGGTTGGCAACGAGCGTATTCGAGCACTCGATTGTTCGATTCGACGGCTGCGGCATGTGCCCGATCGTCGGCCTTGGCAGTCATCGTCGAGGCAAATCTGGCTGCCGCGAACAGAATCGGAACGCTGACCATCAGTGCCAGCCCGAGCCGCCAGTCGAAGAACAACATGCACACGACAATGGTTGCCGGGCTGGCGATTCCGGAGATGATCGGTGTCATGAGGTGCGCAGCCGCCCCCATCACCGAGATGGTGCCCTTGCTGGCAACCTGCGATACCTGGCCGAGTCGGCCGGCACCGAACCAGCCGAGCGGCAGAGTGACGAGATGATCTCCCAGGCGCAGATGCATAGTCCTCAGCAGCGTGAGGGCCGACTCGAATCCCTTCATCGCCTGCAGGTAATGCGCAATCGAACTGATCACGGCGCACACGGCCATTGCGGCGAGCCACCGAAGGAAACTGCCCCAGTCCTGATCGAACAGTGCCTGCACCGCCGGGACCAGTAGCGCCACTGCCAAACCTTGCATCACGCCGTACAACACTGCCCACACCAGGAACTCGCGATAACGGCCCTGATTCTGCGGGCCGAGTATCCGGAAGAGGTCGCGAATCATGAGTTGGCCTTTCCTGCTGCGTCAGACATACCAGCGATGCTGTCGGCCCGACTGTGTTCAATCGAGTCGGCCCGACTGTGTTCAATCGAGTCGGCCCGACTGTGTTCAATCGAGTCGGCCCGACTGTGACTCGCCCACATCCGGGCATAGGTTGAACCACTCGCCACAAGCTGATCGTGTGTGCCCTTCTCCACGATCCGTCCGGCATCGAGAACCACGATCTGATCGGCGCTCACGATCGAAACCAACCGGTGCGCGATCACCAGCACGGTGCGCCCCACCGTCAAGCGCGACAACGCCTCCTGGATATCGGCTTCGGACTCCGGATCGGCGAAAGCGGTTGCTTCGTCGAGCACGAGAACAGGAGTGTCCGCGAGAATCGCACGCGCAATGGAGACCCTTTGGGCTTCACCACCCGAGAATCTGGCGTCGACCCCGACCACGGAGTCGTAGCCTCTCGGGAGCGCTTCGATTCGGTTGTCGATCTGCGCGGCTGCGGCAGCGGCCTTCACCTCAGCCGAAGTCGCCTGCGGTCGGGCAAGCCGAATGTTGTCGAGCACGGTCGCTTCGACCAGCTGCACGTCCTGCAGAACGAATCCGACGTGGCGGTACAGCTCGTCGGTCGCCACGTCCCTGACGTCGGCACCACCGATGGCCACGGATCCGGCACGCACGTCGTGGAACCTCGGAACCAGCGTTGCCAGCGTCGACTTACCCGAACCCGAAGGTCCGACCAACGCCGTCACCGTGCCCTCCGGCAGCGTCAGATCGATGTCGGTCAGAACGTCGGCGCCGTCGTCGTAGGCGAAAGAAACTCCGGAGAATCGAACTTCATTCCCCGCGGGACTTTTCGGATGATCGGTTTCCGGCAGCGCCTCGGTCGAGAACAGCGCAATCAGTCGCGCCGCAGCGGCGGCTGCCTCTCGGCGAGCCTGCATACCGAAACCGATGGTCGTCACCGACACCGGAATCACCATCGCGACAAGAGAACTGGTCAGCACATCGATGGGTGACACCCATCCGGAGTGGACGAACCACGAGCCGAGGCCAAGGTTGACCACCAGCACTACCGGTGCGCTCAATGCAATCGAGGCCAGCGCCTCGGTCCGGAGCATCGGGCGAACCCAGCCCTCGTACGAGAGTGCAAATGCCTTGGCGGCGTCGCGGTACCGGGAGTGTGACTGCTTGTCCTGACCGAAGGTCTTGACCACTGCGATACCGGTGACGAACTCGACGATGGTGTTGCTGATGGCCGCGATGCCCTCATTCATCCGGCTCATCTTGACGGCCATGTCCTTGGTCATCGTCGCGTAGGCGATCATGTAGATCGGGAGCGTGGCAATCGCGACCAATCCCAGACGCCAGTCGATCGAGATCACGTAGCCGAGTCCGACGAGCGGCACTGCGATGGCTCCGGTGGTCTCGACGGCGCTGTGCGCAACCAGGTAATGGAGATCGGAGATGTCGTTCTGCGCGGCTTTGCGCACGGTTCCGGACGAGTGGGAGGTGAACCAGCCCAGGGGAAGTCGACCGAGAGTCGCTGCGATTCGACGCCGCAGCACCGCCTGCAGATTCACATCGGCGAAGTGCGTCACGATCAACGCACCGCCTCCGAAGAACGCACGCATACCCAGACCGAAGACGACCACCCACACGATCGTCCAGACACGGGACGAGTCGACGTCACCGCCCACGATCAGCGTCTTACCCAGTTCGGCGATGGCCACGTACGGCACGATGGCGGCGACCGCGGCGATCACCTGCATCACCATCGCGATGGTGGTCCGCGTGCGCACTGGAGCAAGGAGTTCGCGAAGCGCGCTCTTGTGCTCCGCCGCTTCAGCTTTGGCTTGCGAGGCTTCGGCCGCCGCTCCTTGTGATACGTCGGCCTCTTCAGATGAAATGTCTGCTTTCGTGGCCTGTGTCGTCGTCATTTCGAGAACGCCTTCCATCGGGTAACTGCGTCGGCGTCGGATGCGATGCGTCCTTGGAGCTCCGCGCCGGTGAGTGTGCGATCGGCAAGTGCCTCGAGGTCTTCGAGGATCCAGTAGACCGCGAAGGGATAACTGCCGAACCAGAGTTCGCCGCTGACGTCTGCCGTGCGCCCGGCCTGCACCGCAGGGATCTCGTTGAACAACGGATTTGCGTGTACCAGTGCGCCGCCGTAGATGTTTCCCGAGGTCACGACCATCGCGTCCGCCGCGTGCTGCCCGACCTCCTCTCCCGACACCGAAGACGTGGCGACACCTGTGTTCGGTCCGATCTTCGCGTCGAGTTCGGCTTGTGGACGCCTGAAACCGGCTTCCTCGATGATCGAGGACATCGGCGACTGTGGGATGACGGTGTAGATGCCGCCGGAGAATCCCACCAGCACGGACAACGTCTGCGGTTGCGCCTCGACCGTTCCGGATCCTTCGGCAAATTTGGTCTCGAGCCTCGACACGATTTCGCGAGCTTCGGACTCTCGACCCAGTGCAGTCGCCGCGGTATTCAGAACTTCGCGCCACGGCGCCGCATAGGCGAGCACCGTCGTCGGGGCAATCTCGTTGGCCTGAGCCGTGATCGACGTCAGCGACCCGACGTCACTGAGCAGGATTCTGTCAGGATCGATTGCTGCGATCTGTTCGACGTCGGGTGACTCGAAGAACGTCGGTTTGTCGACGACCTCTATGCCCTCGCTCTGCAAGATCTCCTTCGCCGCCTGTGATTGCAGGGTGGCAAAGACCGTATCGGGCTTGACCCCAAGTGTGAGCGCGTTGAGTGCTGCGAACTCGTCCAGTGCGCCCCACTGCTGCCGCATCCTTCTCTCCCCGCTTTAGTTACACACTGTCTCGATTAGGGGAGCCTACAATAACTCAGGCCGTTTGTGCAGCCCTCGTCACCGGAAGTGCAAACGCCGGCAGACACGCGACAACACTGATGACTGCGCCCATCACGAACGCCGCCCCGAACGAATCACCGGAAATACCGATCGCCAGGACTGCTGTGGTCACCGGCGCACCCACCGCCGATCCCACGGTCCTGATCACGCTGTTGACACCACTGGCCGCTGCCATCTCCGATGGCGGCACGATCGAAGCAACCAACAGAGCACAGACCGCGAACCCCACGCCGTTCCCCAACCCGACGAGGGAGAAGAACAGCACGATCGCAACCACCGAACTCGGCCAGATTGCAAGTCCGATCGCGCCCGTCGCCATGAGTGCCAGCGCTGTCACCGCCGGTACTCGCGGCCCGTATCGCCGCGCGAGAGCCGGCGTCAAACGCCCGCCGAGAAAGACGAGTACAGCGGCAGGCAAGAGCGCCAACCCGGTCTGCACGACAGTGAATCCGCTTCCGTACGTGGACGTGTCCGGCGCCTGGAGGATCCGCGGCAGGCAGAGGTAAAAGATGTACGGCACGAATCCGAACACCAGAGTGAGTGCGCTGGTGATCATCATCGGTTTGTCCCGAAAGACTCGCATGTCGACAATCGGCGCGTCGTGGCGGGAATCGACGGCAATCAGTGTCGCGAACGAAACGAACGCGATCACAACCAGACCCCAGAATCCGAGCGACAGAACTCCCCAGTCGGAGGCTTTGGTGATCGCCAGGAGCAGGCTCACCAACCCGAACGCGAGTGCTCCGGCACCGACCCAGTCCGTCGGCATACCCGGCCGGCGATGCGAACCCGGAACCACGGCCACCACCGCGACCAATGCGAGCACGATCAAGATCCCGGTGATCACGAACAACCACTGCCAACTGAGATACTCGAGAATGACACCGCCGATCACCAGTGCACTTCCGGCACCGATTCCCAAAGTCCCAGCGAGCCAACCTATCCCCGAAGACAACTCGGGGCCCACTACCGTTCTCCGCAGCACCGCCATCGCGAGCGGGAAGCTCGCCATACTCACTCCCTGGACGGCCCGAACGACGAGCAGCACCCCGATGTTCGGCGCTGCCGCGGCGGCGAATGTGGCGAGGGCAAAGATGATCAGAACGATCACCAGAACTCGCTTGTCGCCGAACCGGTCACCCATTGCCCCGACGATCGGAGCCATCACCGCGGCCGCCAACAGATAGGACGTAAGAATCCACCCGGTCACCGCCACGGACGTGTCGAAATGCTCACCCAACACCGGCAACGCCGGTACCAGCATCGTCTGCATGAGCGAGTAGACGAGTACCGCTCCAGCCAGGGCTGCGATCACCCGGCTCCCGGATCGCGTGGGCGCCTCTGCCAAGGTCGTCATCGACACCTTCCTCCAATCATGAATCGAATCGGAACGGAACACTCCGTTCCGATTGAGTAAACCATGCATTGCTAGCCTGTGGGAATGGCGAAAGAGAATGCGAGCCTCCCCGGACGCGCCCGAGAAGCCGCAGACAACGACGTCACCGTGCTGCGAGCGGCGCGCGAAATTTTTGCCGAACAGGGTTGGAATGCACCGGTATCGGCGATTGCCGCACGGGCCGGAGTGGGCGTCGGCAGCATCTATCGCCGATACCGAGGCAAGGAGGAACTGGCGCAATCCCTGCGCGTCTGGGCGATCGATCACCTCGCCACCCTTGCCCGAGAGTGCGTGAGCACCGCGAAAACCGATGAAGCCGTATTGAAGACGTTCTTCTCGCGATATCTCACCGAATCGATGGGACCGCTCATTCCGGTCCTCGGCGGCAGGTTGCCTGAACACGCCGAAGTCACTCGTGCCGCCGAAGAATTGGAGGACGCACTGCAATCCATGGTCGACGTCTGCATCGACGCTCACGAAGTCCCGCCCGGCTTCACTGCTGCAGACGTCATGCTCATGACAGTGCATCTGCGGCCGACTCTGCCGATCGAGGGCGATCGAGCCACCGAAATACACACGCGTTATCTCGATTTCATGCTCGACGGACTTCGTGGCGGAACACCTCAACCGTCGATCACTCCCCCATCCTGGAGCGAATGGCTTCAGATGTGGCAGGGCACCTGACCCGGAGAACACCCGAACGGAACATCAGGTTAGGCTTACCTAGCTTAGTTCGCCATGTTCGGAAGGTTTTCATGAAACTCACCCGCCGGTTCGCCGGATTCGCCGCACTACCCGCCGTCGCCGCACTCCTACTCACCGGTTGCGGAAGTAGCGACGCATCACCTTCTACCGAGACCAGGTCCGCCGACCAGTCCTGGAGTTACACAACGGGATACGGAAACACGATCACCCTCGATCACGCCCCGGAGCGGATCGTCGTCGACGCGTATTCCGCTGCTGCGCTGTGGGACTACGGTATTCGGCCGGTCGGCATCTTCGGTTACGGCGTCGGCAATCCCGACGTCACCGATCATACCGACGAGTCGACCATGACGGTCGTCGGCCGTGAAGGCGAACTCAGCGCGGAAGCACTTGCGGCACTGGACCCCGACCTCGTCATCGGGTACGGCAACAGTGACGACCCGACACGCTGGACTTGGTGGGACGAGCCGATGGGCAACACCGTCAACAATGTTGCACCGTTTGTCGGTGTCAAGTTCTCCGGAGCCTCGACACCGGACGTGTTGAGCGAATACGCCTCACTCGCCGAAGCTCTCGACGGGAACACCGACACAGCCGCAGCACGCGAGGGCAAGGAAGCATTCGAATCCGGTGCAGAGCGCATCCGAACTGCCGCGGCCAAGGTCGACGACATCGAAGTCCTCGCCCTGAACGGTGACAGCTCCGAGTTGTACGCAGGCACAACGGCGCTCGCCCAGTTCGGTTATCTGAAGGAACTCGGCGTGAAGTTCACCGGACCGGGAGGCGACAAAGGCTGGGCCGATCTCAGCTGGGAGCAGGTCCCGGATTACCCGGCGGACATCGTGTTCCAGTTCGCGAAGTCGGCAGAAGCATTCGCAGCATCACCCGTGTTCGTCAAGCTGCCCGCGGTAACCGCGAACCAGGTGATCGACTTCGACGACAAGCGTCCCAACACCTACGCCAATTACGGCGCCTGGTTCGAGCAGGTTGCACAACTACTCGACCAGGCCCGCAACGTCGCCTGAATTACTGCCCAGCAGTGATTCGCCCGGCCGCTTCCTCGAGAACGTCGAGGAAGATGGCCGCGGTGAGCGCAAATCCTTGGTTGTATCGCGCGTCGCTGGTCAACACGTTGCCCGCTTGAACTGCAGGCAACCGCTGCCACGTCGGCTGCGTCTTGATCGCGTCGAGTGCTTCCTGATCGCGAGCTTGGGCGATGATCACATCCGCCGGAGCCAAGGTGTCGAGTTGCTCGAACGACAACTCGAACGAGTTCTCTGCATTGTCGTCGTCACGGAAAAGCACGTTCAGGCCGGCATCGATTGCAACACTGATCCGCAGATTCCGCTGATGCACAAGGAATCCGGTCGGCGTCTGAACGCCGAACACGATCTTCTTTCCGCCCAGCTTCTCCTGCAACATGGGTCGCAGTCTCGCGAGCTTGTCGTCGTACTCCGCGATGGAAGCCTCGGCGATTGCCACACGGTCGAGTTGGCTCGCCTGCGCCATCAGCGCACCTCGCCAGTCGACCGGGTGTCCGGCGATCGGTTCGACGTCGTCGCCGACGACCAACAGTGGCGCGATGGAAGACAAGCGCTCGGTGCCGTACCAGTCACTCGTGTAGCCGATCGCAGTGATGACGATCAGATCAGGCTCGAGAGCGAGCAGAGCCTCGAAATTGGTGGAGAAGTCGCCCGCGACGTTGACGAAGCTCGCGTCCTCGATGGTGCGGCCGGGAAACTGGAATCCTGCCTTGGCATCGGGGAACCAGAAGTTCCCCGAACCGACGATCGGGTAGTCCATCATCATCGCGAATTCGAGGTCGACGCGTCCGTCCAGCACCACAACGCGCTTGGGGTCGCGGGGAACGTCGCCGCTGAACTCGCCCCACGTGTACGGGAGAGTGTCACTGGCCGAGTCCGACTCGGCATCCGAAGTTCCACACGCACTCAGCGCCAGTGCTGCAGCCACACCGGCTGCGCCACCGAAGAATCGGCGCCGTGAAATGCGGTCGACGATCTGAGCCCACTCCGTGTCGGTGACCTGCGTATCCAGGACGAGTGTCATACGTTTGCTCCTTCGATGTTTCGCTGACGCTCGCGTCCCAGCGGAATGACAAGCGGTGTATGGGAAACCGGATCGTCGATGATGCGGCACGCCATGCCGAACACCTCCTGCACCAGTTCTTCGGTGATGATCTCCGCGGGCGGGCCTTCGGCGACCACGGCGCCGTCCTTCATCGCGATGATGTGAGTTCCGTAGCGGCACGCGTGATTGAGATCGTGAAGCACCGCCACCAGCGTGTGTCCGTCGTTCTCGTTCAGATCGCGGCACAGCTCCAGCAGCTCGATCTGATGCGCGATGTCGAGGAACGTCGTCGGCTCGTCCAGCAGCACCAACGGAGTCTGCTGCGCGAGAACCATAGCGACCCAGACACGTTGGCGCTGACCACCGGACAGTTCGTCGACCGGCCTTGCCGACAGATCCGTGACCTTGGTTGCCTCCATCGCCTTGATGACGGCGGCCTCGTCCTCTCGCGACCACTGACGGATCAGCTTCTGATGCGGATAACGTCCTCGCGCAACCAGATCGGCGACCTTGATACCGTCCGGGGCGATCGACGTCTGCGGCAGAAGCCCGAGCCGCCTCGCAACTTCCTTGGCCGGGTACGACGTGATCGCTTTGCCGTCGAGAAGAACCTTGCCGGTGGTCGGCTTGAGCAACCGGGACAACGCACGCAGAAGTGTCGACTTGCCGCAGGCGTTGGGACCGACGATGACGGTGAAGCCACCGTCGGGGATCTCGACGTCGAGGTGCTCCGAGATGACGCGCTTGTCGTACCCGATCGTGACGTCCTCGGCGCGAAGCCGATTCGTCTTCTCAGCCACGACGCCCGCCGCACTTGCCTCGTTCACGCTGTTCCTCGTTCCTTCACCGATCACTGCTTACGGGCCTCTCGCGCGAGAAGCCATACAAAATAGATGCCACCGATGGAGACCGTGACGACGCCGACCGGCAACTGTGTCGGTGCAAAAGCTCGCTGCGCCACCCAGTCGCTGACCATCAGCAACGCGCCACCCATTGCTGCCGACGGCAGCAGGGTCACTCCGGCACTACCGGTCAATCGCCTCACCAATTGCGGAGCCGCCAGCGAGACGAATCCGATCGGTCCGGCCGCTGCTGTCACCATGGCCGTCAGAGCGACACCCAGAACAACCAGGGAAAGCCGCGTGGGTTCGGCCCGGACGCCGAGCGCCTTGGCGGCGTCGTCGCCCATCTCGAGCATCTGCATCCGCCTGCCCAACACCAGGATCAGCGGAACGAGGATGGCCAGCACGACGACCACCGGCCACACCTGAGTCCAGCCGAGACCGTTCAACGAACCGGCACCCCACACTGCCGCGGCCATGGCGTCGTCAAGTTTCGCCTTGAGAATCATCCAGGTGTTGACCGAGCCCAACATCGCACTGATGGCGATACCGACGATGATCAACCGGAATCCCTGCACACCACGCTTGTACGCAAGGAGGTAAACCACTGCTGCGGTCGCGATTCCGCCCACCAGAGCACCGACTGCGATCTCGTAGTAAGTACCACCGATGAGGAGGATGACCACAAGGGCGCCCGTGTACGCACCGGAGTTGAAGCCGATGATGTCTGGGCTACCCAACGGGTTCCTGGTGAGCGATTGGAAGATCGCACCGCTCATGCCGAGTGCCGCACCGAGCATCAGCGCCAACAGAACTCGGGGCAGACGCCATTCCACGACAACCATGTGGATACGCGCGGGAGCCTCGCCGAACAGTGCGCCGAGGACGTCCCCGATCGGCACCTGGTAGTCACCACTACCGAGGGCGATGACACCGATCGCCAGTGCAAGCGCAACGAGGATGAGGCAGACCGTGACCGTGCGGACGTCGATCCGCGCGGACCACCCTTCTTTGGGTGAGCGCACCACCGTGGTGGGGCGCCCGAAATCGATGCTCACAGACCGCTCACCTTGCTTCGACGCACCAGCATGATCAGCACCGGAGCTCCGATGAATGCCGTGACGATGCCGACCTGAAGTTCACCCGGGCGCAGCACGATTCGGCCGACGACGTCGGAGAAGAGAAGAAGAATCGGCGAGCACACCAACGTGTACGGGAGAATCCATCGCTGATCCGGTCCGACGAACCATCTCGCGACGTGCGGAACCATCAAACCGACAAATCCGATCGGGCCGGCCGCAGCTGTCGCTGCGCCACACAGCAAGGTCACCGCGATGACGCCGAGGATACGAGTACGAGTGATGTTGGCACCGAGCGAACGTGCCAGATCGTCACCCAAGGCCACGGCGTTGAGTTGGCGCGCCAACGCGAGCGCCAGGAAGAGCCCGATGAGAATGAAGGGGGCAACAGCCAGAACGATTTCCAACGAACGTCCGCTGAGTGAGCCGGCATTCCACTGGCGCATCTGGTCGAAGGCGGTCGGGTTGAGCAAGGTGATGCCGGACGAGATGCCGCCGAGCACGGAGCCGATGGCAACACCGGCCAGCGTCAGCCGAATGGGCGTCGCACCACCTCGGCCGATCGAGCCCAGCGTGTAGACGATCGCCGTGGCTATCACCGCTCCGAGGAACGCGAACCAGATGTACGACCAGATGCTGGTCAGGCCGAAGACCGCGACGGCGACAACCATCGCAAAGCCTGCTCCGGCATTGACACCGAGAATTCCGGGATCAGCCAAGGGATTTCGTGTCATCGCCTGGATGAGGCCACCGGCCACGCCGAGCGCCATGCCGACTATGAGACCGAGCAGAGTACGCGGTAGTCGCAGGTCACGGATGATCACGTGATCATTGGAATCGTCGTAGTTCACCAGCGCGTCGATCACGGTCCCGAACGGAATGGTCTTCGATCCCACCGCGATACTCAGAAGGAGCACGGCGGCGAGCACCACCAGGCACACCAGAAGACCCGCCATACGACGAGAGTTGGTCGATACCAGGCCGTCCGGTTGCTTCTGCTTCTCTTGCAGCGACTCGTCGATCAGTTCTTCGGTGTGTTTGTCGACGGCTTTCTCGTCAGCCGCACTCTGGTCGACGGCACTCTTGTCTAATCCAACGGTCACAAGCCGGCGCTCTCTAGAGTCTTCTCGACCTCGTCGCGGATCTCTTCCTCGTCGCGGTCCGATTCCCAGGCCGCATCGAGTGCCGCGCGGACACTCTCGTCGAGGGCCTCGTACTTCGCGTTCCAGACCTCGGCCTTGTACGTCCAGTAGCCGATGACCTTGTACTGCTCACCCGGCAACTTGAGTTCGTGGCGAAGGTACTTGCGGATGTCACGGAGCATCGTGCTCTCGCCTGCCACCCACACGTATCCGAGTTCGGTGGGCAGGTTCATCGCGCGAACCGCGTCCGGCAGCTTCGACGGTGCAACACCGTTGCCACTGCCGACCAGCCAGATGAACTCGACGTCGGCGTCCGAGGTGATCTGCTGCTTGTGCGACTCGTCCACCACCTCGACGATCGCCTTGGCCGACATGCCGGCCGGCAACTGTTCGATCAGACGACCGAGTGCGGGGAGTCCGGTTGCGTCGGCGACGAACACCTGCCAGCGTGCGTCGGCCGGCGGCTCGTAGAGGCCACGAGACTCGCCGATCGCCAACTTGTCACCGATCTCGGCTTTCTGCGCCCAGTCGCTGGCGATTCCGCCCTCGTGAACGACGAAGTCGATTGTCATTCGGCTGGTTTCGGCATCGAACCGTCGCACGGTGTACGGCTGGCACGGGGACGGTTCCTCGCCCTCCGGGTACCGCCAACCGCGCGGTGCGTCCGGATCTTCCGCAGGTAGAACGAACTCGCCTGTAGCCGGGACCGGGAAGTGGAGGCGCAGGTATTCGTCACCGGTACCGGTGGTTTCGAAGGCGGTCAGTTCCTCCCCTCCGAACACGACACGAACCATTCCCGGGGTCACGTACTCCTTGTGAAGTACCTCGCCGAACACAAGACTCACAACAATCTCCAACATCGATGGAACATGAACCGGACCCGAACACAAGGATCAAATCCGACTTCCGGACATAGTTAACCCGCGCTAAGTAAGGTAGACCTTAATTTATTGCAGTGTTGTCGATGAGTCGATGCCTTCTCCGCTGCAACGGGGCCAACTACTATCGCAATTCGGCCAACGCAATACATATGGCCTGTTCACGACAAGTATTGGCACCGGTGTGACTTCTGACTACCGCCCACGATCCCTAGCGTGGACCCAGTGCCTTCGACACCACTTCTTTCGGCCGAGACAAACGGTCCCCCAACCGGCCCGGCGATCACGCCGCGCCAGGTAATCACACGCGCGATCGCTTCCGAAGGTCGCGGAGCCAAGTTGGCGGCGGCGTCCGTCGGCTTCACCGGCCACCAGGTCGCGGAAGCGTTGGTGCCGGTGGTGATCGGTGCGGTGATCGACCGTGCTGTCGCGACCAGCGATGCCGCCGCACTCGGAAAGTGGATCCTCGTTCTCGGAATTCTCTTCACCGGCTTGTTGCTCAGTTGGCGCTTCGCGGCACGCATCTCCGATTCCGTCACCGAGCACGGTGCACATCGCTTGCGGATGGACATCGCGCGCCGAGGCCTCGATCCGCACGGCATGTCGCCGCGGCGCATGCCTGGCGAGGTCTATTCGATCGCGACGTCCGACGCGGGTTCGGTGGCCGGATTCACCCACACGCTGAGCACCAAGCTCGCCGCGGCTTGCGGAGTACTGACCGCAGCGATCTCGCTGCTGGTGATTTCGGTGCCACTCGGCCTGCTCGTCATTCTCGGTACGCCCCCGGTGCTGGCTCTCATGCAGGTGGTCAGTCGACCGCTCGAACGCCGAGCCGAGACCGATCAATGGCAGGGCGCCAAGGCCGGTGCCCTGGCCGCAGATCTACTTTCCGGACTTCGAATCCTCTCCGGCATCGGCGCCGGAGATGCTGCAGCGCAGCGGTATCGGGGAGCCAGCCGGACTTCGTTGGAAGCAACCCTTCGCGCACAGAGATACCAAGCGATGTACTCCGCCGCCAATGTTGCGATCGCCGGCGCTTTCCTCGCCGTCATCGCGTACGTGGGTGGACGGATGGCAGCGTCCGGGAGCATCTCGGTCGGTGAATTCGTTGCCGTGGTTGGTCTGGCACAGTTCCTTCGCGGTCCGTTGATCGACATCATCTACTTCGGCGCCGGCCTGGCACGGGCGCGTGCTTCCGCCAACCGCGTCGCAGCACTTCTCGGGACCACCGAGGCTGTGACTCCCGCGGGTGAACCTGTGCCCCTGAATCACTCGGAGTTCCTGACGCTGCGTGACGTCGTGTTGGCCGGAGCATCACCAGTCGATCTCGACGTCAAACGCGGCGAGATCATCGGCATCGTCACCGAGAATGCAGCTTGGGCGGATGCGTTGGTCGACGCACTGGCGCGTCGAATCGAGCCTTCGAGCGGAACAATTCATCTCGGCGACAACGCCATTCACGAGCTGCACATCGACGAACTTCGCACTCACGTTCTGGCAGCACCGCACGACGCGACACTGTTCATCGGCACAGTCGGCGACAACATCGACGCCCTCGCACCGATCGGTCGCCGCAACGACGAGGCCATCGCCGCTGCCGCCGCAGATCAAGTGATCTCGGCACTGCCGCTCGGCCTCGCCACCCGAGTCACCGAGCAAGGGAATTCTTTGTCCGGCGGACAGCGTCAGCGCATCGCGTTGGCGAGGGCACTGGCGAGCGAAGCGCCCGTCCTGGTGCTGCACGATCCCACCACTGCCGTCGACTCCGTCACCGAAGCGCGCATTGCTCGCGGGATCGCCGAGGTACGCGGGGCGCACGCCACAATACTTCTGACCAGCAGCCCCGTGCTGCTCGATATCTGCGATCGGGTGATCGAGCTGTGAACGAACTACTCCCCACCGCAACACCGAAACAAGCGCGCCGCGCGGCACTTCGGTTGATGGGACCCCACCGGATCTCCGCGATCGCAGCAGTCGTCACCCTGACCGCCGCGACCGCGATAGGTCTGCTCACACCGCTGGTCCTCGGCGCCATGGTCGACGCCGTGACCGACGGAGACGGCGACGCTGTCTCTCGCATCGGCACACTGACTCTCGCGTTGGTCGGCATCGCGGTTACCTCGTCCCTTCTCGTCGGAGTGAGCAACTACCTGCTTGCCGGTGTCGGTGAACGTGTTGTCGCCGACCTGCGCGAAGAAGTTGTCGTCCGGGTTCTCGATCTTCCCCAGAGCGACGTCGAACGCGCCGGGCGCGGAGACCTGGTCTCCCGCATCACCGGCGACGTGCGGTTGGTGACTCGGGCCGTATCCGAAGCCCTTCCGGTTTTTGCCACCGCGGCACTGACCATCGTGTTGACGCTGATCGGATTGGGTAGCCTCGATTGGCGATTGGCTGTCGCCGCGGTGATCGCGGCACCCATCCAGATCCAGGCGCTGCGCTGGTACCTCTCGAGGTCGGCACCGGTCTACCGCGAGGAGAGGGAGGCAGAAGGTGCACGTGCGCAACAGCTCCTGGACTCGCTGAGCAACTCCGACACCGTCGGATCGCTTCGCCTGGCCCAGCCACATCTCGAACAGATCGAATCTCGATCGATGGCCGCCGTCCGCCTGAGCTTGTTGACCACGCGTCTACGCACCAGGTTCTTCGGCCGGCTCAACATCGCGGAGTTCATCGGCCTGTCCGCTGTGCTGATCACCGGCTTCTGGCTGGTGAAGGACGGTCAGATCAGCATCGGTGCCGCCACCGCCGCAGCCCTGTTCTTCCACCGCCTCTTCGATCCGGTGGGCGCGGTTCTCAGCGTGTTCGACGAATTGCAGGAAGGCACAATCGCRTTGGCTCGCCTGGTCGGAGTCACCCTTGCGCCCCTGCCATCCGCACCGACCGATCCGCAGGAACCTGTCGACAGCTCGGCGTCTTTGGAACGCGTCACCTTCTCGTACCGAAGCGGCGACGCTCCTGTTCTGCGAGACATCCACATCACCCTTCCGGCAGGAACCGTCACGGCGCTGGTGGGCGCTACCGGAGCCGGAAAATCGACAGTCGCAAAACTGGTCGCGGGGACCTACGAACCGACCGAAGGCGTCGTGAAGATCGGGACGGTGCCCCGGAACGAACTGCCACCGTCGACCTCTCGGAGCGCGGTGGCCCTCGTGACTCAGGAGGTCCACGTCTTTGCCGGCACGTTGGCCGAGGATCTGCGGCTGGCCGACCCGTCGGCAACCGACAGCGACATCATCGCAGCGCTCGATACCGTCGGCGCCTCCGATTGGCTGCGGGCACTCCCGGACGGACTCGAAACCGTCGTCGGAGACGGTGGACACCGGCTGACCGCAACACAGGCCCAACAACTTGCGTTGGCAAGAATCGAATTACTGGATCCGCCGCTGCTGATTCTCGACGAGGCGACCGCCGAAGCGGGCAGCGCCGGAGCCAAGGTCCTCGACGATGCCGCTCTCGCCCTGACCCGGGGTCGCACTGCTGTCACAGTGGCACACCGACTCTCACAGGCCGTCGACGCCGATCAGATCCTGGTGATGGACGACGGCCGCGTCGTCGAGCACGGCTCTCACGACGAGTTGGTCAACCTCGGGGGTCGGTACGCGGAACTGTGGGAAGCGTGGTCCGCGCCGCGGCGTTGACCGCGACGGTTGCACCGGGCACTTCCGCCCGGTGCAACCCAACTCAAGCGTGCAGGAGATACGGCACCGATTCGGGAGCCACGCTCCCCTTGTTCATCATGCTGCCGGGTGTCCGGCCGGTGACCCGGCGGAACACTGCGACAAAAGCACTCGGAGTTTCGTATCCGACCCGCCTACTGACAACCGAAACCGGCACGCCAGCAGCCAGGTACGTCAGTGCTGCGCGGACACGAACCTGAATTCGCCACTGTGCAAAGGTCATTCCCGTGCCCTGAGCGAATACACGCGTCAGCGTACGGACGCTACCGCCGGCCGTCAGCGCCCATTCGGACAGCGACCGCTGGTCTGCCGGATTGGCGACCAACGCTTCGGCGACGAACAACGCTCGCGGATCGGTCGGCATCGGAACCTCCACCGCAGCAACTTCGAGCGGCTGCAACATGTCGAAGGCCACCCGCTCGGCGCGACTGCGCGCCTCGTCGGGCATGTTCCGCCGATGCATGTGCAGGAGTACCTCACGCAGGAGAGCGCTGACACCGAACAAGCCCGGAACACCCGACGGCGCGGCGTGCGCCTCAGGCCGGAAGTACGTGCAGAAGAACTCGGTACCTGGGCCCGCCTTCACGGCATGCAACGCCCCGGCAGGCAGCCACAGTCCGGCCGAAGGCGGCACCTCCCAGGTGATGCCGTCAGCGACAACCGTGAGCATTCCACCGGAGTTTCCCCAGATCAGCTCATGTTCAGGATGACGATGCGGGGCCCACTGCCGCTGATGAGAGAGCTTCAGAGTCACCGTTGTCATCGAGTAGGGGTGATCGATGGAACGCGGCCCCACGGGCACCGAAATTCTCTCTGCCACAGCTGTCATGAAGACGAGTATAGGACTTTCGTTAGGCATACCTAAATAGGAACCCGAAAATTGTTGACTGTGACCCCGGAGTTACACATACCGGGGTCCCCGATATCGTGACTGCAACTCCCGGCTACGGGTCGGCAACGAGAGGTACATGATGGTTGACGCATCACGAATCCCGGTCATCGTCGGCGTCGGCGATCTGCGCTGGAATCCTGCCGACGGGCACCGCGAACCTCTTGACTTGATTCACGACGCCACCGTCGCCGCGTTGAACGACAGTGGACACGCTGAACTGGGAACACAGATCGATTCCGTGTTCGCGATCAAGACAGTCAGCTGGTCGTACGACGATCTCCCCGGGCTGCTTGCCTCACGATTAGGCGCGACCCCCACTGTCACCTCTACCTCGCCGATCGGTGGCCACTGGCCGGCGGCACTCCTCGATCGGATCGGCGCGGCCATCGCTCGCGGTGAATCCTCGGCTGCTCTGCTCGTGGGCGGCGAATCGCACGCCAGCAGCACCGCGCTGCGAAAGTCCGGAGTCGCTCCCGACTCGATCGGGTGGACCGCTGCGCCCGGTGGGCCTCCCGGATTCGATCCGGCCGACCTGGGAAGCCCTGAAATGCAGCGCGCCGGTTTCATCGTGCCGACGCGCGTCTACCCGCTCTTCGAGAACTGTTTCAGTGCTGCCGAGGGCCACGGCGCCCGCGAATCGCTCGCCTGGTCCGCGAAGATGTACGCCGCCTTCTCGGAACTGGCATCGAAGAATCCAGCCTCCTGGACGTCGGAGATCCGATCGGCAGACGAGATCGGCACCGTCGGACCTGGCAATCGGATGGTCTCCGAGCCGTACCCGCTGATGCTCAACGCCATGCCCTTCGTCAATCAGGCTGCGGCCGTTGTCGTCTGCTCGTTGTCGACCGCCCGCGAGTTCGGGATCGATGAAAGCAAACTGGTGTACCTCTGGGGCGGCGCTGGTGCGAGTGATCCGTTGGACATCCTCAGCCGCAACAGCTTCGACAGCTCGGCCGCGATGCATGACGCCGTACATCGCACACTCGATGGTGCCGGAGTCGGCGCCGACGTACTCGACATCGTAGATGCCTACAGCTGCTTCCCGATCGTGCCCAAGCTGTTGATCCGCGAACTCGGACTTCCCGATACTGCGATCCCAAGCGTCACCGGAGGTCACTCGTTCTTCGGCGGACCGCTCAACAGCTACACCCTGCATTCCGTCGCTGAAGTCACCAGGCGAATTCGCGACGGCGCGAACCTTGCCCTCGTCCACGCCAACGGTGGATTCCTCACATACCAGCACTGCGTACTGCTGTCGGCCGCCGCTCATGCCGACGGGTACGTCGGTGACCCCGACGCACGTGCTTTGACCGCGGAAGCTCCGGAACTGATCACCGATTACCAGGGCACTGCGGAAATCGTCACTGCCTCTGTCGAATACGGTCGCACTGGCGAACCTGAGATCGGGTTCGTGATTGCAACAACGCCGGACGGCGGCCGCGTCGCCGGTCACACCGGTCCCGAGAATGCCGCCGAACTGACCCAGCTTCGCGGTGACAACCCGGCGGCGATCGGGCGGACCGTTCATATCAGCGACGAGAACGGGAAGCTCACGCTCACGTTCTGACGGTCGACAGCCGTGAGCACCGGGGCATGTTTGTGCCCCGGCGCTCACGTCTTCAGTTGTCGCGATTCACGCCGCGGTGGGCGGACTGTTCCCGCCGATCGGATGCTGGTGCGGATCAACCGACATCGGTGGGTAGAACACCGACTTCCGATCCGGGCCGATCTCCACCCGCCACTCCGTATGATGCAACGTCCGATGATGATGACCGCACAACAAGATCAGATTGTCGAGATCCGTTGGACCACCATCATTCCAGTGAACAATATGATGAGCATCGCACCACCCCGACGGCGTCCCACACCCCGGAAACGCACACCCACCATCACGAACCGCCAACGCCCGCCGCTGCGGCACCGTCGCCGTTCTCGCTTCCTTACCGCAGTCGAGCGGAACACCATTCTCATCCAGGAGGATCCGGGTGACGGTGCAGTCGCACGCCAACATCCGGGCAGTGTCGATACTGATCGGACCCACCCAATCCGTCCACGCRAACCCGAGTTCCTCAGTGGACGGCAGGAGGTCTTTCAAAGCTTGCAGGTCCGTCATGTCTTTCGCGCTGGCGGTGACCGTGATGTGTGGTTTCACTCCGCCTTCGATCGGGCCCAACCCCGCTCGCTCGTACCGGCGCAACAACTCGCAAAACCCGTCCGCACGCCGTAATGCCGGAGTACGCGTGTCCTTCACGCCGTCCTTCTCCGGCGTCGGAGCGGACAGACTCGACAACAAGGTGATCAGACGCGCCCCGTTCACAGCATCCAAGTCGCCCTTCACAGTTACTCTGCCGTACAGGCCTTTCGAGGCGTAGAACTCGTTACGCTCCGAATCCTCGCCGACCGGAACACCGTCCTCGCGTTTTCCGTACTGCTTCTCGATCCGCCGAATCGCCGCCCGCACCGCATCACAATCCGCGATGTTCTTCGACGCCAACCCCAACAAGATCCCGCGRGCCTTGTCCACATCCGCCAGGGTCATGTTCTTCGGTGGATGCTGACAAAACGACGCCACCTGACGCGCTTTCAACGCATCCACRTCACCACGRTGAAACGCATCGCCCACAACRGGTTCGAGCATCAACAACCGCGCCAACCCGACCAGCAGACTGCACTCACCGATCTCCAGATTCGTCGAACCATGCAACCACTGCGCGATCGCCCGAAAACCCTTCCCACCGAGCACCTCCCGGGAAAACATCTCCACGATCAGCAACACCAACCGCGACTGCAACTCGTGCCGGGCACGCACCAGATCCAGAACCTCACCCTTGAGGCCCTCACCATCCAGCTGCCATGCTTCCCGACTATCCATACCGAAAGTTTAATCGAACATATTTTCGATAGCCAGAGACAAAGCGGACAACTTCGGGAACATGAAGACTCGAGACCTGTTGAAGTACATCAACATTCACCTAGTCGTCCAATATCACGCGATAGAAGACATACCCCGCAAAACACACAATCGCAACAACACACAGCACGAGCAGGATGTCGAAGAAGACGGGCCGGATTGGGTTTCGGGCCTGGTCGATGAGAGGCGTCGAAGACGAGGCAGGCGTGCCACACGGCAGCGCACGGCACTACTTCGCAAATCAACGTGGACTGATAGTCGAGGTGGTGCGACACCTTCTGGACGGCGATCTTCCTCGCCCAGGCGAGACACCGAAGCAACAAGTGTCCCGGTGGCTGGGGCCTGAATCCGGCCGCACCCGGGCGCGTTACGAACTGATCATCGCGTCATTCCACGATCCCGACCTCGCAGTGGAACTGGTGCGTGGTCGGGATCGGTTTGTCGACATCTTGGTCGAACGCGGCATGACCTCGTCCGATGCAACGGAGTTGGTCGCAGCACTGGACGGGGTCGTTCTGGACGCACTGCTACGCGAGCAAGCACCGGAGAGCGTGGATCCAGAGCGAATCTTCAAGAAATTCGGAGCGAAGTTCCCCTAGCCGTCCAGCTCGGCGAACAGCTCCATCCACTGCTCCTCGGCGGCTTCCTTGTCCGCGATGACCTGCTTGAGTTCAGCCCCGAGCTTCTGCAGCTTGTCCGGGTCGGTGGCTGCGTCGGCGAGGGAAGCGTGCAGCTTCTTCTCGCGGTCGTCGAACTTCGCAATTGACCGCTCGAGCTTCGAAAGCTCCTTGCGTGCAGCGCGATCCGCGGCACCGTCGCGGACCTGCTTGCTCTTCGACGCACCACTCGCCGTCGAGGCCACCGACGGGTTGTCGCCGTCCCCCATCGCTGCGCGTCGACGCAGGTAGTCCTCGATACCACCCGGCAGGTTGGTGAGCTTGCGATCACCGAAGAGAGCCCAGGTGGTGTCACAGATGCGCTCGATCAGGTACCGGTCGTGCGAGATGACCACCATGGTGCCCGCCCAGCCGTCGAGCAGATCCTCGAGTTGCTGAAGCGTGTCGATGTCGAGATCGTTGGTGGGCTCGTCGAGAAGCAGAACGTTGGGCTCGGCCATGAGGACACGCGTCAACTGCAGACGGCGGCGCTCACCACCGGACAGATCGCCGACGGGGGTGCGCTGACGCGCCGGTGTGAAGCCCAGCCGCTCAGCCAGCTGACCGGCTGATACTTCCTTGTCCCCCAGCGTGATTCGCTCGGCTACGTCCTTGACCGCGTCGAGTACACGCATGTCGGTCGGCAGATCGTCGAGTTCCTGCTTGAGCCAACCGATGTGGACGGTCTGCCCCTGAATGCGCTTGCCTGCTGCCGGCTCGAGTTCACCGGCCAGCGTCCGCAGCAGAGTCGTCTTGCCCGAGCCGTTGACACCGACCAGGCCYACACGCTCCCCCGGAGCGAGCCGCCAGGTCAGATCCTCGACGAGTACGCGGCCGTCCGGGGTCTCCAGACGCGCGTCTTCGAGTTCGATGACAACCTTGCCGAGTCGACGCTGGGCGAAGGACGCAAGTGCCACCGCGTCACGAGGTGCCGGAACGTCAGCGATCAAGGCCTCCGCGGCCTCGATGCGGTACTTCGGCTTCGATGTACGGGCCGGCGCACCGCGGCGCAGCCATGCGAGTTCCTTGCGCGCAAGGTTGCGTCGACGCTCTTCGGAAGCGTCGGCCTGACGCGAACGCTCGGCGCGGGCGAACACCCAGTCGTTGTAGCCACCCTCGTAGCTTTCGACGCCGCCACCGACAACCTCCCAGGTGCGGGTGGCGACGGTGTCGAGGAACCAGCGATCGTGGGTCACGACGACAAGCGCGCTGCGACGCGAGACGAGGTGCTCGGCCAACCACTGAACACCTTCGACGTCTAGGTGGTTGGTCGGCTCGTCGAGCACCAGCAGATCGAGGTCCTGAACCAGAGCCGCAGCGAGAGCCACGCGGCGACGCTCACCGCCGGACAAGCCGTCGACCTTGGCGTCCAATGCGGACCGCTCGCCGCCGGCGCCCAAGTTGTCGATGCCGATACCCGAGAGCACCGAACGAATGCGCGCGTCGCCGGCCCACTCGTGCTGAGCCACTCCGAGCGGCCCCAGGACCACTTCACCGACCGTGGAGCCGGGAGGCAACACACCGCGCTGCGTCACGACGGCCATGCGCAATCCGCCGACGCGGCTCACGCGTCCCGAATCCGGCTGCTCCACACCCGCGAGGACTTCGAGCATGGTCGTCTTGCCGCCACCGTTGAGGCCGACGACACCGATGCGCTCGCCTTCCTCCACGCCCAGGGAGACCCCGTCGAGCAACGGCTTGACGCCGAAAGACTTCGACACGTTTTCCAGATTGATCAGATTCGCCATCAGTGCTGTCCCTTTGCCGCATTGTCGAGTATTCGTGCTCCGGGAACGGGTCCGCTCGCCACGCGAACGGTGCGGCACACCCCCGCTCCCGCAAGTTCTGCGCTCACTTCCACCGCGGACTGTGCGTCGGCGCAGAGAAAGGCGCACGTCGGTCCGGAGCCGGAGACGATGCCGGCCAAAGCTCCGGCTTCGACACCCGCTCGCAGCGTCCGTCGTAGATCCGGGTTGAGTGAGAGTGCTGCCGCCTGCAGATCGTTTCCGAGCAGCGGGGCGAGCACATGAGGGTCACCGGTGGTGAGCGCGTGAATCAACTCGTCAGCGTTACCCAATCGATTCGGTGTGCCTTCGGCGCGAAGCTTGTCGAGTTCCCGGAAGACAACCGGCGTGCTCAAGCCTCCCTTGGCCAGCGCCAACACCCAGTGAAAGGTGCGGCGCGTCAAGACGGGGACAAGTTGTTCACCGCGACCGGTCCCGAGGGCAGTGCCACCGTGCAGCGAGAACGGAACGTCACTCCCGAGACGTGCCGCGAAGGCGTCGAGATCAGGCCGCGAGAAGTCGAGTTTCCACAACGAATTGAGCGCAACCAACGCGGCTGCCGCGTCGGCGCTCCCGCCGGCCATACCGCCTGCGACGGGAATGCCCTTCTCGATGACGATCTCGACATTCGAAGCCACGCCACCCTCGGCCGCCAGCATCTCGGCGGCACGCCACACGAGATTGGTGCGATCGGTCGGTACGGCCGCGGCGTCGTCGCCGATCACCCGCACGGTCAAGGTGTCCGCAGGCGCCACCGTGACGGTGTCTGCCAGCGACAATGCCTGAAAAACGGTCGTCAGTTCGTGATAGCCGTCGTCTCGCAGGTCCCCGACGGCAAGGTGGAGATTCACCTTGGACGGGGCCCGGACAACTACGGGGCGAGGAACGACGGAGAGCACAAGGAACAACAATAGGCGCTGCGAACACCTGGGCGAAAACCTGCGACCGCCGCACCCCATCCGACAGCAAGCACACCCACGCTATTTCACCGCGCGCACGCCTATCCCCAGGCCGACCACAGCCACGCTGACGGCAGCGAAGATTCCTGCCAGAACGCTGCCCGACGCGAAGTCACCGGCAAAGAGTGCCCGCTCGGCGTCTACGACGTAGCCGAGYGGATTGATATTCACGAGGACCTTCATCCAACCTGGTGCGTCGTCGAGCGGAAGCATGGTTCCCGACAGGATCAGGAGCGGGAACATCAGCGTCTGCTGAACGACCCAGAACATCCAATCCTGCTCCCGCACAGCCAGAGCGAGAGCGTACGAGAGCGCACCGAGTCCGACGCCGAACACTCCCAGCAGGACGATTCCGAGCGCAGCGCCCGCTGCATTGACGTCCAATCCGAGCGGTAGCGCAACAAGGATGATCAGAATCGCCTGCGCGGCAAGCGGAACCATCTCCTTGCATGCTCTCCCGATCAACAACGACGAGCGTCTGAGCGGAGTCACCAACATTCGCTCGTGGGATCCCTGCTGCATCTCCATCAAAAGGTTGGAACCGGTCATCGTCGTGCCGAAGATCGCGATCATCACCAATACACCGGGGATGAACCAATTCCATACGCCGTCGCCGGTTCCCGGGACCCCTTTGAGCAGAGGCCCGAACAGGGCCAACAGGATCAGCGGCTGGATGAGGCTGAAGATGACGCTGACCGGGTCACGCAACATCGGCCGCAGTTCACGGCCCATCACGATCGCGCTGTCTCGAACAATGTTGCCGTGCGCGCTACGTGGGGTATCGAGTGTGATTGTCATGGCGGATTCCTGTTCGTCGTAGTTCTTCGTCGTAGTTCTAGGAAGCAACCGCGGCGGCGCTCTCGCGCAGGCTGCGGCCGGTGAGAGTGAGGAAAACGTCGTCGAGAGTCGGCCTGGTGATGTCGGCAGTGACTGCGCGGGCGCCGCGGGCATCGGCTTCACGCAGCAATACCGGAAGCGTCGAATCACCCTCGCCGGCACGGATACTCACCGAGCTTGCCTCGACCGTGACCTCACGCACAGTGACAAGTTGCTCGGCCACCGACGCCGCGATGGCGGCCGCTTCGGCGTTGTCGAACGTGAGCAACAAATGATCTCCGGCAAGATCGGCCTTGAGTGCGGCAGCGGTGTTGTCCGCGATGACAGTGCCTTCGTCGATGACGATGACCCGCTCTGCCATCGAATCCGCTTCTTCGAGGTAGTGCGTGGTCAGCACGATCGTGGTGCCCATCTCGCGCCGCAACCGCAGGATGTGGTCCCAGAGGTTGGCTCGACTTTGCGGGTCCATGCCCGTGGTCGGCTCGTCGAGGAACAGGAGCGGTGGGCGATGGACCAGGCCCAGAGCGATATCGAGCCGCCGTCGCTGCCCGCCGGACAGCGTACTGACCTTTCGAGTACCCAACTCGGTGAGTTCGAGATCACGCAGCAATTCGTCGGCCCGGACCTGCGAGTCGCCCTTGGGCATTCCGTAGCACAACCCCTGCGTCACCAACTCGTCGCGAACCCGCTGGTTGTGGCCGGCTCCGTTCCCCTGTCCGACGTATCCGAGGCTGGAGCGCACCTCGTTTCGTGCCGCAGCGATGTCGAATCCTGCGATCCGCGCAGTACCGGAAGTGGGCTCGAGCAAGGTGGTCAGCATGCGCAACGTCGTCGATTTTCCGGCACCGTTCGGCCCAAGCAAGGCAACCAACTCGCCCTCCGCTACGTCGAGAGTGACGCCCTTGACTGCTTCCACGAGTTTCTTGCCCTGGGCGAAGTGCTTGGTGAGCGCCTCCGTCTCGATCATCGGTCTGCCGTTGTTGATGCGACTCATGATGTGCCCCAATTTCTTCTCGACTGGTCGGATGTGGACCAACCTAAATTCAATTGAGGACGCATTGGGTCCTAAATGTTTGGCAGACTTCTTGCCATGAAGGAGACATCGGCTCGCCTACTGCGGTTGCTGTCACTGCTCCAGACACGTCGAGACTGGTCCGGTGCCGAACTCGCAGACAAGCTCGCGATCACCCCGCGCACAGTCAGACGTGACGTGGACCGCCTCCGCGATCTCGGCTACCCAGTCGACGCGACGGTCGGCGTCGGCGGTGGATATCGCCTGGGAGCGGGCGCGGAGATGCCCCCGCTACAGCTCGATGACGAAGAAGTGCTCGCGGTGGCGCTCTCTTTGCAGTCCGGAGCGACCGGCTCTGTGGTCGGCATCGGCGAGGCTTCGATGCGCGCGCTGGCGAAGCTGCGGCAGATCATGCCGTCGAGGCTGCGACACCGTCTGGAGTCGCTGTCGATCGACGTCGTGCCACGCGAGCCCGCCGCGAGCGCAGTCGATGCGTCGGTACTGTCCGCCATCGCGTCCGTATGCCACAACCACGAGCGTTTGAGATTCGACTACCGCACTCACGACGGCACCCAGAGCCGACGCGAGGTGGAACCGTACAGGCTCGTACGGTCGGGTGTTCGGTGGTATCTGGTGGCTTGGGATCTATCTCGCGAAGACTGGCGGTCGTTCCGCGTCGACCGGATGGAACCCAAGATTCCCACCGGTCCGCGGTTCACGCCGCGGGAACTACCGGCCGGTGGCGCGGCAGACTTCGTTTCGCGCGGCGTCGCCCGGGCTTATTCCTCCACGCGCGCAACAGTTCTACTGCATGCACCCATCGAGCAGATAGCACCAATGGTCAATGAGCAGTGGGGATCAGTGGAGTCCACCGACGAAGGGCGTTGCGTCATTGTGCTTTCGGGCACTTCCCTACGGTCGATCGCAATGTGGCTCAGGGCTTTCGACGTCGATTTCACCGTTGTGAATCCACCCGAACTCCGCGAGGAATGCCGCACGATCGCAGCCGAAACGGCCGTCGCCGCTCAGCGTTATCTCGATGCGTGAGAGCACTTTTCACCCAAAATGCAACAAGACCCCAACTCCGAAGAGTTGGGGTCTTGTCAGTACGTCATGCGTCGGTTGCCCGACTCACATGGACGTCTTAGACGATGGTAACGCCGGTGGCCTGCGGGCCCTTGTTGCCCTGACCGATCTCGAACGCCACGCGCTGGTTCTCCTCGAGAGTGCGGAAGCCGCCACTCTGGATCTCGGAGTAGTGAACGAAGACGTCAGCACTGCCGTCTTCGGGAGCGATGAAGCCGAACCCCTTCTCGGAGTTGAACCACTTCACGATGCCCTCTGCCATGTAAATCTCCTCTAACACAGTGTCAACAGGCAGTCGCTTCGACCGCCCGGGTCACTTACTACGACCGTTCTGAGACAAATCCGTGGAGGATGTCCAAACGCTCGCAACCTAACCATTTGCGAGCGTGGAAACACAAACACAAACACTTACGACCAACACAAGTAGACCACACATCCGCCCTGTTGTCTTCCCTGAGGCCTTCGTCACTGCCCAACCCGTTGACAGGCATACCCCCTGGGGGTACCTTCAGTCCCAGGGAGATACCTACACCGGGTATCCGTAAAATGAGTTTTACACAAGCGAAGGGATCTGCGATGACCACCGCCGAATACACCGTTTCCGGAATGACCTGCGGACACTGCGTCGGATCCGTCAAGGAAGAGATCGGCAACATCGCGGGCGTAACCGCGGTGGATGTCGATTTGGCGAGCGGACGCGTCGTTGTCACCAGCGATGCCCCCGTCTCCGCAGCCGACGTCGTCGCAGCAGTCGACGAAGCCGGCTACGCAGTCGTACCAAGCTGAGTCAGCCGTGCGCACCTCGACAACACTTGCCACCTACGCCGTAGGGTTGGCCGCCGTCTTCGGCGCCGCCCTCGGCGTGGGGGCCGCAATCGGAAGCCCGATAGACATGTCCACTACCCAGCACAGCACCCACGAATCAACCGCTGAATCGATGCCAGGCATGGATTCGGCGACACCCGCAGGGCTCGAAGTCTCTTCCGGCGGATACACACTCACCGACGTGACCGCACCCGGTCGAGCTGGGGAGCCGGGAACCTTGACCTTCCGGATTCTCGACAGCACCAACAAGCCCGTCGTCGATTTCGACCTCCTGCACGAGAAGAAGCTCCACCTCATCGTCGTCCGAAACGACACCAGCGAATTCCGCCACGTACATCCTTCTCTCGCCGCAGACGGCACCTGGTCGATCGACTGGACCTGGCCCGTCGCCGGCACCTACCGAGTCTTCGCGGACTTCGATCCCACCGACGGCACCCAACTGACACTCGGCCGAAACTTCGACGTGGCAGGCGAATTCACTCCTGCGCCGCTGCCCGCGAAGAGCGCGACCGCAACCGTCGACGGATACACCGTGACTCTCGACGGTGATCTGACCACTGCCGGCGGCCCGATCACGCTGAGCGTTGCTCGCGACGGAGCCCCGGTCACCGATCTCGATCCGTACCTCGGTGCCTACGGTCATCTTGTTGCGCTTCGCACCGGCGACCTCGCCTACCTGCACGTTCACCCCGAGGGTGAACCGGGCGACGGCGTCACTTCTCCCGGTCCTGACGTTTCCTTCCACGCACAGGCGCCGAGCGAAGGCACATACCGACTGTTCCTCGACTTCCAGCACGAGGGCGTGGTTCGCACCGCCGAATTCACTGTTGATGCAGGCACTTCCGCAGCTTCAGTTCCAGACAATCACGAGGGAGGGCACTGATGACGTCACCGACTGCGGTCGACAATGCTGCCAACTCGAGCAGCGTCGAACTCGCGATCACCGGAATGACCTGCGCCTCCTGCGCGTCACGAATCGAGAAGAAGCTCAACAAGATCGACGGCGTCACAGCCACCGTCAACTACGCGACGGAAAAAGCCAAGGTCACCTTCCCGGACGGGGTACCCGTCGAAGATTTGGTCACCGCCGTCGAGAATGCCGGTTACGCTGCCGCGCTCCCGAAACCGCCCAGCGCGCCAGACACCGTCGACCCGGATGCGGAAACCCCGCAGGATCGTGATCTGCGCGAGCTTCGTACCCGCCTGATCATCTCGACTCTGCTCTCCGTGCCGGTCATCGCGATGGCGATGATTCCTGCGTTGCAGTTCGACAACTGGCAGTGGCTCTCCCTCACGCTGGCCGCACCGGTCATCGTGTGGGCGGCCCTTCCCTTCCACCGGGCTGCCTGGGTCAACCTGCGTCACGGCGCCGCAACGATGGACACGCTCATCTCGCTGGGCACCATCGCAGCGTTCGTCTGGTCGCTGTATGCACTGTTCTTCGGCACCGCGGGCGAAGCGGGAATGAAACACGCGTTCAGACTGACGGTCGACCGGATGGACGGCAGCGCCAACATCTACCTCGAGGTTGCCGCGGGCGTCATCACGTTCGTGCTCGCCGGACGCTACTTCGAGCACAAGTCCAAGCGCACGTCCGGCGCCGCACTACGCGCGCTCATGGAACTCGGTGCAAAAGACGTCGCGGTACTGCGAAACGGCGTCGAAGTACGAATCCCCGCCGAAGAACTGGCAGCGGGCGACTCCTTCATCGTTCGGCCCGGCGAGAAAATCGCCACCGACGGCATCATCACCGAAGGCCGCTCAGCCGTCGACATGAGCATGTTGACCGGCGAATCCGTCCCGGAGGAGGTCGGTGTCGGAGACACCGTCGTCGGGGCCACCGTCAATGTCGGTGGAACCTTGACCGTCGAGGCCACCCGAGTCGGGAGCGACACCCAACTCGCCCAGATGGCGGCACTGGTCGAAGACGCCCAGAACGGCAAGGCCGAAGTTCAGCGCCTCGCCGATCGAATCGCCGGCATCTTCGTACCGGTCGTCATCGCGATTGCCGTTGCGACACTGGGCTACTGGCTCGGTACCGGCAACCCCATCGAGATGGCATTCACCGCTGCGGTCGCCGTCCTGATCATCGCGTGCCCCTGTGCTCTCGGATTGGCAACGCCCACAGCTCTGTTGGTGGGCACGGGCCGCGGAGCCCAGATGGGAATCCTCATCAAGGGACCCGAGGTGCTCGAATCGACGCGCGCAGTCGACACCGTCGTGCTCGACAAGACGGGAACCGTCACCACCGGTCAGATGACATTGCTGGACACCGTGGTGGGCGAAGGAACAACCGTCGACGAGGTCCTTCGGCTGGCCGGTGCACTCGAACATCGCTCCGAGCACCCCATCGCCGCTGCGATCGCGAAGGGTGCGACCGACGCAGTGGGCGAATTGCCTGCGGTCGAGGATTTCGTGAACGTCGCCGGTCGCGGCGTGCAGGGAATGGTCGAGGGTCATGCCGTTGTTGCCGGCCGAGACGCGCTGCTCGCCGACTGGTCGATGCCGTTGCCGGAAAATCTCCGTGACGCGAAAGCTGAAGCAGAGAAGGCCGGGCGCACCGCAATCGCGGTGGGCTGGGACGGCAAGGCGCACGGCGTCCTCGTGATCGCCGACGCGGTCAAGGACACGAGCGCCGAAGCAATCGCGCAGTTGAAGGCACTCGGCCTCGAACCGGTTCTGCTGACCGGTGACAACGCCACCGTTGCCCGCACCGTGGCGGATCAGGTCGGGATCAGCACCGTCTTCGCCGAGGTCATGCCGGCGGACAAGGTCGACGCCGTCAAGAAGCTGCAGGCGGAAGGACGCGTCGTAGCCATGGTCGGCGACGGCGTGAACGACGCGGCGGCCCTGGCTCAGGCCGATCTCGGTCTGGCGATGGGCACGGGCACCGACGTTGCAATCGAGGCCAGCGACATCACCCTGGTTCGAGGTGACCTGCGGTCGGCAGCCGATGCAATTCGACTGTCCCGCAAGACGCTGAAGACCATCAAGGGCAACCTGTTCTGGGCGTTCGCCTACAACACGGCTGCGATCCCGCTGGCTGCGGCCGGCCTGCTCAACCCGATGCTCGCTGGTGCCGCAATGGCATTCAGCAGTGTGTTCGTGGTGAGCAACAGCCTGAGGTTGCGGCGGTTCAAGTAAGGGGGCAAGCCCTGTGCGCGGTTAAGGAGTCCCTGCACTCCTTAACCGCGCACGGGGCTATTCGCCTCCAGCCAGCCGAACGAAGGCTGCTGCGTCGAGCATCTCGCCACGCGTCTGTGGCTCGATGCCGGCAGCGAGGAGCCGTCGCTCGGCCTCGGCAGGCGAACCTGCCCACCCGCTGAGCGCGGCACGCAAAGTCTTGCGGCGCTGCGCGAATGCGGCGTCGATGGCAGCAAAGACCTGCTTGCGGTGTTTCTCGTCCATCGGCCACGGCGGCTCCGCGTACCGGTCGATACGAACCAGACCTGATTCCACCTTCGGCACCGGCCAGAACACGTTGCGTCCGACGGCACCGGCGCGGCGAACCTCGCCGAAGAAGTTGGCCTTGACGCTGGGAACGCCGTAGATCTTGCTTCCCGGATCAGCCGCCAGGCGATCGGCAACCTCGGCTTGCACCATCACGAGTGCGGTCCGCAGACTCGGGAGCGATGCGAACAGATGCAACAGCACCGGCACCGCCACGTTGTACGGCAGGTTCGCAACCAGTGCGGTCGGCTCGCCGGGAATCTGTGAAGGCAGCACACGCATCGCGTCCGCTTCGACGACGGTCAGTCGATCGGCAAGCTCCGGCGCTCGCTCGGCGACCGTCTTGGGAAGGCGAGCCGCAAGGTTGGGATCGATCTCGACCGCGATCACACGATCGACGACGTCCATCAGCGCCATCGTCAGCGAACCGAGACCCGGCCCCACCTCGAGAACGACATCGTCACGAGTGACGCCTGCCGTGGTGACGATGCGTCGCACGGTATTGGCGTCGTGAACGAAGTTCTGCCCCAACTGTTTCGTGGGCCGGACACCGAATTCCTCGGCAAGAGCGCGCACCTCGACCGGACCGAGCAGGGCTGCCTGCCCGCGCGGAGTAGCGATGGGTTCGTTCGATTGTTCGGCGTCTGACACCAGTAGAACTTATCCCAGTCCGAGGCGACCCGAGCACGACGGCCATGCGCCCCAGCCCTGAGTGCGCTGCGTTTGCGTCGCGATCGCGATCTGCTCCTCACGGGTTGCGAGGTCGGCGCGAGGCGCATACTTCAACCCGCCCTGCCGTTCCCACGTGTTCTGGTCGAACTGCACGCCGCCGTAGAAACCGTTGCCGGTGTTGATAGCCCAGTTGCCGGTGGCCTCGCACTGCGCGAGCGCGTCCCACGTCGAACCGTTCTCCACGGGCGGCACCTCGGTGCCCGGCTTCGTTCCCACGCGCACGACCTTCGGCTGCGCCGGTGTGGTGATCGTCTCCGATACCTGTGTACGTCCGGCCTCGACACCGTTGACGAGATTCACGGCGAACGTCACGTCACGCACGCCGGGAACGCCCGGATTCTCGACGATCGTGCGACTCTGGTTCATCGTCGGATCCTCGATGCGCTGATCCGGCGGATCGAGCGGCAAGGTCTCGACCTTGTTCTCGGTGCGGTTGCGCGTCACCGTGACCTCGAGGCCCTCGGTCAGCGGAGCGTCGGCGGCGGGAACCACCGTGTCCGACTGCTCGAGCGGAGTGCCGTTGGCCGTAAGGAACTCGCCCACCGTCGGTGCCGCGATACGCACGTCGGCCGCCGCGTTTGCGCCGTCGACCAGTTTTGCGACGACCGGTGTCAAGACGTCGAGCGCGGCGCCGTCGAGCGGGAGACGCTGCGAGCGCGACGCCGACACGTGCACATCCGCTGAGACATCCAACTGCTTGAGCGCGTCGTCGACGGTCAAGGCGGTGGTCCAGAGCTTCTGCGGCTGACCGTCGACCGTCAGCGTGATCTCACGAGCACGACGGAGCACCACGGTGTCGCCGTCGGACAGCGACGCGTCGGCCGCCGGAGCAACCGCGTCCTTGTCACCGATCGGGTAACCCGCGTCCTCGAGAGCGCCGTCGACGTTGGTCGATATGGTGCTCAGGCGAATCTGCTCACCGTCGACGTCGAGGGTGATGGTCTTGTGCCGGACGACGGCCAGAACGCCACCCACGAGAACCGTCAGGAGAAGAGCGGCGATCGCCGAGTACAACAACGGCGACCTGGTCGAGTTGATCTTGGCGAACGGTGACATGGGTTCCTGAGTTCTGTGTGGAGTGTGGGCGCGTCAGCGCAGGCCCAATTTGCTGGTGCAGGACGGCCACGCACCCCAGCCCTGACCGGCGCGGACCTTCTCGCCGATCGCGATCTGCTGTTCACGTGATGCGAGGTCGGCCCGCGCTGCGTACTGACCGCCGCCGAATGCTTCCCAGGTGCTCTGGGTGAACTGAAGTCCTCCGTAGAAACCGTTGCCGGTGTTGATGGCCCAGTTTCCGGTCGCCTCGCACTGAGCAATGGAGTCCCACGTCGACGCGTTGGACACAGCGGGCGCGGACGTCTGCTTGGTTCCGACCTTCACCACTGCTGCGACCGGTTCCTTGATCACGGTCGCGGACAGTTCGGTTCGCCCAGCCTCGACGCCGTTGACGGTCTTGACCTCGACGGTGGCCGTGCGCTCGCCGGCAACACCCGGGTTTTCGACGACGGTCTTGTCCTTCTCGAGCTCGGGATCTTCGACCTTGTTCTCGGGCGGCGCGATCGGCTGCGTCTCGACGCGAGTGTCCGTGCGGTCGCGGGTGACCTGGATGGTCAGGCCGTTGGTAACGGGTGTGTCAGCGGTGGGAACCACCGAGTCGGCCTGCTCGAGCGGCGCATTCTTGGCCGCGAGAAGATCACCGACGGTTACGGCGGCGAGCTTGATCTCGGCCGCCGGAGCACCACCGTCGCTGACGCTGACGGTCTTCGGGCTGACGACGTCGAGCTCGGTGCGTTCGAGGGGCAGACGATGCGAGCGCGAAGCCGAGACTGCGAAGTCGTCGGAAACATCTACCTGCTTCAGTGCCTCGTCGACCGTCAATGCCGTGGTCCAGATGGTCGTCGGCTGACCGTCCACGGTCAGCGCCAACTCACGGGCACGGCGCAGTACGACGGTATCGCCGTCGGACAGCGAGGAATCGGCGCTCGGAGCGAGCGCGTCCTTGGGATCGACCGGGTATCCGGCGTCCTCGAGAGCGGTACCGACGCTGCTCGACATCGTGGACAGCGAAATCATGTCGCCGTCGACGTCGAGGGTGATCGTCTTGTGCCGAACCACGGCGAGCGCACCTCCGACGATGAGCGTCAGAAGCAACGCACCCACCACTGAATAGAGAAGTGGTGACTTCGTGGAGTTGATCTTGGCAAAAGGCGACACAGGAAATCCCAAGGCAGACGACGTTCGATCACAATACGGTAACGACCGAGCGTTGTATCGGCAACCAAATCACAACGAAATGCGACTTTTGTCACGGAACGGCAACGGCGTGTCGTGTGTTCTGCACTTTCCGGCTCCGATACCCGTGTATCGATTCAGCTCTGGGCGCAGTATGTTCTCGTCTGGTTCAAAGCAGTCCGGCGATCCCGGGCGCGACAGAAGAAAGCTGGGCGATAGTGCGAAGAAGATTCGACAGACCACGTAATGCCAGGTGGCCGATCCTGGCCATCCTGCTGGCGCTGATCGCAGCGCTGTTCGCCCCCGGAATCGCGAGCGCGCAACCCGGTCGCACCTACACGATCGCCACCGATCTGACATTCGCCCCGTTCGAATTCGAGAACGAAGACGGCAAACTCGTCGGCATCGACATCGATCTCCTCAACGCGATCGCCGAGGACCAAGGTTTCAAGGTCGACATCAAGCAGCTCGGCTTCGACGCTGCGCTGCAGGCCGTGCAAGCCGGGCAGGCGGACGGCGTCATCGCCGGCATGTCCATCACCGACGCCCGCAAGCAGGTTTTCGACTTCTCCGACCCGTACTTCGAGTCGGGCGTGCAGATGGCGGTCCTCGAGACCGACAACGACGTGAAGTCGTACGAGGATCTGAAGGGCAAGCGCGTCGCGGTCAAGAACGGCACCGAGGGCGCCAGCTTCGCCGAGTCCATCAAGGACCAATACGGCTTCACCACAGTCTATTTCGCCGACTCCGCCAGCATGTACGACGAGGTCCGCACCGGAAACTCCGTCGCAGTCTTCGACGACTACCCCGTCCTCGCCTACGGCATCACACAGGGCAACGGCCTCAAGACGGTCACCGAAAAAGAGGTGGGCGCGAGCTACGGCTTCGCAGTCAACAAGGGCCAGAACGCCGAACTGCTCCAGATGTTCAACGCTGGACTGCAGAACCTGCGCGACGACGGCCAGTACGACGAAATCGTCTCGACCTACCTCGGTCAGGGCGCGTCGACGTCGGACAACTCCATCATCGGCTTGATCAAGAGCACCTATCCCCAGCTCCTCAAGGGCCTGTGGTTGACGATCGTTCTCTCGGTCGTCTCGATCGCGATCGCTCTGGTCCTGGGTGCGATCTTCGGTCTCTGCCGCGTGTCCACCAACATGTTCGTCCGAGGTATAGGCACGACCTACGTCGACATCTTCCGCGGCACACCGCTGTTGGTGCAGGCGTTCTTCATCTACTTCGGCATCCCGGCAGCCCTGCATTTCCAGATGTCCGCCTTCACCGCAGGCATCATCACGCTCTCGCTCAACGCCGGCGCGTACATGGCTGAAATCGTCCGCGGCGGCATCTTGTCCGTCGACAAGGGACAGATGGAGGCGTCACGAAGCCTGGGCATCAGCTACATGAAGTCGATGCGAAAAGTCATCATGCCGCAGGCAATTCGCACGATGATCCCGTCGTACATCAACCAGTTCGTCATCACCCTCAAGGACACGTCGATCCTGTCGGTCATCGGACTCGCCGAGCTCACTCAGACAGGGCGCATCATCATCGCGCGCAACTTCCAGTCGTTCAACATGTGGCTGATCATCGGCGTCATGTACTTCATCATCATCATGGCGCTCACCAAGCTGTCGAACCGCCTCGAGAAGAGGATCAACAAGTGACCGAAACAGCCGTCAACATGGGCAAGTCCGACACCGAGGTCAAGATTTCGGTCAAGGGACTGAAGAAGTCGTTCGGCGACAACGAGGTCCTCAAAGGCCTCGACGTCGACATCAAGAGCGGTGAAGTGGTCTGCGTCATCGGGCCTTCCGGTTCGGGTAAGTCCACCTTCCTGCGCTGCCTCAACCGCCTCGAAGACATCACCGCCGGCTCCGTGCGCGTCGACCAGTTCGACCTCACGAACAAGGACGTCGACATCGACAAGGTGCGCCAGCACATCGGGATGGTGTTCCAGCACTTCAACCTGTTCCCACACATGAGCGTCGTCGAAAACGTGATGCTCGCCCCGGTGCAGACCGGGCGATCGACCAAGGATCAGGCTCGCGAGATCGCCGTCAAACTGCTGGGCCAGGTCGGTCTCGCGGAGAAGGCAGATGCCAAGCCCGCCAGCCTGTCCGGTGGGCAGAAGCAACGTGTGGCCATTGCCCGCGCACTGGCGATGAGCCCGGACATCATGCTCTTCGACGAGGCCACCAGCGCCCTCGACCCGGAGATGGTGGGAGAGGTTCTACAGGTGCTTCGTGACCTCGCCAAGCAGGGCATGACCATGGTCGTCGTAACCCACGAAATGGGCTTCGCCCGTGAGGTTTCCGATCGAGTCATCTTCATGGCCGACGGATACATCGTCGAAGAAGGCAAGCCGGAGAACCTGTTCGGCAACCCCCAGCAGCAGCGCACCCAGGACTTCCTGGCGAAGGTCCTGTAGGGGCAAGCCCCCTGTGCGCCTTTTTGGTAGTGGGGACTACCGGAAAGGCGCACGGGTGGTGGCCAATTCGACGACCAGCCCGGTCTCGATCCGATTCTGCGGCTCGAAGTCGAAGTCGCCGAACCTTCGGAACCACCGAGGACTGGCCTCGACCCTTCGATAGTTCTCACTACCTGCGACGGGCAACCACATGCGTGGACTTCCGACCTCTGCGTAGGTCGTCGTCACCACGAGAATCCCGAGCACCACACCCGTGGTCACGACTCCAGACGCAGGCATCCCGCCGTGAACCCAACCGTCGAACGCGTCGTCCTGCGATCGCGGTGCCAATGTCCACGAGCATGATTCACCGACCACCGGAAACGGCCCGCAGCACTCGACTTCGACCGCGTCGACATGAACGCTGACGATCTGGACCGAAGAGTCGACCGGCGTCGGCTCAGTGAAGCTGTGCGCCTTCATTCCCTCCCGGGATTCGAGAAATTCGCCGCGCTCGAGCCGGATCGAGAGGACTGTTCGGCTGTGTGTTCGACGTCGTCGGGATAGACGTCGGAGGGATAGACGTCGGAGGGATAGATGGAGTCATTCATCTGAAATACCCCGCGCAGTAGACGGACCGGGACACGACAATCCCGGGCGCGGAGTTACCTGTCGAACCAGAATAGCGTCAGATCTTGTAGACGCGCTCCGCTGTCGCCGTGGACGCCGCTGCCAGGGCCTGCGGATCCTCGCCGCGGATGTCTGCGAGTGCACGCACTGTGTACGGCAGGCAGTACGACTCGTTAGGCGCACCGCGGAACGGGTGCGGCGTCAAGAACGGCGCATCCGTCTCGACGATCAGCTGATCCGACGGCACCAACAGCGCGGCCTCACGCAGCGCCTTCGCATTCTTGAAACTCACGGTTCCCGAAAAACTCAACACGTACCCGGCGGCGATGCACTCCCGCGCCATCTCCGAATCCGAGGAGAAGCAGTGGAACACCACTGTCTCCGGCGCACCTTCCTCGTTCAGCACCCGCAGCAAGTCCTGGTCGGCTTCGCGGTTGTGAATCATCAGCGTCTTACCGAGACGCTTCGCGAGGTCGATGTGCCACCGGAAACCGTCGACCTGCTCCTCGATCGTGGCGCACCCTTCGAGCTTGCCTGGCCAGTAGAGATCCAGCCCGGTCTCCCCCACCGCGACGACCCGCGGATCGGACGCCAACCGTTCGATCTCGGCCCTGGTGTCGGCATCCAGGACGTTCGCCCTGGTCGGATGGATTGCGACGGCTGCGTAAACCCTCGAATCCCAGTTCGCAGCGTCGACGGCAAAGCGTGCAGCATCGAGGTCGTCGGCCACCGTGACGACCCGTCCGACGCCGACGGCCTCGGCTCGATCGACTATTTCGGCCACGGTCGCAGCGTCGTGGGCGCCGCACGCGTCGAGGTGCGTATGGGCGTCGATCAGAGGCGACAAGGGCTCAGGGGCATCGGGGGCGGGACGGTCTTTGCTCACGCCCGATAGAGTAAGCCCACCATGACTGTGCCTGCCTCACCCTCCCAGACCCCGCGCCCGGACTCCGCCGCCCCGGAAGGCGCGGAACGATCGCCGTTCTACATCACGACTGCGATCGCGTATCCCAACGGCGCTCCGCACATCGGCCACGCGTACGAGTACATCTCTTCGGACGCGCTCGCCCGCTTCAAGCGCTTGGACGGTCATGAAGTGTTCTTCATGACCGGTACCGACGAGCACGGTCTGAAGATGCAGCAGACAGCGATCAAAGAGGGCATCGACGTACGCGAACTCGCGGCTCGAAACTCCGACGTGTTCCAGAACCTCGACAAGGTCCTGAACATCTCGTACGACCGGTTCATCCGCACCACGGACGCTGATCACCAGGTCGCCAGCAAGGCGATCTGGGAGAAGATGGCCGCATCGGGCGACATCTACCTCGACACGTACTCGGGTTGGTACTCGGTTCGGGACGAGGCCTTCTACACCGAAGCCGAGACCACGCTTCTGGAGGACGGCACCCGTCAGTCCACCGAGACCGGCACCCCGGTGGAGTGGACCGAGGAGTCGAACTACACCTTCCGTCTCTCGGCGTACGGGGAGCGTCTCCTCGCGCTGTACGAAGAGCACCCCGAATTCATCGCCCCCACAACACGCCGCAACGAGATCGTCAGCTTCGTCAAGGGCGGCCTCAAGGACATCTCGATCTCGCGCACCACGTTCGACTGGGGCGTCAAGGTCCCGGGCGACCCGGACCACGTCATGTACGTCTGGGTAGACGCCCTCACCAACTATCTGACCGGTGTGGGTTACCCGAACGTCGATTCGGAGGAGTTCAAGAAGTTCTGGCCCGCGAGCCTGCACATCATCGGCAAGGACATCACGCGGTTCCACACCGTGTACTGGCCGGCATTCCTCATGTCTGCCGGCATCGAACTGCCGGAGCGGGTGTTCGTCCACGGCTTCTTGTACAACAAGGGCGAGAAGATGTCGAAGTCCGTCGGCAACGTCGTCGACCCCATCGCGATGGTCGATCAGTACGGCCTCGACGCCGTCCGTTTCTTCCTGCTCCGCGAGATCTCGTACGGTCAGGACGGCAGCTACAGCCACGAAGCGATCGTGACGCGCATGAATGCTGATCTCTCGAACGAACTCGGCAATCTCGCGCAGCGTTCGCTGACGATGGTCGCGAAGAACTGCGACGCCCAGGTACCCACCCCCGGTGAGTTCACCGAGGACGACCTGGCGATGCTGGCATCGGCGGATGCCCTGCTTGCCAAGTGCCGCAGCGAGTTCGACGTGCAGGCTCTACACCTCGCGCTGGAAGCCATCTGGGGCGTGCTCGGCGAGACCAACCGGTACTTCTCCAAGCAGGAACCGTGGGTTCTGCGTAAGACCGATCCGGCACGCATGGCGACGGTTCTGTACGTGACGCTCGAAGTGGTCCGTATCGTCGGGCTTCTCGTTCAGCCGGTGATGCCCGACGCGGCGTCACGCATCCTCGATCTGCTCGGCCAGAGCGAAGAGAACCGGCAGTTCGCCGACATCGCGGTTCGCATCGACGCGAACCGGAAACTGCCTGCTCCGGCGCCAGTTTTCCCCCGCTTCGTCGAGGAATGAGCTAAGCGAGAGTGCCGCACGTGGGGTCCGAGATATCCGGTTACAGGCGGATGTGTCGGACCCCACGTGCACACTCCAGCCATGACGACGAATAGAACATACATTCGAACCAGCGCTTCGGCGCAGACACTGCCATGGAACGGAGCGCGGGTGTCCACTCAGGAGGTCAGCCCTCAAACCGTTTCCGCGGTGCGAGATCTCGTTTCCGAACTGTCCGCGGCGTACGAACGCGGATGGCAGCCGGCGGATCTGATCCATCTGGCGCGTCGAAGCAAAGAAGCGTCCGACGCCGATCTCGCCGCCACCACCATCCTGTTCGATGCGAAAGCGTCGCGCGCCTCCGATCGCGCACCGCTCGAATGGGTGGGGCAGTTGCAGACGATCGGCGAGCAGTATCCGAAGTCTCGGCACATCGCTTCTCGAATCACCGTGGACGACGACGTTTTTCGCTCCCTCGCGGCCGGCCTTCTGTTCCAGGATCCCTACTTCCTTGTTTCGCAGATCGTCGACGTCGCGCGATCCTGGATGCGCCTACCTCAGTGGACGGTGTTGCTCGCGCCACCATCCACCTGGCCGTCGCAACGGACCGACACCAGCTATGCCGGCGTCGGCGATACCGAGGTCGACGCCAAGGTACTCAAGCGAATTCGTGGATTACTCGCCAAAGCGGAAGCCACCAACTTCGCGGAAGAAGCCGAGATTTTCACCGCGAAGGCTCAGGAGTTGATGACCCGGTACGCCATCGATTCCGCGCTGCTCCACTCTCGCGCCGGGGTCACCGACACATCCGTGAATGCCCGACGCATTCACATCGAGAACCCGTACGTGAAGGAAAAGGTTCACCTCCTGACCGAGATCGGCGAATCGAATCGAGTCAGGACTGTCTGGTTCAGCGACATTGCACTCGCGACCGTCGTCGGCACTCCGGTCGACCTTCAGCAAGTCGATATGCTGTTCACTTCCTTGCTCGTACAGGCAACCCGTGCAATGCAATTCGCCGACTCGAGCAATCGTGGCGGCTCACGCACCACCTCGTTCCGCAAGGGATTCCTGGCCGGGTTCGCCAGCCGCATCGGACACCGCCTGCGTGACGCCGGCACCAAAGCCACCGCCGAAGCGGCCGACGCGGCATCGATGGACGTCGCGGATCTTCTGCCGATCCTGGCCACCACTTCCGAGGCCGTCGACGCCGAATTCGATCGATTGTTCCCGACAACCCGCAAAACTCGCGGACGGTCCGTCGACGCCGAAGGCTGGCACGCCGGCCAGGCTGCAGCCGACGACGCCAACCTGCGTCCCGGCGCACCCGCCGTGAACCGCTCCCGCTAGTCCTTTCGAGCGGCCAGGACCGTCTCGTACAACTCACGCTTGGAGACTCCGGCCGTTGCGACCAGAGCACACGCGTCCTTCAATCGTGCTCCCCCCTCAACCAGCCTTTCCACCTCGTCGACCAGATCGGCAGGATCAGATGCCACCAGCACTGCGCCTTCGAGCACCACCGTGATCTCTCCGCGAACGCCCTCGGCCGCCCAAGTAGCTAACTCTCCGAGAGTGCCGCGCTTCACTTCCTCGTAGGTCTTGGTCAATTCCCGGCACACGGCCGCGCGGCGATCGGGCCCGAGAACTTCCACCGCATCTGCGAGGCAGTCCGCAAGGCGATGGGGTGCTTCGAAGAACACACACGCTCGCTGCTCGGTTGCCAGGGCCGAAAGCCAGGTCTTGCGCTGCCCCTGCTTTCGCGGTGGGAACCCGTCGAAGCAGAACCGCTCCACCGGCAAACCCGAGAGTGCCAGCGCCGTCGTGACCGCCGACGGGCCCGGGAGACACGTGACGGCGAGGTTCTCGGCTACGCAGGCGGCAACGAGGCGATATCCGGGGTCACTGACCGACGGCATGCCTGCATCGGTGACCAGCAGGACGGTCTTGCCTTCGGCCACGTCGGCGACCAACGCGGGCAGCCGCGAAATCTCGACCTGATCGTAGAAACTGACGATCTTCCCGGTGATGGTTACCTCGAGCGCGGACGCCAGAGACTTGGTGCGTCGTGTGTCCTCCGCAGCGACGACGTCGGYGGTTGCGAGAGCAGACCGAAGACGCGGGGATGCGTCACCGACATCTCCCATGGGTGTTGCGGCGAGTACCAAACGACCAGTCATACCTGACAGCCTACGATTGCCAGGTGACTGTGCAGACGGACGAGCGGCCAACGCCCGCCACGAGCGATCGGGTAGTGCGTAGTCCCGGCCCGCTGGTACCGGATCCTGATTTCGGCCCGACCGACAGATTGCGCGGCTGGATCGTCACCGCTTTCATCACCGCCATCGCGGCGATCACCCGCTTCACGATGCTCGCCTACCCGACCGACGCCGGCACACCTGTATTCGACGAGAAGCACTACGTTCCGCAGGGCTGGCAAGTTCTGACCGGCGGTGGCATCGAGGACAATCCCGGTTACGGATTGGTGGTGCACCCGCCGATCGGTAAGCAGATGATCGCGATCGGCGAAGCACTCTTCGGTTACAACGGTTGGGGGTGGCGATTCTCGTCAGCCCTGGTCGGGACGCTGATGGTCCTGCTGATCATCCGGATCGTCCGCCGCATGACGCGGTCCACGCTGATCGGGGCGATTGCCGGAATCCTGCTCATCGTGGACGGCGTCACCTTCGTCTCCTCACGCCTCGGGATGCTCGACATCTTCCTGGCATTCTTCGTCCTTGCGGCGCTCGGATGCCTGGCGGTCGATCGCGACCAAGTCCGCGAACGAATGGCGAAGGTATACGAGGAAGGTCGAATCGGCGATTCCGCCTGGGGTCCACGGCTGGGTTTCCGGTGGTGGCGGTTCGGCGCCGGCATCCTGCTCGGTCTGGCATGCGGAACCAAGTGGTCCGGCATGTACTTCATTCTGTTCTTCGGATTGCTCAGTGTTGCCTTCGACCTGTCAGCGCGCCGCGCATACCGCGTGCAGCGCCCCTGGGTCGGCACCGCAGTTCGCGACATCGGTCCAGCTCTGTATGCGCTGGTGGTCATTCCGCTCGGTGTGTACCTCGCGAGCTACTGGGCCTGGTTCACCAGCGAGACCGGCGTGGACCGTCACGCCGTCGGTAACGAGATCGGTGAGGGCGGCACGTGGAGCTTCATTCCCTCCGCACTGCGTTCACTCTGGTACTACAGCGGAAACGTTCTCCAGTTCCATGCCGGTCTGACCAACTCCGCCGGAAACCACCACCCGTGGGAGTCGAAACCGTGGACGTGGCCGATGGGGCTACGACCGATGCTCTACTACTACGCCGACGGCGAGCAGGTCACCGGTTGCGGGGCCGCCAGCTGCGTCAAGGCCGTGATGCTGATCGGCACACCGGCGATGTGGTGGCTGGCCCTACCGATGTTGGCGTGGGCGATCTGGCAGACGTTCGTGCGCAGGGACTGGCGATACGCCGTGGTCCTGACGGGCTACGGCGCCGCTTACCTTCCGTGGTTCGCGACGCTCGACCGCCAGATGTACTACTTCTACGCAGTTGCACTCGCCCCGTTCATGGTCATGGGATTTGCGCTGGTCCTCGGCGATGTTCTGGGCAAGGCGAGCGCGTCCGTCGAGCGTCGTACCACCGGACTTCTTGCGGTCAGTCTGTACATCGGTCTGGTCGTGGCCAACTTCGTCTACCTCTGGCCGATACTCACCGCCATGCCGATCACGCCGGAATCGTGGCAAAACCATCTGTGGCTGCCTAGCTGGAAATAGTGGGACAGACGAAGGAGGCACCGAACCTGGTTCGGTGCCTCCTTCGCTTCACGATTACTCTGTCGGCTTACCGACGCGACGTCCCCGCCTCGGGCGTAGGAGAGCACGTTTCTGCTCCTTCGCCGCAATGATGATCGGGTCGTGCGAAAGATCCTTGTACAGCGAGAAGCACAGTCCGATCATGACCAGCACGAACGGCGCCGCAGCGATGATCGTCATGGTCTGCAAGCCGTCGAGCGCTTCGGAGCCACCGGTCCACAGCAGAAGCGCTGCGACGCCACCGGTCAACATGCCCCAGAAGACCACAACCCAGCGACTCGGTTCGAGCGTTCCGCGCTGCGAGAGCGTCCCCATCACCATCGACGCAGCGTCGGCGCCGGAAACGAAGAACACTGCCACGAGCAGCATGACGAGGACAGTCGTCACTCCGGCCAACGGCAAATTGTCGAGCATGCCGAACAGTTGAGCCTCTTCCGAGCCTCGGCCGGACAAGCCGATTCCGTCACGTTCCTCGCCGATGCCCGCGCCGCCGAAGATCGCGAACCAGAGCAAGCTGACAGTCGTGGGAACGGCGATGACGCCGACGATGAAC
>NZ_JBFUJN010000007.1:0-181174 GCF_056401335.1 Rhodococcus sp. P4_F3_2
GCAAGCTCACCGCGGCCGTTCTCGGTGTAGATCTCGGCCGATTCGCCGCGCTTCTTCGATTCCTTTGCAAGGACTTTGATGATTTCTTCGTCGGTGAGGACTCGTGCTTCCTTACCGGCCACCTCTTCGGTCTGGATGGCTGCCATGAGCATCCGAAGGGTGGCTGTACGTAGCGGATCCTTCGCCTTCATGGATGCAACCATGTCGGTTCGGAGGGTGGCTTTGAGCGATGGTGTCGTGTCGGACATGGTGGAAACGTTACGCGCTCGGCGTTTCGAGCGTGCCGATAGTTACCTCCGCCCGGACACAATTCTCTGTGGAATAGCTGCAAATGGCGGCGAGAGCGACGCAGAAGAACGCCACACCCGTATCCTTGAGAGGTGTCTTCCCAGTTCCGCACCAATCTGACCCGCACCGCACTTGGTGCCGCGGGCGCCGCTGCACTAGGGATCGGGTACGCATCCGGCATCGAACGCAATGCATTTGCACTGCGTGAGGTGACGATGCCAGTCCTGGCGCCCGGTTCGTCGTCGCTGCGGGTCCTCCATCTCAGCGACCTGCACATGATGCCGAACCAACGGTTGAAACAGAATTGGTTGCGTGAGCTCGAAGGCCTCGACCCCGACCTCGTGGTCAACACCGGCGACAACTTGTCGCATCAGCGCAGCGTCCCGGCAGTGGTCCAGGCGCTCGGTGATCTGTTGGCTCGGCCGGGTCTGTTCGTCTTCGGCAGCAACGACTACTTCGCTCCGAAACCGAAGAACCCACTGAGCTACATCTTCAACAAGGACAAGCGCATCACCGGGGATCCCCTCCCCTGGGGCGATCTGCGGGCCGCGTTCACCGAGCGTGGATGGCTGGACATGACCCACGTGCGCCGCGAGCTCGAAGTGGCCGGTATTCGCATCGCAGCCGCCGGCGTCGACGATCCGCACCTGAAGCGTGATCGCTACGACACCGTCGCCGGAACACCCAATCCCGTCGCCCAGCTCAAGCTTGGTCTGACGCACTCGCCCGAACCTCGAGTTCTCGATCGGTTCGCCGACGACGGTTACGATCTTGTGCTCGCCGGCCACACGCACGGTGGTCAGCTGTGCCTTCCGTTCTACGGCGCGTTGGTCACCAACTGCCAGATCGATCGATCCCGGGTCAAGGGGCCGTCGAAGTGGGGCGCGCACACCCAGCTGCACGTCTCCGCGGGCATCGGCACTTCGCCGTGGGCTCCGGCACGCTTCTGCTGCCGCCCCGAGGCAACTCTGTTGACTCTGGTTCCGGCCACCAGGCGCGAACCGGAGCACGTCTCAGCACACAGTTCCGCAGAGTCTCCAGCGTCGGTTCTACGCAACTGACCTGCGGATTTAATGTCAGTCGACTCGGTAATGTAAGCTAACCGAGGTTCGACACGGGGTGTGGCGCAGCTTGGTAGCGCGCTTCGTTCGGGACGAAGAGGTCGTGGGTTCAAATCCCGCCACCCCGACAGTGAAGAACAGTAATCGAGGCCCTTCCGCTCACGCGGGAGGGCCTCGATTGCGTTGACGATAAGGTGAAGCCGTGGCATCCCAACCAGACTTTGCGCACAACGACATGGCGAGCCGTAGCCGACGCGAGAAAGCCGTCGGCCTGGCCAAGTTCGCCTGGGATCGCGATATCAGTAGCGCAGAGTTGCTCGACATGCCCGATGATCGGCTGCGCAAACTCGCACGTGCGGCCGGCGCCAATCCGCCGAGCACGCGGGAGACCTGGACCATCGCGGCCGGACTGCTCGACGAGAAAGCTGTGTGGGCAGCCGCTAACCCTGACCGTCCCGAAGCTCGGCGTGAGCATCCGGACGAGAAGATCATGTGGGTGAAGAAGCCGATCGAGCCCTGGCTGTGACAGCCGAATTGAGCGCAGCTGTGACAGCCGAATTCAGCACAGTTGTGACAGCCGAATTCAGCGGAGCTGTGAAGCGGTGATCGGGCAGGTTGATGAGGTGGTCGTCGACTGCTCGTCTCCTATCGCACTGGCGAAATTCTGGGCCGGAATCCTCGGCGGACAACCAGTGGAGCGAAACACCGCGTGGGCGTTTGTCGACCCTCCAGGATGGACCCGCCTCGCGTTCCAGCGCGTACCGGAATCCAAGCTGACGAAGAATCGTCTACACATCGACGTCAGCGTGGATGACGTCGTCGCTGCAACCGAGGCCGCCGAGCGCCTCGGCGCAACTCGGGTCGGTACTGTCCAGCAGGACCCGGCCGGTACCTTTCAGGTGCTGCTGGATCCAGGGGGAAACGAGTGGTGCGTCGTCCGAAGTATCGGAAGGTGATTCACACTCCCGCTACGGTTTCGCGAGCCCAACGGTAGTCGGCCTTCCCACTGGGTGAGCGGAGGATGCTGGGTACCAGCACGATCGACCGGGGGATCTTGTACCCAGCCACGTGGGTGCGGCAGTGCTCCGACAATGATTCCGTCGCAACATCTTCGAACCCCGGCCGAACCTGCACGACAGCGGCGACCTTCTCACCGAATCGTGCGTCGGGCGCGCCCGCTACCAAAGCGTCGAAAACTGCCGGGTGAGTTTTGAGCGCCTGCTCCACTTCTTCGGGGTAGACCTTCTCGCCGCCGGAGTTGATGCACATCGAACCGCGCCCGAGCAGCACGATGGTTCCGTCGGCTTCCATCGTGCCCATGTCCCCGAGTACCGCCAGACGCACCCCGTCGACGACAGGAAAAGTTGCAGCAGTCTTGGCGGGGTCGTCGAAGTAGGCCACGGGGACATGGCCGGCCCTGGCGATGAAACCGGTTGTGCCCGAGCCTGGTTCGATGCGACGAAATTCGTCGTCGACAAGAATCATGTTGGGGTTGGATCGAATTCGCTTTGAACCGTCCTCACCGAATTCGACGACGCCGTCGTTGCCGGATTCCGAAGCACCGAAGGCATCCTTGATCACCAGTCCCGGTAATCGGGTTGTCAGTTCTGCCTTCAGGTTCGGGGAGAACAATGCGCCACCCGACCCGATCAGTTTGAGAGTCGAAAGGTCGTAGCGGCCTTCGCTTGCGGCGATGGCGTCGGCGATCGGCCGAGCAATCGCGTCTCCGACGACGGTGATTCCGGTGATCTTCTCGGCCTCGACCAGTCGCAGCACTTCCGTCGGATCGAAGCTGCGAGTCAGCACTCGGGGCGCTCCCATGAGGAAAGCCGTGAGCAGTGAATAGATCGCGGCTCCATGCATGAGCGGCGGGATGAGTAGCAGCACAGTCGGATTGGTGTTCGCCACGGCCGCATCCACAACCTCTTCGAGACTCCGACGCGGCGGCCCGCTGAGGTTCGCTCCGGACAGCGCGGCGAAGAAGAAGTCCTCGTGCCGCCACACCACGCCCTTGGGCATTCCGGTCGTGCCGCCGGTGTAGATGATGAAATGGTCGTCGTTGCTTCGCGGGCCGAAGTCGCGAGTATCAGTCTGCGCGGCAAGGGCGTTCTCATAGTCGTCGCCGACGATCAGCACGTGGGAGATCTCCGGACACTGCGGAACCACGGCCAATGCCGTCGGCGCGAATTCCTCTTCGACGAGTAATGCCACCATTTGAGAGTTGGTGTAGATGTACAGGAGTTCTGCATCGGTGTAGCGGAAGTTGACGTTGATCGGCACTGCTCTGATCTTCAAGCAAGCCAGGAGCGCTTCGACGTACTCGACGCAGTTACGCATGTGAATACCGACGTGCTGCCCCGGCTCGACGCCGACGGACTGCAGATGATGTGCGAGTCGGTTCGATCGCAGTTCGAGTTCGGCGTAGTTCAACCGCGCGTCTTCCAGAATCAAGGGAACCCGATCGGGGATCGCATCGGCAACGGCCTCGAACAGATCGGCAATGTTCAGGGTCATCGAAATCCTCACTACACGCGTCTTCGCTTACCAGTACAGGTCTTTCGCGAAGCTAACACGTTGGTCGCACCCTGTAGTCCGAATTGCGTAGCGGTCCCGCTGAGCGAGACCTGACGCGCTGCTCACCTGGCATCAACGGTGCGGATACCTCTCTGACCAAGCCCGATAGCCGGAAGGTAGGGTAGCCTAATGCATTCACGCACCACTCTCCGGAGCCGCACGTCGGTCCGGGTCGCCATGGTTGCCCTGGCGACTGTTTTTGCCGCTACGGCCTGCGGTTCTTCCGACGCCGGCGGCAACGCAAACGGCAACACCGATGTCGCAACCGGCGGCAAGCTGTTCAGCACCGCCGACACGGAAACCGCGAAGCTCGGCAGCGATGCTGCGCCCGGCGAGTTCCCACGCACCATCACCCATGCTCTGGGCGAGACCACCCTCGAGGCCAAGCCGACCCGTGTCGTCGTCCTCGACAGCGGCGAACTCGACGAGGTCCTCTCGCTCGGGATCACCCCGGTCGGCATCGCCAGCCCGGAAAGTGCCGCCGGTCAGCCGTCGTACCTGGCTGACAAATTGGTCGGCGTCCCCGATGTCGGCACGACCAACAACCTCAACCTCGAGGCGATCACCGCACTGCAGCCCGATCTGATCCTCGGCAGCAAGCTGCGCCAGGACAAGCTTTACCCGCAGCTCTCGGCAATCGCGCCGACGGTCTTCAGCATCCGCCCCGGCTTCCCGTGGAAGGAGAACTTCCTCCTTGCCGGTGACGCACTCGGCGAGGAGACCAAGGCCGAGCAGGTTCTCAACGACTACCAGACGCACGCGGATCAGGTCCGTGAGTCGATCGACGGTTCGCCGACGATCTCGCTGGTTCGCTTCATGTCCGGGAAGCTGCGCCTGTACGGCAACCTGTCGTTCATCGGCGTCATCTTGAAGGATGTCGGCCTGCCACGCCCGGCGATCCAGGACATCAACGAGTTGGCCGTCGAGGTCAGCCCGGAAACGATCACCGAGGCAGAGGGTGACCGAATCTTCTACTCCAGCTACGGAAATCCCGCAGACACCGGTCAGACCACCGTTGTCGCCGGTCCGCTGTGGGCAAGCATGGACGCAGTCAAGGAAGGCCGCGCCACCGAGGTGAGTGACGAGACCTGGTTCCTGGGCCTCGGCCCGACAGGCGCAGGCCTGGTTCTCGACGACCTGCAGGCCAAGCTCGGCAAGTAGCCGTCACCGACACAAAAAAGCCGCCCGACTCTCCGGAGTCGGGCGGCTTTTTTGTTCAGCGGTTGTCCTGCTCGAGGTGTTCGTTCATCGTCGAGTGCAGGTCGACGAGAAATTCCTCGAATCGACTGAGCAGTTCGGGCGGGTATTTCTCCATCATGGCGTCGAGTCGCACGGCAAGTGGGCCGAAGAACTCGTCCGCGAGGTCCTGCACATGCGCACTGCTGTGCAGCGTGACCACGCGACGGTCTGCATTCTCACGGGTCCGGACGATATGTCCCGCCTTCTCCAGGCGGTTGAGCAACGCGGTGGTTGCGCCCGACGTCAGCGAGATCCGCTCTCCGAGGCGGGCGGGCGAGAGCGGCGTCCCCTTCTCCTCGGCAGCTGTGATTTCCATCAAGGCAGTCGCGTCGGTGGAATGCAGGCCGAGCCACGACGCGAATCGATGACTGAATTCGGTGAACGTCCCACCGTACGCGCGGAATTCGTCCATCAGCCGCTCCCGCTCCACGGAGATGTCGCGCGGTGCTTCCACCCCGTGATCCCACCTTTCCTGTGCCAGACGGCGGCCGGTCGAGCCCAGCGCGCACGTTGACAACTTACCGCCTCAAATATACCTTCACTGTGAAGTTACTTCACAATGGAGGTTTATTCGTGAACATCTCACCCACCACTCGCAAGTGGTTGGGCCTGATCGCCATCGCACTCGGCGTGGCACTGATCGTCGTCGACACCACTATCGTCAACGTCATAGTTCCCTCGATCATCGAAGATCTCGGGATCAACTCCGTTCAGGCTCAATGGATCCAAGAGTCCTACGCAATCGTGTTCGCGGCGCTCCTGCTACTGGTCGGCAGAGTTGCGGACCTGGTCGGCGCCCGTCGCATCTTCATCACCGGTGTCGTCGTGTTCGGCGCAACGAGCCTGCTGGCCGGACTGGCACCGAACGGCGGCCTGCTCATCCTGGCGCGATTCCTGCAGGGCGCCGGCGCGGCCATGATCCTGCCCACCTCACTGTCGCTTCTGAACGCGATGTTCACCGGCAAAGCCCGCGGCCAGGCCTTCGCAGTCTGGGGTTCCACCATCGGTGCTGCTTCCGCCCTTGGCCCACTACTCGGCGGCTGGCTTGCCGAACATGCCTCATGGCGTTGGGCATTCGGCATCAATATTCCGCTTGCTGCGCTCATTCTGATCGGCGCGGTGCTGTTCATCGCGCCCTCACCCCGCACCGCTGGGCGCATCGACACCACCGGAGCGGCACTGTCCATCGCCGGCCTGGGCCTGCTCGCCTTCGGCCTCGTCGAGGGACGTACGTATGGGTGGCTGACGACGAAGGAACCCTTCGATCTGTTCGGCCTGTCGTGGTCCAGCGGACCGTCGCCGGTTCTGGTGGCGTTGGTTCTCGCCGTTCTGTCGCTCGGTGCGTTCGCCTACCGTCAAACCATGCTCACCCGCAGCGACGATCCGTCGCGGGCGCTGATGGACGTACGGCTGTTCTCCATCTCGTCGTTCCGCAACGGCAACATCGCGACGCTGATCATCGGGCTCGGTGAGTTCGGAATCGTTGCGGTGCTTCCCCTCTGGCTTCAGTTCACGCTCGGGTACAGCGCACTCCAGGCAGGGCTCGCGCTGGTTCCCATTGCCATCGGCAGCTTTGTCGCCAGTGGTGCGAGCTTCGGAATGGCGTCGAAGGTCTCGCCGTTGGGCTTGGTCCGTATCGGTTTGGCCCTCGAAGCGCTCGGTCTCGCCGGTCTCGGATTCATCGCTGCAACAGACAGCCCCTGGTGGACTATCGCCGCAGTGCTCTTCTTCTACGGCATCGGTGTCGGTTTTGCGACTGCGCAGGTGACCAACGTCGTGCTCGAGGAGATTCCCGAGCAGAGCGCCGGTCAAGGCTCCGGCATTCAGAGTGCGTTCCGCCAACTCGGATCCGCACTGGGCATCGCTGTCCTCACCACGGTCTTCTTCAGCACTCTCAATTCCACGCTGAACAACGACCTCACCGAGTCCGGTGTCGACCAAGCTCAGGCTGATCAGTTGACGCGTGCTGTCACCGACAGCGCGGGCGCCGCCATCGACTCGCTGGCCGGGTCACCGAGCACCGCTTTCGTCGCAGACGCTGCACAGTCTGCAATGACTCACGGGATCACACTCGGCGGATACCTTGCGGCCGGATTTGTCGTGGTCGGCCTGATCGCCACCGCGCTCATCCCGAACAAGCCTGCCCCGTCGACCGAGGAGGAAACAAAGGCAGCAGCCGACGCCTGACGGCCGGATCGGTGCAGTACGGTGCCGGTATGCGATTGCCCTGGTCACGGTCAGCACCGTCACGGTCAGCACGGTCACGTCAGCCTGCAACGGTGCTCAGCGCGGCCGACATCGTGGCCGTCCGTGAGCAAGCACGCGAATTGGTAGTCCCCGGGTTCGCGACGTTCGATGAAATCTGCGAAGCCGCCCGAGACTGTGTCGAGGGCGGTTTCGAGAACGATGAACTCGGCAGACAGATCGACGCAGTAGTGCGTGAGGTCTGGGACCGAAGGCTCGGGGAGCAGACCCAGTGGGCGGGTCCCGGCGACTTCGAGCGCGTATCCGCCGCCTTCGCAGAACTCGAGCGCAACGGCATCGTGGCCCGCATGAACTTCACCTGCTGCGTGCAGTGCGGCACTACCGAAATCGACGACGAACGCACGCCGTCCGAACCGGACGAGAACGGGTATCCCTTTGCTCAGTGGGCGTACACGTTCTTCCACATGCAAGATGCGGAGCGTCTCGGCGACGAGCCGTCCGATCTCTACTTGTCCTACAGTGCGTTTCGTCCGGCCCACGATCTCGATCCCGCGCTGGTCTCCGCCGCGTTCGGCGGCGACGAAACCGCCAAGGCACAGATGATCGCGCACACCGATCAGACCGTCGGGCGCCAGGTAGCCGACGCACTCCGAGCCCAGGGACTGAGCGTCGACTGGAACGGTGACAACAATCAGCGCATCCGCATCTCCGACGTGCGCTGGCGCAAACCACAACCGCAGTAAGAGATTCAGCTGGGTGGCAAGACGCGGTCGATGAACGTATTGCTGAAGACGCGGTGCGGGTCGTGTTCGTCCAGCGTGGCGAGAGCGAAGTCCCAGTTCCCGTCGCCACCGGCACGAAAGGTGGCAGGCACTGTGCTGGTGAGGAATTCGTCGTCCTGGTACGCAGCTTGATCGGTGAATGCCCATCCCTTGGACCACTCCGGACGGAAAGTCGCGTAATCGCCGGAGTAGTTCGCGACCATCCACCGTTCCATCTCGCGAAGGAACGCGGGCAATCCCGCGGTGCCGGGAATCGAGACCACGTTCATCCAGATCGCCGTATCCCAGTCCTGACGATCCGCCCGGGGCCGCACCGCTGACAGATCCGGCACGCCGGCGCTGTCGACAAGGACTTCGCCACTGTCATCGACACCACAGAGACGCACTTCGAACGGCATGTTGACGGGATACTGCCCCAGCGACGCGTAGTGCGTCATTCGCTCGTTCAACCAACTCGTCATCTCGTGGACGACTCGGCCGATGTTGGACCGCTTGGTGATCACCGCGCCGCCGCCCGCTACTACGCGCAACGTCGTGTGCCGCAGGTAGAACAGAACATCTTTTGACCAGCCCCACAGATCGTCGGTGTCGGTCAGCGCCAATCCTGCTGCTACAGCTCCGAACTGAGAGGCGCCGAACAGCGGTGTCGCAGCTTGAAGGCCCTGCGCCACCATCCCCAACGGGGTGGTGACTTCTTCGGGAATCGCGTCGGAGAAGAAGTAGTTGTACGGCCCGCTCACCTCTCGGGACTCCGGCGGTTTGACCGGGGTCGGCGTCCAGACCTTGAGCCACGGTGTTTGCGTGAACGGGAACCAGATCGCCTCCACCCGTCCGGATTTCTCGACAAAACTCTCGTAGGTACGCCCTGGCGAACCGGGAGCAGCAAAGAGTTCTTGCCACGGAATGTCGGTGAAACTCTGGCACCGCAGCCGATAATTCTCCCCGGCTTGCAGCGTCACGGAGGTGACGAAGGTTCGGCCCAGGTGAGTCAGGAAAGCCGTGATCTCGTCATCTGATCGGTGAAAAGTCTTCAGCGCGTAGCGATTGCTGCCTTCGTCCCACGCCACCACCGTGATCTCGGTGATCAGGTTGCTCAGCGAACCATACGACTGGCCAGGGGTAAACGTCTCCCCCACCGCCGGATACGTTGCCCCGTGAGCGCCGATCGCCAGTGCCCCGGCGATGGACAGCTCACCGATCGCCGGAGAGTTGGCCCACCCGAGCCCCTCGCGCTCGAGCGCTGTCAGAATCGCTTCGATACTGGCGCCGGCGCCCGCCGTGACTGTTGCGGGCGTGCCGTGCTGCACCACAACCGAATTCAAGTTCGCCATCGTATCGACCAGCAGAACTCGATCCGAAGGCGCGCCGGGCACCACCGTCAACGGACTCCACCCGTGCATCGTTCCCTTCGCACGCACTGTGTACCCGTTGTCGAACGCCCAGTTGGCGAGGGTGACGACGTCGTCGCTGTGACGCGCCGTCGCCGTCCACACACTCTCGAGCATGATTTCTCGCGACCAGTTCGCGTATGCCTGCTGTGACAACGGAATGTCCGACGGAAATCCGGGCGGTGGCGCGATGGTCGATGCCGAGCCCCAGGGAACAGCTCCCGCCGGTGCCCAGGAAATACCCGCGAGAGCAGCTGCGCCGACACTCGCTGCGAGAAATCCGCGCCGGCTCACACCGTCTTCTCTCGAGCTGTGCTCCGCCTTGCGCTCTGCTTGATGCACCACTGCTCACTCCGTCAGCCGACTCGGTTCATGTCAGGGACGAACGTAGAACAAATATGATTACGATGCCAGTGGTTCCGTAATAAAAGATTTAGATGCTCACTGCACCATCGGAGCGAAGACGGCGTAGATCGCTTCCGGGGCGCCGTCGAAAGCACTGATGATCAACCAGGCAGTCAGGACCGTCAGCGCCGGCCCGATCAGAATCTTCTCGAGGTTCCCACCTGCGCGGATGGACAGAAATGACGGCAGCCGTTGTTCCCACCACCGCTTGCCGCCGAGCGGAATCAGGGGCGCGAGAAACGGCACCCCTTCCTTGGTGATCGCATCGCCGAGACAGTGTGTGGCGCAGCCCAGTGCCACTGCAACACCTAGCCCGGTGGATCCGGCCTCACTCGGATACCACTGCCAGGTGAGGGCCGAGAGCACCAACGCAACGGCGGAGACGGCGAGCCACCCCTTCTCCTTGGCCAATTCACCCGCCAATCCTCGGATCGCCAGCCCGAGGCAGAAGAACAGCGTGATGATGATGGCGGGCTTCCCGAACTGAACAACCAGCGCCGAGACCCCGGCCCCAAGACCGGCGGCAAACAGCGCGGTGTGCGTGAGCGTCCGATGCCCACCACGACGCTTGCCGTCCTTCTTGCCTTTGGTGATGCGGTAGAAGGTCACCGAAATTGCGTCGATACCTTTGGCCAGCGCTTTGCTGAGCGGACCGAATGATCGGGAAACCGTCGACTGACCGGTATCGAGGTCGGGAAGCAAGGCGGCTCCCGCGCACACACCGGCAAAGGTCAAGGTTTCAGCGGTGGATGTGGGCCCTCCCCAATCGAGAGGCAACAACTCTGCAACCACCAACCCCACAGCAGCACCGGACATCGCGTGGGTGGGGCCCATGACCATGAAACACAACACCTTTCGAAACGCGCCCCGCATCAGGCCGTACCGCACCCTCTGCAAGACACCACGCACATGACGCCGTCGGCGACGGCCCCGGCATGCTCGCCGAGACCGCCCCGAACGTAGCAAGTGCTACCGACAGGGTTGACCAACCTCCGGACCCGGTTGAGTACGGCCGTACCGTTCCAGGTCAAAGCGGTTCATGCGGAGCTTTTTTCGCTCGTCAGCCCGCAGCAACCGCGCATGACAGGGCAACGCCTTCCTCCAGCGGAGCGACGCCTGCCATGTTGAGCACCTCTGCCGGAACACCCTCGATCGCCGGAGCCCATTCGACGGTCGGCAACGCCGGCACCCCTTCACGCGCAATGAATGTCGCGGCGTCGCCAGGGACTTCGATCGTGATTGCGGCTGTACCCGCCTCCTCGGCGCGCACAACCTTGCCCTCGTCGATGAGCTTCTGCAGTTCCTCGTCGGAAATCGGCGTCGCGGCACCACACGCTACTTCCGGAGCCACACCCGCCTCTGACGGAGCGGTCGCGATCGATCGCACCGCCACCGGCGACCCGTCGGAAATCGGGTTGGAAGCCCAGGCGATTCCCGGCGCCACGGCCATACCGAGGACCGCCACCGACGCCACCACCACACCGGTCCGGCTGGCCCGCTTGCCGTTCACTTTCAATCGCGTCATCGTTGTTCTCCTTGATCGAACGTTCTCGAATTCTCGGCGCGGTCGCATCCGAGAAACCCGAGGTTATGAAGCCAACACTGCAGATCTGTTGTCGGTTTCTTAGGAGTTGATGAGAATGCGGCGGCCCTCGCTCCGAGCGAGGCCCCAGGTCGCAATCCGATGGCACCATGGCTGGAGTGAGTACACGCGAGCGCATCCTGATCGTTGACGACGACGCGAAGGTTCTGAATTCGCTCGAACGTGGACTCCGATTGTCGGGCTTCGACACGGCAACTGCCGTCGACGGACGATCGGCCTTGTCATCGGTGAACAAGCAATGCCCGGCCGCACTCGTTCTCGACGTCAACATGCCCGGCCTCGACGGCGTCGGAGTGGTAACCGCCCTGCGCGCGATCGGCAACGAGGTTCCGATCTGCGTACTCAGCGCCCGAAGTTCCGTGGGTGACCGCATCGCGGGGCTGGAGGCGGGCGCCGACGACTACCTCACCAAGCCCTTCGAATTGGCCGAGCTCGTCGCCAGACTGCGCGCATTGCTACGACGCACGACGCGAGCCACTCCGTCGGTCGACCATCCGATCACGGTGGGACCGCTGACGGTCGATCTCCGTGGCCATCGAGCACACATCGACGGTAGGCGAATCGAACTCACCAAAAGAGAATTCGACCTGTTGTCGGTACTCGCCGAGCATGCCGGTGTCGTACTCAGTCGCGCACAACTCCTGCGACTCGTCTGGGGTTACGACTTCGCGGCCGACACCAATGTCGTCGACGTCTTCGTCACCTACCTACGCAAGAAACTCGAAGTCGACGGGGCGCCCCGCGTGATCCACACGGTGCGCGGAGTGGGCTTCGTCCTGAGGGCCGAACGATGAAGCGGCCGCTGTCACTTCAGACCCGGGTAGCCATCGCGTCGGGCCTGGCCGCCGGAATCGTGATTGCCGCGATCGGAATTGCGTTCGCGGTCTTCCTGCGCGTCAACGGATCCGAACAACTCGAACGCACTCTCGATTCCGTCACCCTGGGCGTCGCAGCGAGTGCGCCGAGCCCCCTGTTCATCGAAACACCAACTGCAACCACAGAACCATTCGTGGTCAGCCCTGGATTCAACGCCACGACCGTCAGCGCCTTGGCTACCACCGATGTTCGCAGTCGGGATGTTCTCGTGCCTGGCGACAGCGGCGCCGCACTGGCCGTCAGCATCCCTGAAGACCCACTGACCCAGGCAATCCGTGAGCAGCAGTTCCAGGTGGCCGCTGCTGCAGTGGTCGCCATCCTTGCCGCGGCCGGGCTCGGCTGGTTCCTCGCAGGCCGCGCCGTCCGGCCTCTACAGCAATTGACCGAGACCACCAGTTCGATCGGCAACAACCTCGACGTCGAAGGACTCTCGCGCCGGGCACCGTCGGTGCGCGGAACGCGCGAAGCCGAAGAACTGTCGGAGGCAATCCACAGCATGCTCAGTCGCATCGAAACCGATAGAAGCCGCACCGAAGAGGCGTTGGAGTCGGCGCGCGATTTCGCTCGCGTCTCCGCCCACGAACTACGCACACCTCTCACGTCGATGCGTACCGATCTCGAAGTTCTCGCAACACTGGATCTCACGGAAAGCCAACGCCGCGAACTGTCCAGCGAGTTGTTGGAGGCGCAGCGCCAGATCGAGCGCACCCTGACCGATCTCGAGACGCTCGCCCTGGGTGAAGTGGCCGATCCGGAGGATTGTGCCGACGTCGATCTCGTGGAGGTTGCCGATCGCGCCGTCGCTGACGCCGGCCGTTTGCACCCTCAGGTCGACGTTCGTTTGAAAGCACCGGAAGAACTTTCGGTTCAGGCCTTTCCCGCGGGCATCCGTCTGGTGTTGACCAACGCCGTCACCAACTCCGTTCGGCACGGCAATGCCGACGAAGTCGAGATCACCGTCCGATCAGGGGCTGCCACCGGTTCGGCGACGGTATACGTCGACGACAACGGCACCGTGATCGCGCCGTCGGAACGCGAAGCGATGTTCGAACGATTTGTTCGTGGTACCGGCGCCGGCGACGCCGGAAGCGGTTTGGGGTTGGCCCTCGTCGCGCAGCAGGCGCGGCTGCACGGCGGTAGCGCGCGACTCGACGCGAGCCCCCTCGGCGGAACTCGATTGATTTTCTCGATCAACCCAATTCGACATGCAGAGCCTCGAGCAGTGGCTTGGCTGCCTCGTCGAAGAATCGGTCTTGGGTATCTCCACCGATCTGTACCAGCGCCACATCGGTGAACCCAGCATCGGTGTACGCCTTGACTGCCTCCACGATGACATCGAGATCAGGACCACACGGAATACTTTCCGCCACATCCTCTTTGCGCACGAACTGAGTCGCACCTGCGAAACTCGCCGGTGTGGGTAGTTCGGAGTTCACAGACCACCCCCCACCGAACCACCGGAACTGCTGATGAGCGCGAGCGATGGCCGTGTCGCGATCAGGATCCCACGAGATCGGAATCTGACCGATGGTCCGGCCTGCTGGCGCCAACCCGTACGCCCGGCCGTGAACGTGCTTCCACTGGTGCACCAGATCCGAATCCGGTTGCACGGCAATCAGGTCATCGGCCATCGGACCGAAACGCTCGACGGACTTGTCGCCGGACATGGCCAGCGCCAGGGGAACCGGGTTCTCCGGGAGATCCCAGATCCGCGCGGACTGAACGTCGAAGTACTCCCCCTTCCAGCTCACCAGATCCCCGGCAAGCAGTGCACGAATGATGCTCACTGCCTCCTGCAGCATGTCGTGCCGGGTGTCGACGGACGGCCACCCCTCGCCGACCACATGCTCGTTAAGGCTCTCGCCACTTCCCAATCCCAGTGTGAAGCGCCCGTCCGCGAGGATCTGGATCGTCGCGGCTTTCTGCGCGACCACGGCAGGGTGGTACCTGACGGTCGGACAAGTCACATACGTCATCAACCCGACTCGCTCGGTGGCATGGGCAACTGCTCCCAGCACCGACCAGGCGTAAGGCGCATGCCCCTGCTCGGTCAGCCACGGCGAGTAATGATCACTCATCACTTCGAAGTCGAAGCCGACTTCTTCGGCCCGAACTGCATGGCGGACCAGTTCTTTCGGGCCGGCCTGTTCGGTCATCAAGGTATAGCCGAATCGTGCCATCACTGATCAACTCCCGGTATCTAGGCCTGAAACGAGTTCGGAAATCACACTGCCGTCGAGGTGGTCGAGAAGGTCGCGGGCGTCGTCGTACACCGTCGCCGCACCCGCGCCTTCGAGTTCGTCGGTCGACATGCCGCCGCTGCGCACTCCCACAGCCACAACGCCCGCCGATGTCGCCGCCTTCATGTCCCAGACGGCGTCTCCGACCATGACCGCATCGCCCGCGTCGACACCTGCCTTCGCGAGCGCGATTTCGATCAGGTGCGGATCAGGCTTGGCCTCGTCGACGGATTCCGAAGAGGTCGCGGCGTAGATCATTTCGTCGATGTCGAGCGTCTGGCGCAACAACTCCAGTTCGTCGTCGGGCGCCGAGGTAGCGAGCACGACGTGCAGTCCGAGCGAGTGAACTCGGCGGATCAATTCGCGCGCTCCCGGCAGTACTCGGAGACGGTCAGCCGACTGCCGGTAGTACTTGGTGTGAAGTTCCTTGGCCCGTGGCCCGCACCCGTCGATGTCTTCGCCGAGCAACGTCTCCAGTAGTTGGTCGCCGTCCATACCGATGCTGCGGTGCACCCGCCACGCGTCAACCGGGCGACCTACCTCGAAGAAGGCTCGCGACCACGCTTCTACATGCAGATAGTTGGAATCGACGAGCGTTCCGTCGATGTCGAAGAGAACTGCACCTGTTGCCATGGGAATTGACTGCCCAACACCTCGGTTCGCGAAACTTGTGCCCCGAGCATTCTCCGCTCGAGAAGCGGATCATGGAGAGTGCGGACAGCAGAAGTGCACGTCGAACAGGGGTGTCGTCATGGAGTCAGTGGTTGTGTTCCTTCTCRCATGCTTCGTCTACTGGTTCGCACTGCTGTAGTTGGGCAGACAAAAACGGACCGCTGCCGGGAAGTGATTTCCCTTGCAGCGGTCCGCATTCGGTAAACCTAGGCGATGCTCATGTCAGCGGGTCACTGACCTGCGCGTACACCTTCTTCGACGCGCTTGCCCAAATCTGCGTCGACGTTCTTCCAGTACTCGAAGACACGCAGTAGAACTTCTTCGCTGACGCCCGCAAGGGCGTGGCCGACGATGTTGCTCACCAGGCGCTCACGAGCTGCGTCGTCGAGAACTTCACGGACCAGCGTTCCGGCCTGCGTGAAGTCGCCGTCCTCGGCGTGCTCGATGTATCCGGCGCGCACTGCCTTGCCGTCGAACGACCACAGGCCTTCGTCACCGGCAACAGACGGATCGGCGTGAGGTCCGCCGTACGAGTTGGGTGCGTACACCGGCGTCGACGGGGAATTGAAGCTGTAACGCATGGCGCCCTCCTTGGAGTAGGAGTTCACCTCGTTCTTCGGCGCGTTGACCGGCAGGTCGGCGTAGTTGGTGCCGATGCGGTAACGATGTGCGTCGGCGTAGGAGAAGACGCGGCCCAGAAGCATCTTGTCCGGGCTGAATCCGATGCCGGGCACCACGTTCGACGGCTCGAAGGATGCCTGCTCGATCTGCGCGAAGAAGTTCTCCGGGTTACGGTTCAGCGTCCACTTGCCGACCTCGATCAGCGGGTAGTCCTTCTGGGACCAGACCTTGGTGAGGTCGAACGGGTTGAAGCGGTAGCCTTCGGCCTCGTCGACCGGCATGATCTGAACCTTGAGGGTCCAGCTCGGGAAATTACCGGCCTCGATGGCGTTGTACAGATCCGCGCGGTGGTAGTCGGGATCGCTACCGGCGAGGCTGTCTGCTTCTGCCTGTGTCAGGAACTCGATGCCCTGATCGGTCTTGAAGTGGTACTTCACCCAGAAGCGTTCACCCGCAGCGTTGACCCACTGGTAGGTGTGCGATCCGAAGCCGTCCATGTTGCGCCAGGTCTTCGGGATACCGCGGTCACCCATCAACCAGGTCACCTGGTGAGCCGTTTCGGGACGCAGAGTCCAGAAGTCCCACTGCATGTCGTGGTCACGAAGACCGGAGCCTGGCAGTCGCTTCTGCGAACGGATGAAGTCGGGGAACTTGATGGCGTCCTTGATGAAGAACACCGGGGTGTTGTTGCCGACGAGGTCGTAGTTTCCCTCTTCGGTGTAGAACTTCATCGCGAAACCGCGCGGATCGCGCCAGGTGTCCGGGCTGCCCTGCTCACCGGCGACGGTGGAGAAGCGGACGAGCGACTCGGTCTTCTTACCCGGCTGCAGGAACGCGGCCTTCGTGTACTTGCTGACGTCGTGTGTGATGACGAGTTCACCGAAAGCGCCGCCGCCCTTGGCGTGGACGATGCGCTCCGGGACACGCTCGCGGTTGAACTGCGCGAGCTTCTCGATCAGGTAGTGGTCGTGAAGGAGCACCGGCCCCTGAATACCCGCGGTCAGCGATTCGTCATCACTTGCGACCGCGATACCGAAATTGTTGGTGGTGGGCTTGGTCATGGCGAAGCCTCCTAGCGTTGTGGGCTGGGCGTCAGAGGAGCGGGGCTGCATCCGAGCCGAACGCATGGGCTGCATGCGAAGGGGCTGGCTCGGAGGTTCTGGACGCATCAATTCGATTCTGCGAGACCGTGTCCGACGCGGTGTCGGATTCGGCAGAATTCTTCAGGCAATCTTCGCAACGGCCCCAGAACACGACCTCGGCTTCGTCGATTTCGAAGCCGTGATTATCGGAAGGTTCGAGGCAGGGAGCTTGGCCGACAACACAATCGACGTCGACGACCTTGCCGCAGCCGCGACAGACGAGGTGATGGTGGTTGTCACCAGTTCTCGTCTCGAACCGTGCGGGTGAACCCGCCGGCTCGATGCGTCGCAGCAATCCTGCGTTCACGCATGCCTTGAGCACGTCGTAAACGGCCTGTGTGGATACCGATCCGAGCTGCTGCCGCACGAGTGCTGCAACAGAATCGGCGTCTGAATGCGGTTGGGCTGTAACCGCATCCAGCACGGCGAGGCGCGGAGCAGTGATCCTCAACCCGACGGCGCGAAGTTGCGCTCGGGGGTCGAAGTCATGCTCTCCGTCTCGCATGTTTCCCAGTATGCCGCTTTTCTGGAATTAGTCAAGAAAAGGATTGCCTAAGTTGAATCGAGACCGGCGTCACACCCGGTGACATCACATCCAATACGTCGCACGCAGCGACTCACCCCAGGACGAACCAGATCGCCTTGACCGTCTGATCTGTCTCGTTGCGCAATCGGTGAGGAACATTCCCGACCAGGTGGATCGCTTCGCCCGACTTGAGCAGCCGACGCATTCCGTCGATGTCGATAGTCAGAGTCCCTTCCAGCACGTACCCGTAGTCGTCACCCGAGTGGGTCTGCGGTGCGTCGCCCGGCGCAGAGTCGGCGCCGGGCTCGTACTCCGTGAGGAGGAACTGGACGTGATGGTTCTCAGGAGTATTCGCCAACCGTTGCCAGCGGACACCCGATCGGAATGTGAGGCAGTCGGAAATGCGCGGCTCGTGGGTCTTCGATTCGGACTCGGATTCACGTTCCGGATCGACGCTGTTGCCGAGCAATACGTCCAACGACAGGTTGAGTTCGGTCGCGATCGCAAAAAGCGTGTTGACCGCCGCCTGACTCTGTCCCAGTTCGAACTGGGACAGGAACGACGGTGATACGCCGAGTCGCCTCGCCAGTTCGCGAACCGGGATTCCCTGTCGCGTGCGTTCGGCACGAACCGTCTTACCTACCGACGTCCCCAAACCGTTGTCCTCCGCCTTCTGTTTGCGCGCCGCCGCCTTGGTCGGCGCCGTCTTCTTCTGGGCCGTCGTCTTTTGGGGAGTCGTCTTGCGCGGTTGCGATTTCTTCGATGCAGCCGCTGTCGACTCAGCCGCCTTACGAGGTGGCTTTGCGCCGGTTGCCGTCATGTCCGAACTCGCTTCCGTAGGTCTCGGGGACCGCCTGTGCGGAGCCCAAGCCTAACGCTCGACGCAGGAGAAACTTCTGAACCTTCCCACTCTCCGTCCGAGGAAGCGACGCAACGGTCTCGACTCTCTCCGGAGCCTTCTGAACAGCAAATCCTTCGGACAGCAGGAAGATCCGCAGGTCTCGAACGCTTGGTGGTTCACCGTGCGGAACGACAAAGGCGCACGCGCGCTCCCCCAGTTCCTCGTCCGGATACCCGACCACTGCCACCTCTGCCACATTCGGATGAGCCTCGAGGACCCACTCGATGTCGGCAGCACTGAATTTCTCCCCTCCCCGGTTGATGATGTCCTTGATCCGCGAAGTGATCCGGATCTGACCTGGCCCGTCCACGGTGGCAACGTCGCCAGTCCGGAAATAGCCGTCCTCGGTAAATGATTCCGCGTTGATCGAGCTGTCGACGTAGCCGACGAACAGTTCCGGACCACGCACCAACAGCTCGTCGTCTTCGCCGAGCCGGAACTCGTTTCCGCCGATCACAGCTCCTTCGTCCTCGGCCTGCAGACCGATGTCACCGAAAGGATCACCCATCACGAGGGTCGGAAGTTCCGTCGATCCGTAGGTACGAACAACCGCTGTCCCCATCACGCGGTGGGCTCGACGTACCAGCTCGGGCGGAATCCCGGCCCCACCACACACGAATCGAGTCAGATGGGATCGTCGATATCCGTCCTCCTCGTAGGCGTCGGCAAGACCGCGGAGAAACGGTGTCGCGCTCACGGTGAACGTGCATTGTTCGCGCTCGATCAACGCAACTGCCTCCGCGGGATTCCAGCGTTGCATCAGAACCGTCGAGCAGGCTGCCGCTGCGGGAAGAACGACCGCATACGACATTCCGGTGATGTGGGGCAACGGCGAAGGCATGAAGATTCGGTCCTGCGAATCCACGCCGCAATGCGCGATCATGCTCGAACTCTCGGCCATCAGGGTCCGATGAGTGTGCAGAACGCCTTTCGGAGCCGAAGTGGTTCCCGACGTGTAGAGAACGAGGGCGACGTCGTCGGGATCCGCGCGGTGGTCGGGCCGGTTCGCCTCCATCCCGAAGTCCAGAAAGTCGTCGAACGTGGTGCGCCGCAACCCACCTTCGCCTCGAGCCTCCACCAGAAGAACCTCTCGGCCCAGATCACGGAGCACAGTCCCGAGTTGCTCGACGTGACGATATCCGCGGTATTCCTGCGGGGCGACGATCACCGACGGCTCAGCTTGCTCGATGATGAAGGACAGCTCGTGTGCGCGGTAAATCGGGACCACCGGCAGGAGAATGCCGCCGGCAAGCCACGTGCCCCAGGCCGCAACCACGGATTCCCACCAGTTCGGCAGCTGAACGAGTACCACTTCTCCAGGCTCGAATCCCGATTTATGCAGTGCGCCTGCAAAGCTCGTTGCAGCGTCCACCAATTCCTGGTAAGTCCACCGCACACTCTCGTCGACAAGGGCCAGTGCTTCGGGATCTCGACGCAGTGCGTCGAGAAGCATCTCGGGCAGCACCCCGCCACCGGTCATTGCCCGCGGACGGGTAGCGCTCAGCACGACATCACCCGCCGAACGGCTGCAACGATGTCGTCAGGTCCGACTTCCCACTCACGTTCGAGCACCGGCGCATAGGGCGCGGGCGCGTACCGTGCTCCCACCCGCACCACCGGCGCGTCCAGAGAATAGAAACCGGAATCCACCGCCATGGCTGCGATCTCGGCTCCGACACCGAAGTCCACCACCGCTTCCTGGGCGACGACCATCCTGTTGGTCCGACCGAAGGATTCGAGAATCGTCTCCCGATCGAGCGGAGCAATCGTTCGTAGATCGATGACCTCCGCATCGATCCCTTCCTCTGTCAACGTCTGCGCCGCAACCAAAGCGTGCATTGCCATACGCGACCACGAGACGATGGTGACGTCCGAACCTGGTCTCGTCACCGCTGCCTTTCCGATCGGAACCCGAAAATCCTTGCTCGGCAACGAACTTTTCTTCTCGTACAGCAGTCGATGCTCGATGAACATGACCGGGTTGTCGTCCTCGATCGCTGCCCGCAACAACCCGTATGCATCCGCGCCCGAACTCGGCATGAGCACAGTCAGTCCCGGTATGTGCGCCAACAGCGCCTCGAGACTCTGCGAATGCTGCCCACCCGACGATCTGCCGGAACCGAACTGCGTCCGCACCACCAACGGCAGACTCACTGCGCCGCCCGTCATGAACCGAAGTTTTGCCGCCTGATTCATCAACTGATCCAGGCACACCCCGAGGAAGTCGAGGTACATCAGTTCCACGACGGGCCTACGGCCCGCCATCGCGGAGCCGACGGCAAGACCCATGATTGCCGATTCGGAGATCGGCGTATCGAGCACTCGACCCGGATACTCCGCGGCCAATCCCCTGGTCAGACCGAAAACATTTCCGCCGGCAACGTCGATGCCAGCAAGAAACACATCCGGATCGGCTGCCAGAGAGTCGTCGAGCGCCGCTTTGATGATCTTGGACTGGGACACCGCCGCACCACCCGCGTCGACACTCACGTCGAGGTGGCCCGGCGGATAGACACGTCGCGGTGAATAGATGTACTCCATCACGCTCGACGCCTCCGGTTGCGGCGACGCCCGCGCGAAACGCTCCGCCTCGTCGACCACCGCCCTCACCCGCTTATCCACCAGATCGAGGACATCGTCCCCGATGCCTCGCTCCCGGAGTCGGCCCCGCGTCACCGTCAGTGGATCGGCCGCGAGAATGTCTCGGGTCATCTCGTCCTTGTCGCGGTACACCTGCGGATCGCCCTCGTAGTGCCCGTGCACCCGCAGGGTCGTGACCTCGACGAACACCGGACCACTGCCGCCTCGCACCTGCGCGTACACCGGCCGAATACCGTCGGCGACTGCCTCGACGTCGTTGCCTGCCAGCGTGATCGATTCCATTCCGTATCCCGCTGCGCGCGCAGAGATCGGAACCGGATGCTGATCCACCGTCGAGGAGAACTCCGAGAATCCGTTGTTCTCGCACAGGAAAATGATCGGAAGTTTCCACAGCGCAGCCAAGTTCATCGCCTCGTGGAACGCGCCGGTCGCGATCGCCCCGTCACCGAAGAACGCCACCACCAGATCGCCCTCACCGCGATCCTTGGCAGCGAAGGCAGCACCGACGGCGATCGGCAACCCCGCGCCCACGATCCCGTTCGCGCCGAAGATCCCCAGGCGGGGATCGGCGACGTGCATCGAACCACCCCGGCCGTTGTTGGCCCCGGTAACCTTGCCCATCAACTCGGCCATCATCCGATCGGGCTCGAGGCCTTTGGCGAGAACGTGGCCGTGCCCGCGGTGCGTCGAGGTGATGACGTCACTGACCCGCGCATGAGTGAGAGCCCCCACCGCGCATGCCTCTTGACCTATCGAGGTGTGAACGAATCCGGGAATGATGTCGCCCTTGTAGAGCGCCGAGATGCGCTCCTCCATCACACGGATCAACAACATCTTTTCGTAGGCACACAGAACTTCTTCGCCGTTCACGAGCCGGAACACCTCCAATAATGCTGCGCTCGTTACGAATACATGCGCAGTGGGTGAGCAGGACTATACCGACGGATTTTCCTTGCTGTCCAGTGACACTTGACAAAGGCTGTGAGGTGACTCACGATTACGGGGTACTTCGGATCCGCGACGATCCGCTCGGGGCAGTTGACACGAGCGAACCGCGTCGATGCCGTAATACGCACGGCGACAAGACCGTCCGTTTTCTTTCGCACCTACTTCCATTCAGCTTTCACTCGTTACATGAGGAGTCGCGCAATGCGCCGTGAAGATGTCGAATTCTCCAGCGACGGAGTCACCGTCCGCGGTTGGCTGTACCGACCCGACACCGACGAAGACGTACCGGCCGTCGTACTGGCAGGCGGTTGGTGCTACGTCCGTGAGTTGGTCATGCCCTATTACGCCGAGGCCTTCGTAACGGCCGGTATGGCTGCGCTGGTCTTCGACTACCGCAACCTGGGCGTGTCGGACGGTGAACCCCGTCAACACCTGGACCCGAAGCAACAGATTCGTGATTATCAGAACGCGCTCAGCTTTCTCGAGCGCACTCCCGGCATCGACAACGACCGTCTCGGAGCCTGGGGCATCTCCTACTCCGGCGGCCACGTAATGATTCTCGCCGCGACCGATCCTCGGGTGAAGGCCATCGTGTCTCAGATTCCGGTGATCGACGGGTTCCGCAACATGCGTCGGATCCACGGGACCATGGGTTATCGAAAGCTGTGGGACGCGATCCTCGAAGATCGCCGACTCCGCTTCGACGATCCGGATCAGCGACTGCACATCGCTCACGCCAGTGAGAATCCCGAGGAAGAACTGTCTTCCTGGCCGTTCCCCGAGACGAAGACGACCTTCGCAGCTCTTCAAGCCACCGAAGCTCCTCTCTACCAAAACAGTTCGACTATGGAATCCGTCGATCTCCTGCTCGACTACGACGTCAACTATTTCGTGCCCAGGATCCTCGACACACCGTCGATGATGATCGTCGCCGAAGGTGACGACCTCACGTTGTGGGACTTGGAGATCGAGAGTTACAACAGCATCCCGACTCCGAAGAAAGAACTTGTCGTCCTGCCGCACACGTCGCACATGACGCTCTACAGCGACCAGTCCAAGCTCGCAGTGGCGGCCGAACACGCTTCCCGTTGGTTCACAACGCATCTGCTGGCGAAGTAGCGAAATCTCCCGTTTTCCCACATCTCGAGAAGACCTCTCGAGAACCTACTCTTGCGAGACCAAGGATGTGATCATGCCTTCGATCGAATCGAAGATCGTGGACGTCGCGCGGAACGCGACGTTCTCTCATCCACTGACCCGACGTTCCTTCTTCGCCGCAATGGGCGCAGCAGGCATCGCCCTCGGCGCAGTGGCCTGCGGAGCAGGCGGCAGTTCCACCAGTACCGCTGCCGGCGGTGGCGCCGGCGCGGGCAAAGTCCAGGAAAAGACCCTCTGCCAGGTGACAACACTCTCCAACGACTACTTCGTTGCCTTCTCGGACGGCGGCAAGCAGGCGATGGACGCGTTGGGCGTCAGCATGTCCTCGGTGGAGGATCAGGGCAACGTCAACACCGCACTGGGACAGGTAGGCAACGTCCGCGCTTCGGGCGGCAAGTCGATCTTCGGCACTCCCGCCACCGAAGCTCAGGCGGCAGCCGTCACGAAAGCCTGTCAGGCGGCCGGGATTCTGTATGCCAGCTCGTACACGGCACCCGCCTGGTACACACCGGCCGACGCGGACAAGTGGGTCCGTTTCATCACGCCGCCCTCCACCAAGATCGCCGTCGCAACCGCCAAGGCTCTTTTCGACAAGGTCGGCGGCAGCGGAACCATCATTCATGTTCCGGGACAGAAGGGTTCGTCCTCCGACGATCAACGGACAGCTGGCCTGAACGCCGCGGCCAAGGACTACCCGGGAATCAAGATCGTCACCGCCTCGCCCGGCAACTGGACTTCCGAAGACGCGAGAAAGGCATTCACGAACATCCTGCCTTCGGTGCCGGACTTCGTCGGAGTCTTCGCGCAGAACGACAGTCAAGCCGCCGGAGTCATTGCGGCACTGGACGCCGCGAAGATCACGGGCAAGATCGTGGTCGGATTCGACGGTAACAAGCAGAACGTCGAATACATCGCGCAGGGAAAGCAATACCTGACCAGTGCAACGGTCGGCGGACTCACGGCAGGAATTCTCGGTGTCACCATCTTCGATCAGCTCAACGGCGTCGACCTGTCTCTGCCGGAGCGCTTCCTTTCGCAGGGAGCACTCCTGGTGACTCCGGAGATCGCCGACGACGTACTGAAAACTGTGTACGCGCCCACACTTCCGTTCGACTGGGCAAAAATGAGCAAGGCCCTGCATCCTGACGACTGGGACCCGCAGACCGTACTCAACCCGATCGACCCGCGGGAGTACTACGCCGGTGTATCGCAGGACCAGTACACGCTGAACAGCGCCTGGAACTCTGCAGACATCACCGGAGTACGCACCGAGTACGCCTCCGCGTTCCGCTCGGGCCCGTTGCTGCAGTACAAAGATCAACTCGTGGCCTGAGAATGAGTCATACGAAGGTGAGCGACACAGCAACCATCAGCTTGCGCGGGGTCTGCAAGAGCTACGGCCCCGTTCACGCCCTCCAGGACGTTTCACTCGACGTCAGCAGAGGTGATGTTCTCGGCTTGATCGGCGAGAACGGTGCCGGAAAGTCAACGCTGATCGGTGTTTTGACGGGAACGGTACGTCCCGATGCCGGCAGCCTCGACGTAAACGGAACTCACGTCGAACTCGGCGACTCGCGCACTCTCCGCGAACTCGGAATCTCCGTGGTGGTCCAGGAGCAGTCGTTGGTCGATGCACTGCGCGTGTACGAGAACATTTATCTCGGACGTGAGGGCGAGATAGGTGGTTGGGGCCCCGGCCGGCGTCGGAGAATGCGCGACGCCGCCCAATCCCTCCTCGACACACTCGGCATCGAGGGGTTGCGCGCCGATGCCGTCGTCGCCGAATTGACGTACCCACAAAGGCAACTGGTCGAGATTGCGCGCGCCTTCTCGCGGATCACCGACGCCACCGAAGCTCCGGTGATCCTGCTCGACGAGCCGACCAGCGCGTTGACCGAGACCGAGGTGGAAATTCTCTTCGCGTTGATCGAAGGGTGGCGCGATCGGGTGTCGTTCATCTTCGTGTCCCACATCCTGCAGGACGTCTTGCGGATCAGCACACGGCTCCTCGTACTGCGCGACGGGAGGTCCATCGAAACCCTCTCCGCCGACGGCGTCACTGCGGAGCGACTGCACGAGTTGATGGTGGGTAGCGAGCGTAGCGCCGACTACTACCGAGAAGGAGAACAGACCGGAGCGTTGTCTCCGAAGCCTTTGATCGAACTCCGAGATGCAAGCAGCGCAGGCGAGTTCGAGTCGGTCGATCTGGTTGTCCGACCGGGCGAGGTAGTCGGATTGGCCGGAGTCATCGGTTCGGGGAAAGCATCGGTGGCTGCAGCAGTCGCGGGTGCGGAGTCGTTGTCGACGGGTTCGATTCACGTCGACGGTACTGCGCACGAGCACTGGTCGGTTCCCGCCGCCGTGGCAGCCGGAGTCCTGTACGTCCCACCGGAGCGTGCCCAGGACTCCCTGTTCCGCAGCGCGTCCATCAGAAACAACATCTCGATCGGCTTCCTCGATCTCCTCCGCCACCCGTGGACGCGGCTACTGCGTTTACGGACCGAAAGGGAGCGGACGACGCAGTTGGCCCGCGCGCTGCAGGTCAAAGCCCCGTCGTTGTCGACGCCTATCGGGGAACTCAGTGGCGGAAACCAACAGAAGGCGATCTTCGCTCGGTGGCAAGGTCGCGAATGCAAAGTGCTGGTCCTCAGCGATCCGACGCGTGGAATCGACGTCGGAACGCGAGAGGAGATCTACGGTTTGGTCCGATCGATGGCTGCGTCAGGGGTCGGTGTGCTGCTGTGCGCCGAATCCCTCGAAGAAGTGATCGGAATGTCCGACCGAATCGTGGTCATGAAGGACGGGGTCATCAGCGCAGAGTTGGCGGCCCCTGCAGAGCGCAAGCCCGCCGAAGTCGACGTGATCAAGCACATGATGTGAGGAATGCAGTGACCCAGACACTCTCGAAGCAATCGCCGGCCAGCGATGCCGCAGCGCCGTCAGGCGCGCGCGGTCTGCTGAGTCGACTCGATCAGCACCGCAACATAGTTGTTCCGACGGTTGCGGTGCTGATACTGATCATCTATTTCCAGTGGCGCACGGAAAGTTTCATCACTGCGACGTCCGCGCAGAACATTCTCAACCAGATGGCTTTCCTGACCGTGCTTGCGCTCGCCGGCACGTTTGTCATCCTGATCGGCGGTATCGATCTGTCGGTCGCGGCGACGGCCACTCTCGCCGGAATTCTGATCGCCACATGGATCGACAAATTCGGTGGCCCGTTGGCGATAGTCATGGTGATCGTCGCGGGGGCGGTTGTCGGACTGGTCAACGGGTTGATCACGACAATGCTCAAGGTGCCGTCGTTCCTCGTGACGCTGGGAATGATGTCCGTACTCGACGGCATTTCCAATACCGTCTCCAAAGGCGGTCCTGTTTCCTACAATTCGAATCTTCTCCAGAGCCTGGTGAACGAGTCGATGATTCCCAACGTCCCCAACGGGGCACTGATCGCAATCCTGCTGACCATCGGCGCGACGGTCCTTGCCTTCGGTACGTCATTCGGTCGCCACATGTACGCGGTCGGTGGCAACGAGCGCGCCGCAGCCCTCGTCGGTGTCCGCGTACGACGGACCAAACTTGCTGTCTTCGCCGTAGCCGGAGCCGTCGCTGCGATCGCCGGAATCATCTTCACCGGCCAGGCCAGCACCGGAGTCCCGATGGGCGCAGGTCCCAGCCTGCTCAATTCCATCGCGGCCGTGGTTGTCGGCGGCACCGCGCTGTCCGGTGGCGTCGGTGGCCCACATCGCACGATCCTCGGTGCACTCGTGATCGTGTTGCTGAGCGCCGGAATGGACCTGACGTCCGTCGACCCCTACACACAACTCGTCATCAAGGGCATCGTGGTGATTGCCGCAGTTGCACTGACCATCGACCGACGCCGATACGGAGTGATCAAGTGACCACCACAGCACGCACCACCGGAAGGGTTTCGGGCAAGGTCGCGTTCGTCACCGGCGCAGCACGCGGCCAGGGCCGGGCACATGCGATCCGCTTGGCCGAGGAAGGCGCAGACATCATCGCGCTCGACATCTGCTCCGACATCGGAGGTGTTCCGTACTCGCTGGCAAGCGAAGCCGACCTCGCCGAGACCGTCCGGTCGGTCGAGGCCGTCGGCGGGCGAATTCTGGCCGAGGTGGCCGATGTTCGCGACTTCACCGCGGTCAAGGGTGTCCTGGACCGCGGGGTCGTCCAGTTCGGTCATGTCGACATCGTCTGCGCCAACGTCGGTATCAACATCCCCTCACCTACACACGAACTCACCGAAAGCCAATGGGGCACTGTCGTCGACATCGATCTCAGCGGCACGTGGCGAACCGCCAAAGCCGCGATCCCCTACCTCATCGAACAAGGGGGCGGGGGCGCAATCATCCTGACCAGTTCGGCGGCGGGGCTCAAGGGATACGGCAACATCGCGCACTACACAGCCGCGAAACACGGCGTCAACGGATTGATGAAAACTCTCGCGCAGGAACTGGCTCCCCACCGAATCCGCGTGAATACCGTGAACCCCACCCAGGTCGACACTCCGATGATCATGAACGACGCCATGTACAGGTTGTTCTGTCCCGACATCGACGAACCGACTCGTGAGGACTTCGCCCCGCTGTCGCAAGCGATGAATGCGCTACCTATCCCGTGGGTCGAATCCGTCGACGTCAGCAATGCCGTGCTTTTCCTCGCGTCCGACGAAGCCAGGTACATCACCGGCGTCGCACTGCCCGTCGACGCAGGCGTACTCGTCAAATAGCTCTCCGATCACCCACGTACACAACAATTTCAGCAACAGGAGGATCCCCATGACCGGACGATTCGAAGGCAAGGTCGCATTCATCACGGGTGCTGCTCGCGGGCAAGGGCGTAATCACGCATTGCGGCTGGCGCAGGAGGGCGCGAACATCATCGCTCTCGACTCCGTCAAGGACAACGACACCGTGCCGTACCCCTTGGCCACGGAGGACGACGTCCAGGAAACAATCCGCCTCGTCGAAGAAGCAGGCGGCAAGATCATCTTCTCGCACGCCGACGTGCGCAACTTCGACTCGGTCAAGCTGGCCCTCGAAGCCGGGCTCGATCGCTTCGGCCACGTCGACATCGTCATCGCAAACGCGGGCATCCTCTCCTTCGGGAACGCGCACGAATTGGACGAGGAGAAGTGGGGCGAAATGATCGACGTCAACCTCAGCGGCGTGTGGCGCACCGTCAAGGCCGCGATCCCCCACATGATCGAACAGGGCACCGGCGGCGCGATCGTCCTCACCGCCTCCGTTGCCGGTCTGCGCGCGTACACGGGTGTCGGACACTATGTTTCGGCCAAGCACGGCGTCGTGGGATTGATGAAGACCCTCGCCCAGGAACTCGCTCCGCATCGCATTCGCGTCAATACCGTGAACCCGACGCAGGTCGACACCGAGATGGTGCAGAACCAGGCGATGTACAACCAATTCGTTCCCGGCACCGACAATCCGGGTCGCGACGACTTCGCCAAGGCCTCCGGCGACATGATCCTCTACCCGATCCCGTGGGTAGAAAACGACGACGTCACCAACGCCGTCAAATTCCTCGCCTCCGACGAAGCGCGTTACATCACCGGCGTCGCGCTGCCCGTGGACGGCGGCGTCCTGGTCATGTGAGTGCCCGACCAGTTCAGGGGACTCTCGTGAACCGAGTGACGAAGATGCCACCTCAGCTCTGTGGAGCGACGAGCGTCGCAAACACCCACGAATGCCAGGTTCGACGCGCCAAACGCTCGCGAAATCGTGGATCGTACGCGGACGACCTCGTCGACTTCGCAATCCTGTGGCGACCGTGGAACGGTGCCACTGCCGAGGACATCTTCGTCACTTTCGGTCTGTCGCCGCGGACGTATTACAACCGATTGCGATCAGCTCTGAGTGGGCCGGCGGGATCGGATCTGTGTGTGGGACTGAAAAAGGAACTCGCCCATCTCGGCCCTGCCTGAACTCGTCGGCCCTGCTGGAATTCGCTGCACACCCTGTCGGAAACTACTTGGCGATCCCCGGGAACAAATCCGGGGAGACCACCGTTGAACACCCTGTCGGCGTCCGAACAAGCCCCGGGCCCCACCCCTTTTGTCGCTGCGAGCGACCACCCGCCGAGAGGCGCCTGTGGGACGTCGACACCTAACTTTTTACACAACACGAGCAAGGCCGCCCAATCACCGACTGGGCGGCCTTGCTCGTTCTTTCGCAGGTCAACCCCCCCGCTATCGGTGCTTGGCTGCTCCCGTAGTCATTTTTCCGCCCAGAATCACGACGCCGTGATGAGTGCCCGATGCCAACCAGTTCGGCAGTGTCGGCCCCTCTGCCTCGACGCTCACGCGCGCATATCGGAACGACCCCGTCAGTCTGGCCGACGCGATCGCCAGACCTCCACCGGATTCCGGCTGCGCAAATCCCAACGCCCCGGCAATCGGCAGACGCGGCCCGAGCATCCGCGTGTCCGAACGCACCCGCCATCCGTCGCCGGTTGCAGTGAATTTCTGCTGCACGTCTCCGTCGAACTCGGCCAGGACCTTGGGTAGTTGCCAGTGGAACCGTCCGCCGTGCACCGACGGTTCCGAATCCACCGCGATGAAAGGGACCGCCATCCGCGGCATCGGCCCGATCCGTTTCCCTGGCGCATGCAAGACCGGACTGGCGAGGATCTCGCGATACGGGCCGACCGGCGAATCGAGGTAGTCCACCATCATGGCCACCGTCACCGGAATCGTTCGATCGTCGGGCCCGAGTTCCCGCGCCGCCGGCGTACTGCGGTGCCACCACAGTGTTGCGCGAACGGAAGCAGGCCACGGCGGCGGATCGCTCACCGGCCAGTCGACGCGGTCACTTGTCGATTCAGGCACGCTCCACATCGGACACCTTCTCAGCTCGAACGGTCAGGGGAAGCCGCAAAGCACCTGGTGCATGCGTCGGCACCACCGGGTTGGACGGCAACGTCGGATCGATACGTACGTATGGTTCGCCGGTCTTCGGGCGGGCGTCTGCGGCACCTTTGTTCGGCCACATCGCGCACGCTCGTTCCGCCTGCGCAGTGATGGTCAGGGAAGGATTCACGCCGAGATTCGCGCTCACCACCGAACCGTCCATGACGTGCAGGCCGGCATGTCCGTAAGCACGGAGATACGGATCCACGACGCCACTCGCCGCGCTGTCACCGATTGCGCAGCCACCCAGAAAGTGCGCCGTCATCGGGATATTCACGATCTCGGCGATGGAACCGCCCGGGTCGCCGTCGATCTTCTCGGCGACCTTGCGAATAGCTGTATGGCCCTGCGGAATCCAATGGGGAGGTGGATCACCCGGTCCCGGCCTACTGGTGAGGGAACGCCCGAATCGTTTGGTGTTCTTGGAAAGCTCGAGGGAGTTGTCGTCGGTCTGCATCACCAGCGCGATGACGGTTCGCTCGGACCAGTTCCGTACCGACAAGGACCGGAAGAACGCACCTGGGTGCCGTGCCGCGACCGCCAGAGTCTTCAGCACCCGGGGAGTTCGCCCGCCGCCGTCACTCAGGACGGTCTGCAGAAGTCCTATTGCATTGCTGCCCTTGCCGTATCGCACCGGCTCGATGTGCGTGTGATCATCCGGGTGAAAGGACGATGTGATCGCTACGCCCTGCGTGAAGTTCCGTCGACGCGACTTCGACGTTGCGGCCAGTACGGCTTCGGAATTGGTACGTACAACGGTGCCCAGAGTGTCCGACAGGTCAGGCAGTGCACCGGATTCCTTCATCCCGAGCAGCAGTCTCGCCGTTCCATAGGTTCCGGCGGCTACCACCACCTGATCGGCGGTGAACCGAACTTCTCGCCGGCGGACGCCGTCCGTTCGCCTCGCGAGCAGGTGATAACCACCGCTTGCGCTCGGCCGAAGTTCGGTGACGGTCGTGAGCGGATGAACCCTGGCGCCCGCTTGCTCGGCGAGATGGAGGTAGTTCTTGACCAGCGTGTTCTTCGCCCCGACTCGGCACCCGGTCATGCATCCCCCGCATTCGGTGCAGCCGGTGCGTTCGGGCCCTTTTCCGCCGAAGAACGGGTCCGGCACGGAAACTCCTGCCTCCCCGAAGAAAACACCGACGGGGGTGGACGTGAAGGTCTCCCCCACGCCCATCTCTTCGGCTACGTCTTTCATCACCGCATCGGCCGGAGTGAAGGACGGATTGGTGCGAACACCCAACATCCGTTTGGCCTGGTCGTAGTACGGCGCCAGTTCGTCGTGCCAGTCCGTGATGTGCGCCCACTGACGGTCTTCGAAGAACCGCTTGGGTGGCTGATACAACGTGTTGGCGTAGTTCAACGATCCGCCCCCGACGCCGGCTCCCGCCATCACGAGTACGTCCGGAAGAAGGTGGATACGCTGAACCCCATAACATCCGATCCACGGCGCCCACAGGTACTTTCGCATCCGCCAACTGGTTTCGGGCAACTCGTCGTCGGCAAACCGTCGACCGGCTTCGAGCACCCCGACACGGTAGCCCTTCTCCGTCAGGCGAAGAGCGGCGACACTGCCACCGAATCCCGATCCGATTACCACCACGTCGTAGTGCGTCGTGGTCATGCCTGGACGCTTTCGATCTTGCGAGCGGAGTAGTTCTCACGATCGAAATGCTCCAGCAGCGAACGGAATTTGAATGTGAACGTCGGCCACTGCACCGAGTTGCGCCCCTCCGGATCGATGTACCAACTCGAGCATCCGCCCTTGTTCCACACCGTGTGCTGCAACTCGTGCTGAATTCCCTTGTTGTAGTGCACCTGTACCGACTCGTTGACATCAAGAGCGTCCAGTCGCTCACGTTTCATGGTGTTCAACGCGTCGTTGACGTACTCGGCCTGGGACTCGAGCATGTACACGATCGAACTGTGTCCGAGGTTGGTGTTCGGACCGTACATGAGGAACAGATTCGGGAACCCGCTGACCGCAGTGCCCTTGTAGGCATTGGGGCTACCGTTCCAATGCGCGGCCAGCGTTTCGCCACGTTTTCCGGTGATCAGATGCGCCACAGGCGGTTCCGTCGGCGTGAACCCCGTGGCGAAGATGATGGTGTCGACCTTGTGCTCGACTCCGTGCCCGTCGACCACCCCGCCCTCGGTGACCGAGACGAGCCCGCTGTCGACCAGGCTCACGTCCGCGCGGTCGAGGGTGCGCAACCAGTCGTTGGACAGAAGCATGCGCTTGCAACCGATCGTGAAATCGGGAGTCAGTTTCCGGCGCAACTCCGGATCTTTCACCTGTCTGCGCAGATGGAGGCGCGCGGCCGCCTCGAAGGCCGGCAGGACCCACGTCGCATGTGACATCGCGGCACCGAGCAACTCGCGAAAACCGTAAACCGCTCCGCGAACAACTTTCTGCGTAGCGGGAATCCGCGAATAGACGGCCTTCTGCGCCGCAGGCAGGGTGCGATCCATTCGCGGAATCACCCAGGCCGGAGTTCTCTGGAACACGGTGACATGGGCAGCAGGGTCGGCAATTTCGGGAACGAACTGGACTGCCGACGCTCCCGTTCCGATCACTGCCACGCGCTCACCACGCAGGTCGTGTTCGTGGTTCCACGTCGCCGAATGGAAAGTGGTACCGGAGAACTGGTCGAGACCGGGAAAGTCGGGAATCTTTGGAGTCGACAACGCCCCGGTCGCAGCGACCAGCGTCTTGGCCGTCAATGCCCCTCGGGATGTCCGAACACGCCACAGTGCCGCATCCTCGTCCCACACAGCAGCTTCGAGTTCGCAGTTCAGGACTACGCGATCCACGATGCCGGTGTCTGCCGCCACCTTCTTCAGATAGTCGTAGATCTCGGGCTGACGAGCGAAGGTATGACTCCAATCGGCGCTCGGCGCAAAAGAATACGAGTACAGCGCCGTCGGCACGTCACAGGCGCACCCTGGGTAGGTGTTGTCGCGCCAAGTGCCGCCGATGTCAGCTCCGCGCTCGATCAACACGACGTCCGCCGCGCGATTGTCGCGAAGCATTCTGGCTGCCAAGCCCATACCGGCGAATCCGGCACCGACGATCAGCGTTTCGACATGTTCGGGAAGCTTCACTTCTTCTCCACTCGGGATTGCCAGGCCGGCAACAGTCGCGCTCTGAGCGCGTCGTCGGCTTCGGGTGTACGGAAAAGGGCTGAGACTGCAAGACCGCGGACGAGTTCGATGGTGAGTTCGACCGACTCGGAATCGAATCGATCGCCGAACAACTCGGCGCTACCGAACTCGAGTGCCTCACTGACCTTGCGTTCGAGGGGCACCGTCGCCGCATGCAGAACAGGATCGGTTCGCGCCGCGACCCACAATTCGAGCGCAGCGTAGAACAGCGGCCCGGAGAACGCGTCCGCCAGGACCTCGAGACCTCGGCCGCGATCCACTTCAGCGGTGAGGATTTCTTCCAGTCGCTTGTCGACCAGATACTCGACGGCGGCAACGACCAGCGATTCCTTGGTCGGAAAATGATGCAGTTGCGTACCTCGCGAGACGCCTGCGCGACGGGCGATCTCCTGGGTGCTGGTCCGGGCGTAGCCCAGTTCGACAAGCGATTCGACAGCGGCGTCGAGCAGGCGCCCACGCATCGCGGCAGTTCGTTCGGCCTGCGTACGGCTTACTTTCGCATCGGAAGTGGTCTCGGTCACAAGACAACTGTAGAGCCGAAACGTAAAACAGTCCAGGCTGACTTCAAATCTTGATACGTAACATACCGATCAGTCAGCTCTGCCTGATAACGTCCTCGCATCGAGCGGAGGGAAACAATCGCTATGCCAGAGCAAACTGCATTTCCACACCGCCGTGTCGGACTGGTGGAAGACCACGAGTCGGTGGCTATCGGCTTGTCCGTGATGCTGAAGGACGAGCCAGATATCGAGTTGGTGTGCATCGCGACCACTGTGTCCGAGATGCTCGCTCAGAACGTCAGCTTGGATCTGGCAATTCTCGACCTCCGACTGGCCGACGGTTCATCGCCCAAGAGCAACGTCGAGGAACTGCGGGCCGCGGGGCTCGAGACATTGATCTTCACCGGGGCGGAAAACCCGTTCCTCGTTCGCTCGGCTGCCCGTGCCGGTGTACTGGGCGTCGTGCGCAAGTCCGAACCGACTGCCGTCGTGATTGATGCAATACGCGCCGCCGCGTCGGGAAGGCAGGTGGTGACGACGGAGTGGGCTGCCGCAATCGACGGGGATCCAGGTCTCGACGAGGTGGGTCTGAGCCCTCGACAACTCGAGGTCCTCGAACTTTACGCATCCGGAGAGAAGGCAGATCGCGTTGCGCGACTCACCGGTTTGGCGCCGCAGACGGTCAACGATTACCTCCAACGCATCAGGCAGAAATATGCGGCTGCCGGACGGCCGGCCCCCACAAAGACAGATCTGTACAAACGCGCGGTCGAGGACGGGGTGTTACCGATTCCGGAACGCAGGAATCTCGGTAGAAATCTGACCTTGACTAACAATGACCTTCAGTAATGAAAAAGTTCGGTAACGATTGATTTCGCTGAGGCTGCCCCTGGAAATATGGGCAGAGGAATTGATGTCTGGGAAAAATGGCCAACTTCGACTTACATTCACCTGGTAAGAAGACGGCGCTGTCGGGGAGTCTGTCATTCCGCTAGACGAAAGAAAGACGAAACTCATGACCGTCACTGTGGAAAACTGCATGACACAAGACCCTGTCGGACCGCACCTTTCGGAGCGCGAAGTCGAGGTTCTCAGGGAATGGCTACTGAGTGATTCGAAATCACGCGTCGCTCAAAACCTCTACATAAGCGTGGGAACGGTGGGAACCCACCTGTCCCGGATTCGCGAGAAGTATGCCGACGTTGGAAGGAACGCACCGACGAAATGCGAACTACTCGTGCGAGCGATACAAGATCAGATAGTGACGATCGACGAACTCTGATCGACAAAGTTGCTTTCGACAAAACAGCCACTGCTTCTGACGAAATTCTCAGGCTCTTCGGCCGTTTCATCGGCGCAGGCTATGTCTGCTATCTGATATTGCTCGCCCCTGCCATTGCCGAAGCCACTGCGATGTCCGCGTCTTGGTGGACCCCGCTGGCAGTGGTCGCAACTTTCGGTAGTGGACTGGTATTGGGAGCATCGACGTTTCACGCAGACACCCGGTGGGTGAAACGAGCCGCGAGTGCAAATGCGCTCCTCTACGTCGTGGTCATCCTCCTGTGGTGGCCGGCCTGGAATGGTGAGCACGTCACGGATTTCACCTTGTGGATTTCCAATTTCCCCGGCGTCGCCAGCCTTGCGGCAGCTGCGGCTTGGCGACCGGCCGCTGCCGTCGTGCACCTTTTCGTGGCGGCAACACTCGCACAGTTGACCAATCACATAATCCGGACGAGTCCCACGACGCACCTGCTTGTTCCCGACCTCGCCTTCGCCTGGACATTTTGCGCGGTATTCGTCGCAGCGGCCGTCATGGCCTTGCGTACCGGTCGAGTGCTGGATGCAACTATCGCCACCACTCATGCCGCTGCGGCAGGCGCCGCCGCGGCCGAGGCCAAGTCCGTCGAACGCGAGAGATTCGACGCACTCATCCACGACACCGTGATGTCCACCCTGCTCGCTGCTTCGAGAAACGATGCCGATCCCTCGGTCATCGCTCAGGCACGAAGGACTGTCGAGAGGCTTGACGAACTCCGCTCCGGAACCGATCACGAGACGAGTTTCGACTTCGACGGAATCCTCGCTCAGTTGCGTTCAGCCGCTTCGGAAGTGGACGAAAACATCACGTTCGAGACCGCCCTGTCAGTCGGGTCCGATCCGAGCGGATACGCGCCCGACTCGATTCGTGCGATGGCCGGTGCGATGGCCGAGGCGCTGCGCAACAGCGTCAAGCACGCCGGAAGCAGTGCACGGCGTTCGGTCACGGTCACGGCAACCACCACCCACCTCGAAGTAGTCGTCGCGGACGACGGCGTCGGCTTCGATCCGAGCTCCGTCGAGACGCATCGCCTCGGAATCACTGTCAGCATCCGCGGCAGAATGCGCCAACTCGACGGCGGATCGGCAACCATTCGATCGTCACCCGGCCGCGGCACTTCGGTGACTCTGACCCTGAGCTTGCCCGCAGCGGTGATGAGATGACCAGACCGGACGGACGAGATGTCCGCGATCTCCTCGGCATGCACAGCCGTGCTGCTCGATTCATGGCTGCATGCTTCGCGCTCACCTGCGTGATCTCGGTCGCGTACACCTCCTCCGACGTCCGCGCAGTCTGGCCGATGGTCTTGGCAATTATCGTGTGCTCGACTGCGGCTTTCACACTCGTTCTGAGCCGAGGCGACCCGATGCCGCTGGGGCAGAGCGTTCTGGTGTCTCTGACTGGCGCCGTCACGAGTGGCCTTGTGTTGTCAGTGGTTCCAGTGCCCGTCAACGACATGACTCAATTGTGGATGTTCGGGATGTCTACGGCCGTTTTCACCTTCATGTGCGTTCGTGGGCGTACAGCACTCGCGTGGCTCGGGCTTGGGCTCATGGTGTTGGTGACCGCCATCTGGTCCTCCACTACCGGCCAGGGGGCCATGTACGGAGTGTCGTTGACGGTCATCAACGCGGGCCCTGTTCTGATGTCGACCTTCTTCGCGTACACCATCCGTCCTCAAGCCAGGGTTATCTACGAACTTCGGGAGCAGTCCACCCAACGAATTGCCTCCGCATCCGCTAGCGCTGCGATTCTCGAGGAACGCGACGCGCAACTCGACAGGCTCGATCTACTTGCGCGCCCACTCCTCGAACGGGTCGCTTCCGGGATTCCGCTGACAACCGCCGAGCGGCAAGAATGCGAACTCCTCGAGGCGCAACTCCGAGATTCGCTGAGGGCGCCTGGCTTACAACAGACAGATGTCATCGATGCTGTGCATGCCACTCGAAACCGCGGCGTCGAGGTAGTCCTGCTCGACGACCACGGAATGGATGGCGCTGACCCCGCCGTGCGCGACCGAATCCACGCGAGCATCGTCCGGGAACTCACCGCGATCACGCGAGGCAAAGTGACCATTCGGATCCTTCCACCTCGGCGCACCGCTATGGCCACGATGCTGGTCGACACTGAAGACGTTCGACGAATCGAGTTCGATCACAACGGAATGCAGCTGTTACGGCAGGAAGATCAGAGGGAACTCGGCGCCTCGTCCATGTCCGTCGATCCGACTACAGACAGCGCCGTCTATCCCGAATAGCTTTCGAGGAGAGTGAGATTCACCGCGTCGATCACCAGGAGAAATGAATGATCTTCGAACTGCGTCCAGCACATGTTGCACGCGCCCTTGCCGCACTGTGTGCCCTTCCGATTCTGTGGACCTTCGCAGTCGAGGGAATCACCACGACAACGGAATACGACTACAGCACGGGCGAAGTATCCTCATCGAGCGACCTGGGCTCTCAGATCGGAAGCGTAGCGATCTGGATCGTCCTCGCGATCGCATGTGCCGCCGGTGCATGGTATCTGGAGAAACAGCGCATCGGTTGGCCGCCGGCGGCACACGAGCAGCTGGTCAAACTGCAGCTGGCATCACCCAACCGAGAAGAGTAAAGGTCCCTATCGCTTCCGATCGCCGGCGCGGAGAAGATTACTGGGAACCGTATGGCCCACTATCTCCTCTGCAACGGCAGCGGCACGAATGCTCGCATCCAGGTCGATACCTGTCGCAATGCCCATGTCTTCGAGCATGTAGACCAGTTCCTCAGTCGCGATATTGCCACTGGCACCAGGAGCAAACGGGCAACCGCCCAGGCCACCGGTGGACGCATCCAGGTTTCGAACTCCGTGCTGCACAGCCGCCAACGCACTGGCAAGACCAGCGCCACGCGTGTTGTGGAAGTGCACACCCAAGCCGAAGTCACCCACTCTTTCGCCGACAGCGTCGATCAACCGTCCGACGCGTCCCGGTGTGGCAGTGCCGATGGTATCCGCGATCGAGAACTGATCAGCGCCGAACTCTTTGGCCTGCTCCGCAATCCGCAGAACACGGTCCGGATCGGTTGGACCGTCGAACGGACAGTCCCAGGCCGTGGCCACGATGACCTCCACCCGTCCACCAGCCTCGTGGACGATCCGGACGACCTCTCCGATACGTTCGGTCGCTTGCTCCGTCGTCGACCGAGTATTGGCCTCGCTGTGGCTATTCGATGCCGACACCACATATTCGACGGTTTTCATTCCTGCAGCAACGGCCCGTTTCGCTCCACCGATTCCGGCGACCAATGCCGAGAACTCGATGCCTGGCCACTGGTGCAACTCTGCGGCCAACAACTCCGCGTCGGCCAGTGCCGGCACCGCACGCGGTGACACGAACGACGTCGCCTCGATGCGCGAAACACCTGTCGCAGCCAGAGCTTCGACAAGACGAAGTTTCTCCGCCAGCGAGACCGGGTCTTCGATCTGCAACCCATCCCGTGGCCCGACTTCACGAATGCTGACCGCGGGAACACCTGCTTCAGGTACCGACACGTCAGATCACGCCCTTCTTCTTCAGTTCTGTCCGCTCGTCGCCCGAGAGTCCGAGGAGCCCACCCCAGACCGAAGCGTTGTCGTACCCCGGCGACGCTGCTCCCGCGTTGCGAACGGATCCGGGTGTCTCACTGAATGTAGGCACGACGCCCAGGCCGAGGACGTTTTCCCCGATCCGCTCGTCGTAGTGGTCGACGAGCATCCCCCGTTCGATCAGCTGCGGATCCTTGACCACATCTTCAACCGTATTGATCGGCCCGGCAACAACTCCCACTTCGGTGAGGCGTTCCACGAGACTGGTGGGATCTTGGAGCGCAACCCAGGCGCTGATCAATTCGTCGAGCTCGTCCTGATGTTTGCCACGCGCAACATGATTGGAGAATCGGTCGTCTTGCGCTAGTTCCGGTCGACCCATGATGGTGCACAGACGCACGAAGAGCGTGTCCTGATTGGCCGCGATCACCACCCAGTTTCCTTCAGAGGTCTGGTAGATGTTGGACGGTGCGATACCCTCCAACCTCGTTCCCGAGGGCTGCCGGATGATCCCGCCCCGATCGTAGTCCGGGATCGTGGATTCCTGCACCGCCAGACAGGATTCCGTGAGGGCAACGTCGACCACCTGACCACGGCCGGTCCGCTCTCGCGAGAGCAACGCCGCCAGCACTCCCTGAACGGCGAACATCCCACCGAGAGAATCTCCGAGTGAAAGGGCAATACGCGGGGGTGCCTGCCCTGGATAACCGTTCAGATGCCGAAATCCGCTGACTGCTTCGGCAACCGAGGCGTAGCCGGCGCTCTTGGCTTGCGGTCCGCTCTGCCCGTAGCCGGATACCCTGGCCAACACCAACTTCGGATTGCGCGCGCTCAGCACGTCGAATCCCAGACCCCACTTCTCGAGGGTGCCCGGCCGGAAGTTCTCGACCACCACGTCGGCATGTTCGATCAGATTCAGAAACAGGTCGCGGCCCGCGTCGACGCGAAGGTCCAACGTCACACACCGCTTGTTGCGGGCGTGAACCGTCCAGAAGAATCGATGACCGTCCTGCTCTGCCTGACCCCAGGTACGAAGCGGGTCTGGACGGTCCGGTGATTCGATCTTGATCACGTCGGCTCCCATGTCGCCGAGCAATTTCCCGGCGAAGGGCCCGGCGATCAAGGTTCCGAGTTCAATCACCCGATATCCGTCCAGGGGCCCGGTGGGCGCACCTTCCGACACAGCTGCCTCCTCTGGGAACTTTTCTCCCTTTGAAGGCTACGTCACCACCCGGTATCGCAACATCATGTCGTGGTCTTCGTGATCGAGCATGTGGCAGTGCCAGACGTACCCCTGCAAGTCCCCCATGCCAGCTTCTCCGTGCGCCGAGTGATCTGCCATGGAACCTCTCGCGAAAGTTGCATCCGGATCGAAGCCCAACTCGTCGGCCGTCGGAAAGCGCACGATCACGCGGGTGATCGAGTTGGCATCCACGATGACCGTGTCCTTCTCCCCCGTTTCCCACACTTCGGGAGGCCGCAGCGAAGAGGTCACGAATTCCTCCGCCGACGGCGTCCACCGGACCCCCAAGTCAGGCACCGGATACCGCTGCATCAGTGCTGCAGTGTCGAGGCTCTGGCGTCCCACAACGCGGAACGCCACCAGGTGCAGATGAATCGGATGTGGTTCCGTGGTGATGTTGATCAGATTCCATTGCTCGACGGCCCCCTGACGTGGCAGTTCGATATCCGAATCGGTGAACCTCAAATTGTTGAGCGACATAGTGATCGACGGGTAATCCGACGGACGCGACAGCTGCATGATCGTGAGATTTCGCACCACATCCGGGGACGCCGGTTCGGCGGCAACGGAATTCAGCTGCTGCGGGATCGAGCCGGTGAATCCCTTTGCGCTGCCCACGTCGAACCGACAGAACACCGGCATCACCTGCGTGCCGCGTTGAGCCACCGCAAGGGGTACCGGTTCGTCGTTGCGCAATTCCACCGTTGTGCCCGGCTCGAGCATACTGAAGTCGACCAGCAGATCAGCGCGTTCACCCGGACTCAACCGGACGTGATCCGTCGGCGCCGGAGCGGCCAGTAAACCGCCTTCGGACCCGATCACCCAGAACCGCATACGATTTGCGAAATGCAGATTCCACACCGAATAGGTTGCGGCGTTGAGCAGTCGCAATCGATACAGGCCGCGGGCAACCTCCACTTTCGGCCACACGACGCCGTTCACCACGCCAACGTCACCGGGGGTCGCCGGATCCCATGAACCTTGCGGAGTGAGCCACGTGGAACGGACACTCTGCTGACCGTCGGAAGTGAATACCTTGTCCTGCAGAATCATCGGGAGTTCGAACTCACCGGTCGGCAGGCCGAGAGAATTCCCGGCGGCGCCCGTGTCAACGTCGTCACGGAGAAAATACATCCCGACCAATCCGGCGTAGACGTTGAGGCGCGTCATTCCCATGGCGTGATCGTGGTACCAGAGATTGCCGGCGGCACGACCATTCGTGTATTCGTGGACCAAACCTTCGCCCGGACGCTGGATCAACTCCGGATGTCCGTCGAACTGTGGTGCAGTAACTCCTCCGTGCAGGTGAAGCGAGGTGGGGACCTGTGTGCGGTCGAGGTCGCTGACGCCGTGCAGACCCGGATCGACATCCGCGGCAAGCGGATACGCAGAAATGTCATTGGCATATCGGACTGTGACGAGCTGATCGACGTGAGCTTCGATGGTGGGGCCCAGATAATCCATTCCGCCGTAACCCAGCGACGGCGACGACGGTAGGTCCGGATGGAAACGGTGCATCGACGAAGCCGCGCGAAGCTCCAGGTTGCCACCCGAAATGCCCGGCAGAACAGGAAGGGTCTCCCGAAACGGTTCCAGCCGGGGTGACGGAAGTTGGAATGGGCGTAGCGGATCGATGTCAGGGGGTCGAGCTGTCGCTGATCCAGCGGACAATGCACTCAGGCCGGCCAGCAAGCCAAGCCCTTGAACAAACGATCGTCGACGGATCTTGTGTGACTCGTCCACTCACGGCCCCCTCACGCTGACGGCATCCGGAGCGGGTTACCCGTGTGCTCGCACGGTCAAACACCGACCACCTTCTCCAACCAAGGTTTGAGAATGGGCAGAACATGAGCCGGTTGCATTGCCTGCGTGTGATCCAGACCGTCTAGTACCTCGATATCCCACCCTGCCGACCGAGCGGCGTCGAGGTCGAGATCGGCCGGCGCGACCCGTACCCCACCCCATCGGTCACCGTATTCGATGACGTCTTGCGAACCGACGAAACACATTCGCGGACAAAGGATGCGCCCTTGTATTGTTCGATCGTCGAATTCACCAAGTGCGCGGTACAGCGTCACGAACTGCCGGGTCTGCGCTCCGGTCAACGCAATGTCTATGGAGTTCCAATCGAACTCGTCTGATGATGCCGTGGGTTGTGATGTGCGCTGGGGCGGTTCACTCGTCATGCGGTGTGTAGCTTCGGTAACCTGGAGCATCGCCTTGTACGGCCCATCCACCGGCGGGAAACCACCCATGACCAGTGCGGTCAGACGATCGGTGCGCAGCGCCAACTGCAATCCGCGCAGAGCCAGCCAGGAGTATCCGTAGTAGGCGAACTGGTCGATCCCAGCCGAATTCGCCACAGCCAGAATGTCGGACGTGATGTTGTCGGGAGTGAGCGTGTCCGGAGCGGGCGACGCCATCCGGTGCCCTTCGTAGTCGAAGGCAACCACAGTGAAGTTCGACGCCAACCCTTCCATGAACGTTCGACCGAGCGAGGGGTCAACGCCCCAGGCGCGCAGTTCGTCAGCCTTGATGCCGGCAGCCGAAATCGGATTCACGGGCATCAGCACGGCGGGGCCATGTCCGAGAACCTCGACATCGATAGTTGTCCCGTCGTGAAGTCTTGCCTCAACCATGCCCACTCCCAAATCTTTACACTGTAAAGCAATTAAGAATAGCGCGACTCCACGAAAGCGACAAGATGAACAAACAGGCAGGCCGACGCGATATCGCACGCACGATTTCACTTCTGTGGCGTCAACCCGAGACGCCTTCCGGCCGCCGAGGACCGAAGCCCGCGCTGTCCACGGACTCAGTCGTTGACGCCGCGATCGAAGTCGCCGACGCCAACCCCACGACACCGTTGTCGATGCGCATGATCGGCGACCACCTCGGCCGCACTGCGATGTCTCTGTACACCTACATACCGGGAAAGGACGAACTACTGGACCTGATGTACGACCGGGTGCATGCCGAGCTACCGCCGATCGCAGACACCGGCGACTGGCGCATGGCACTGTCCGACTGGGCCGCCGCACTCTTCGCCCTACATACACGCCATCCGTGGACATTGGATGTCTCGTTGGCGCGCCCCGTCCTGGGTCCGCACGAGCAGGCAGGACTCGAATCACTCCTGTCCATTCTCTACTCCACGGGTCTCGATGCTCCGACCATCCGCAGATCGGTGAGCATGCTTTTCCATTTCATCCGGGGGTCCGCGCGGACCTTAGCTGAGATCCGGAGCGCCTCGACCATCGGAGATTCCGAATCTCATTGGTGGGCAGAGTCTTCTGCTGCACTGGCCGATGCTGCACCGGATTTCGCGGACGACTTCCCCCACACGGTGCAGTTGGGTCGGGAGGCACCACCGATACCGGGCGGCGACTTCTATCTCGAACGAGAAACCGAAGAGTCATTTACTCAGGGCCTACAGATCCTCCTTGACGGGATCGAATCGAGGATTCGAAAACACTCTTGACTCGAACGCATGTTCGAGTATTCTTGTGTGTAGGGGATCGGGGGATTCAATGAGTGTTCTGTTGTCGGATGTGGTGTCGGGTTCTGCGGTGGGGTTGCGCGGACGCCTGTGGCGGTTGCCTGCTTCTGAGTTGCGTGCTGCTGCGGTGTCGGCGAGCGCGGAGATTCTTCGTCTCGAGGCTGTTCGGGTGGCGGTGGTCGACGAACTCTCAATGCGCCCGGATGATCAGGTGATTGCCAGCCGCGGAGTGGGGTCCTGGTTGGCGGCGAACACGATGCTGCAGATCCGGGACGGGAAGAAGATCGCCGCCCTCGGTGCGGCGCTGCGGCCGTTTCCCGCGGTGGCTGCTCGGTTCGATGTCGGGGACTGCTCGTTCGAGCATGCCGTGTTGATCGTGGCGTTCTGCGAATCACCACCGAAGGGGATGCCGGAGGAAGCGCTACCGAAGTGCATCGATTTGTTGTTGGCTGCTGCGTCGGGCGTGGAGTCGACGACCACGAAAGTCCGGAGTGTTATCGCGACCTTGGAGCGAATCTTCGAATCCGATGAGATTCCACCCGCCGAAGACATCGACCGCAACGAGTTGCGGATCGCATCGACACTGAACGGTCGAGTGGTGGTGCGCGGTGATTTCGATGCTCTCACCGGTGAAATGCTGCTATCGGCCCTGTCGAATCTGACGATGCCCACCCCGGCACCCGATGGAACCCCGGATTCCCGGTCGGCGGCGAAGCGGACCGCGGACGGGTTCACCGAACTGATCCGCCGCTATCTGGAATGCGCCAAAACCGGCACCGATGGTGGTCAGCGGCCGCACGTGAACGTGCACATCAACGCACGTGATCTCGCGGAGCATCGGGACTGCGCCGCCGCACCCGCTGCTTCTGGTGACGGAGTGGCTGTGTCGGATCTTGATGTCGGACATATGCCGTGGCTCGGACCACTGTCCGTCTCGCAGACAAGGCTTCTCGGGTGTGATTGTTTCCTGTCCACGGTGCTGCTCGACGGTCACGGCGCGCCGTTGGATGCGAAACCCGGGAAACGGTTGGTGTCCGCCGAGCAGCGAGTGGCGCTGATCGCGAGAGACAAAGGCTGCGCTTTCCCGGGCTGCACGTGTGTGCCCGCGTGGACCGACGCGCACCACATCCGGCACTGGGCCAACGGTGGCCCCACGGTGATGAACAACCTTGTCCTGCTGTGCCGTTCAGATCATCGGTTGATGCACCGCAAAGCCGGGTTCGTCGGGAAGTGGGTGATCCGCATCGGCGTCGACAACAAACCGTGGTTCATCCCACCACCCTCGATCGACCCGCAGCAGCACCCGCGGCCGGCGAACACCACATTCAAAACCTGAGGTAGTACTCCTCAGGCACAACAGAACACGTGCCAGCACCGCATCGAGCAGATCTCGATGCGGTGCCGAAAGCCGTGAATTCCGTCAGACCGCCTGCGGAACTTTGGTGGCGCGTGGGAATCGCTCCCGAATCTCCGCCGGGGTGACAACTCTCGGGTCGAGGGGTTGCTCGTCACGCAGGTGGCGCTCCAACACCTTGCCAGTCATCGGCGCGATGACCTTCAGAGCAGTGGTCATGTTCTTCGGTGAACTGCCGACCCGGACCGCAGTTCGCACCGCGGGCGCAATTGCCCTGTCCAACAAAGCGGGTTGATCGAAGCCGCCCATGGTTCGCATCCAGCCCGGCAATGTTGCAATAGTGGCCGGCGCGACCAATCGGCTGAACGCCGCGAACTTCGTCTTCCCCTGCGCCCTTGGCGTTCTCAACAAGTAGTGCATCGCCCGGTTGGCACGCTCGGAGGTACACAATCTGGGCCTGACTTCAGCGAAGTACTCCCGTACCTCGTCTCGCGAGCGCGGAACGTCGGACGCTTTGCATGTCTGCAGTTCGGCAGCGATCACGCATTCTTCCCAGTACCGCTGCTCTTCGACGGCGGAGAGTGGGCCCGGCCCGTACATCTCGTAGCACTTGAGCACCGAATGCCAACCGGTCACGTGGATCCACAGTTGTGACGCCGGATTGTTTGCACTGTAACGAGTTCCGGTGATCGGTTCGATACCCGTGGCCTGAGCGTGAACCGTCATGAGATGGTCGGACAACGCCAGTGCCGTCCGCCCGTCGGCAGTGGCGACGGTCAGGAAGTACGCCAAGGTTCGGTCGAGTCGCCCGGCGGGATCGCTGTAGATCCCGCTCATATCTGCCACCGCGGCAGCAAGGAAGGGGTCGAAGTGCTCGAGCACCACTGACCGCTGGAAACCGATCAATGCTGTCGGAGCCGCCCAGATCTTCCAACTGGGTGATCCTGGGCCGAAGAAGCCGTAATCCTCACGCGGTCGATTCATCGTCAGTTCAGACATTTCATTCCTCCCCGTTCGTTGACCCTGCACAGTTCATTTCGTAGGCACCAGACAAGGCGACTACTTGCTGCCAGACGTACTCGAATCGCTCGGCCGCGAACGCGGGGCGCCGAATAGATGCGAGAGCCAACCGCTGCTGATCTTCACTGGCGCTGGGTTTTCCGTACAACTCCACCGCTGCAGCACTGAAGTCGCGGACCAGGACGTCGAAGATCTGATCCAGCACCCCATCGCTCCGCTGCCCCTCGTCCAATCCCAAGATCTCGGCTTGTTCGAGGATCAACTGACCGTAGACGACGAGGGTGAAGAGTTCGGTGATCGCCAGGCCGAAGTCCAAGTCGACCTGCTGCGCCGCATCCGGTGCAGCTTCGGCAAGGAGGGTCACGAGAGCTTCGGCCTGCTCCACGAACAGTGCGACGTTGGGAACATCCGCAAACTTCGCGTACACCGCTCGCCAGTCGTCGAATCGAACCTTGGACAACCCCCGTGCCGGGCCCTGACGGAACAGGAACTCGTCGTCGGCTGCGTCGTTACGCGTCGGAACCGCCGGAAATGACTCGGGGGCAAAGAGGTACGCCGGCATGAACTTGGCGATCAGGGCGAGATTGACGGCGACGGTCCCCTCGAGCTTGGGCAGCCCGTCGACATCCATCTTGGCCACCGCGAGGTAGCTGTCCTTCTCGAAGCCCTTTGCCGCAGCGATGTCGGAGAGCAGTCCGATCACCTTCTGTGCCTCGGTTGTCACCTTCATCTTGGTGACGGGATTGAACAAGAGGTAGCGGCGGTCCTCGGGCGATGCGGTGCGGAAGTAGTCCACCGCACGATCCGAGAAGAGCCTCATCGCCAGCAGGCGCGCGTACGCGTCGACGAATTCACGTCGTACGTGTGGGAACGCCGTGACGGGATTGCCGAACAGGATTCGATTGTGCGCGTGGGTAATCGTCTCGTACAAGGCATGAGTCGACATACCGATTCCGCCGAAACACAGGTTGAATTTTCCGATGTTCACGGTGTTGAGCGCGGCACTGAATGCTGCCTCGCCGGTATGCAGGATATCCTCTGCCACAACGGGATATTCGGCGAGTGAGAACTCCGCTACGTACATCTGGGCCGGAACGATGTTCTTCACCACGGTGAATGCCGGATGGTCCGAGTCGGCGTAGAAGAAGACGTACTGATCGGCGCCCTCCACTCCGTCGACACGACCGAAGACAGAGACCGTGTTGGCGCAGTTGCCATTTCCGATGTAGTACTTCGAACCGCTGGCCAGGTACCCGCCGCTGCCGTTCGACGTCAAGACCATGTCGGTGGAGTAGACGTCGGCGCCGTGCTCTTTCTCGGACAATCCGAATGCCGCAACGCCTCCGGAAGCCAAAGCGGAAGCTGCTCGCGCCCTTGCAGTCTCGTTGTCGCTCTGCCACACCGGCCCGAGGCCGAGAATGGTCACCTGCCACGGGTACCAGTAGTTGAGTCCGTAGAAGCCGAGGATCTCGGACAGCGCGGCGATACGGCTGGTATCCCAGCGCTTGTCGGAGTCACCGCCGCTGTCGCGGGCGGGGGTCAGGAAAGTCGCGAACAGGCCTTCCTTTGCCGCGAAGTCGAGGAAGTCGGAGTAAAAGGTCTTGTCGTGATAGTCGGCCAGAAGTCGATTCTTTCCACGCGCCTCGAACCAGTCGACGGTCGCGCCCAGCAGTCTCCGCGTGGTCGCGTCGAATTCCGGCCGATCGTAAGTGGAGGGATGGAGCAACAGATCATTCGGCACCAAAGAGGTCGACGCTGTCATCGCGGTTGTTCTCCTAGAGATCTCGGCAGAGGCGCCTCACTGACCGCCTCTTCGAATACAACGCCACCGTAACAATTGATGACGACGAATACAACGGTTGCGTATGATTCACGAAGAATTGGCAGGCAGATTAGGGTGGGAGCGGAGGTGAGGCACACGATGACCAGGTCACAAGCTGACGCAACGGATACACCGCGACGCAAATACGCCCCTCGCATGGCGCCCGAGCAACGACGCGAACAGCTGCTCGACGCAGCATTCGAGGTCACCGGCCGCGTAGGCCTGCACAACCTCAGCATGGAATCCGTCGCTGCCGAAGCCGGCGTCGGCAAGCCCGTCCTCTACACGATTTTCGATACCAGGACCGATCTCGTCGCTGCACTCCTGCGCCGCGAGCACGAGCGAGCCATCGCTCAGGTGCTCGAAACCATGCCGACGGATCTGAGCGAACTCGGCCCAGCGGCGTCATACACCGGAACCGTTGGCGCCTTCGTCGACGCCGTACTGGAGAACCCGACGCGCTGGCGCCTGATTCTGACGTCTGTCGAGAACGCCCCCAGCGAGTATCACGGCTTGCTGAAGCTCTCTCGCGGAGCTGTCTTCGCCCGCGCCGAAGAACTGGCGCGTGCCGGGATTGCCCTCGAACCGAAGCTCGAAGGCCTTGATCCGGTTCTCCTCGCACACACCATGATGTCGTTTGCCGAAATGCTCGGACGACTGGCCGTCAGCGACCCCGAAACCTATACCCGAGAAAGACTTTCCAGTTTTGCCGTTGCGCTCGCTCAGTCGGTCGGGCGTTAGCAGACCACTGAAACCTGTCGGTCGGATCTGCTTCAATACACGCATGACATCACCATCGATCGAACCGCTACAGCTTTTCGAAACGTCTCCGGGCAACTGGTCACTGATGCTCACCGACCAGCATTTCGGCAAGGTAGCAGCGGTATTCGAGCAGGTAGAGGGTTTCGAAGGCTCCGGCTACGACTGGGCGTCGGTCGCCCACGCAGTGGTAGGCCGCGATGCACCGCATCTGGAGGGCCGCTTCGGCACCGATCCCGAAGCGGGCATGTTTGTCGCGTACGGCAGCGACAACGAAGCTCTTGGTGAACTCGGAGTGCTTCTCGCCAAAGCGTATTCGGATGCCGAGTACCTCGGCGGCCTGGTCGCCATTTCCGAACTCGACTAGAGCTCCTGCTGAAACGACACCGGCCCCACACCTAGGTGCGGGGCCGGTACCGAAGGAAAGATCTAGCCGACCAACAGCTCGGCAATCTGAATCGTGTTGAGAGCGGCACCCTTACGGAGGTTGTCACCCGAAACGAAGAGCGCGAGTCCGCGTCCCTCCGGGACACCCGGATCCTGACGGATACGACCGACCAGCGACGCGTTGCCGCCGGCAGCGGCCAGCGGCGTCGGAACCTCGACCAACTCCACTCCGGGAGCGTCGGCGAGGATTTCCTTCGCACGAGCGACCGAGAGCGGGTTCGCGAACTCTGCGTTGATCGCGAGCGAGTGTCCGGTCACGACGGGAACGCGCACGCAGGTGCCCGAAACCAGCAGATCAGGAAGTCCGAGGATCTTGCGGCTCTCGTTACGGAGCTTCTGATCCTCGTCGGTCTCGCCGCTTCCGTCGTCGACCAGCGAACCTGCCAGCGGCAGGACGTTGAACGCGATGGGGGCGACGTAGTTGTTCGGAGCCGGGAAGTCGACGGCGCTGCCGTCGTGAACCAGCTTCTCGGCGTCACCGACAACGGCGCGCACCTGGCCGAGGAGTTCCTCGACGCCGGCGATGCCGCTACCGGACACAGCCTGGTAGCTGGAAACGATCAGACGCTGCAGACCGGCTTCGTCGTGCAGAACCTTGAGCACCGGCATCGCTGCCATGGTGGTGCAGTTGGGGTTCGCGATGATGCCCTTGACCAGGTTCTTCGTGTCCTGCGGGTTGACCTCGCTGACCACGAGGGGAACCTCGGGATCCTTGCGCCATGCGGAAGAGTTGTCGACAACCGTCGCACCGGCCGCGGCAAAGCGCGGAGCCTGCGCACGAGACAGCGTCGCACCGGCGGAGAAGAGGGCGATGTCGATGCCCTTCAGATCCTCGTCGGACGTTGCTTCGGCATCCTCGACAACGATCTCTTCGCCGCGGAACGTCAGCTTCTTACCGGCGGAGCGTGCCGATGCAAAGAACCGCACCTTGTCCGCGGGGAAGTTACGTTCTTCGAGCAGAGTGCGCATGACGATGCCGACCTGACCGGTCGCACCGACAACAGCGATTGTTGTCATCAGAAATTACCGTCCTGTTCCTGCGTGTACTACAGCTTCTTCGTCGCCGCCGAGACCGAAAGCGGCGTGGATAACGCGCACGGCGTCGTCGAGTTCGGTGTCCTTGACCAGCACGGAGATGCGGATCTCGGAGGTCGAGATGAGATCGATGTTGATGTCGGCCTTGGCCAGTGCCTCACAGAACGTGGCCGTGACGCCCGGGTGGCTCCGCATTCCGGCACCGACCAGGGAAACCTTGCCGATGTGGTCGTCGAACAAGATCTGTGTGAAGCCGATGTCTTCCTGACGCTTGGTCAGGATCTCGACGGCGCGGGGGCCGTCGGCGGTCGGCAGCGTGAAGGTGATGTCCGTCTTGTTGGTCTCCACCTTGGAGATGTTCTGCAGCACCATGTCGATGTTGATCTCGGCATCGGAGACAGCGCGGAACACCTTGGCAGCATGTCCCGGTGTGTCCGGCAATCCGACAACGGTGATCTTGGCTTCGCCGCGATCGTGCGCGACTCCGGTGATCAGGGCCTCTTCCACAGGAATGTCCTCCATCGATCCGGACACGATTGTTCCGGGCTTGGTGGTGTATGACGAACGGACGTGCACAGGCACGTTGTAACGACGGGCGTACTCGACACACCGGAGCATGAGCACCTTGGCACCACACGCTGCGAGTTCGAGCATTTCCTCGAAGGAAACCGTCTCGAGGCGGTGAGCGTCAGGGACGATGCGCGGATCGGCGGAGAAGACGCCGTCGACGTCGGTGTAGATCTCGCAGACGTCAGCGTTGAGTGCAGCTGCCAACGCCACGGCGGTGGTGTCGGAGCCACCGCGTCCGAGCGTCGTGATGTCCTTGCTGTCCTGGCTGACGCCTTGGAATCCGGCGACCAGAACGATCGAGCCTTCGTCGAGGGCGGTGCGAACACGGCCCGGCGTGACGTCGATGATCTTGGCGTTTCCGTGGCTGCCGGTCGTGATGACTCCGGCTTGTGAGCCCGAGAACGAACGAGCTTCGGCGCCGAGGGAGTGAATTGCCATCGCTACCAAGGAGTTGGAGATGCGCTCACCCGAGGTCAGCAGCATGTCCATTTCACGGGCCGGCGGGGAAGGGCACACCTGCTGAGCCAGGTCGAGCAGCTCATCGGTGGTATCGCCCATCGCTGACACCACGACGACGACATCATTGCCGGCCTTCTTGGTCTCGACGATCCGTTCAGCGACTCGTCGGATGCGCTCGGCGGTTGCCACCGAGGATCCGCCGTACTTCTGGACGACGAGAGCCACGCGTTTCTACCTCCAGGTCGAAATTGTTTACAGATACCAGAGGTCGAGCTTACCGAGGTGGTCCTGGGACTTCCCGATGCGTACTGCTGTTCGCCTCAGATCCGCGCGGGATCAGTTGCGAGATCCGCGCTCGCATCAACGTCGCAGAACGCGAACCACCGGCAACGTAACCGACCACCGCGACGGCAACTCCGCAGGCGAGAAGCACGCGGATACTGCTGACCAGGGAAACTGCCAGCGCGTCGTACACCGCCACAGCCGCCTCGGACGACGGTATGTCTGAATTCTGTAAATAGACCCGGCGCACGACGGCCAGCGCCACCAGCAGGGCGATCATCGCCACCGCCGTCGCCAGCCCGACCAGGGACAGCGCGCGCATTCGCCCCGGTGCAACTGCGACGACCGCAATCGCGCAGGCCACCGACGCCCACGGCAACCAGGCTGCTGCTCGGTCGAGAGTGTTCGAGAAATCCTGGGCCCGCACCAACTCGTCGGATTGCAGGATCTCGAACTGCGGATCGAGCGCCGGGAGGCGATCGATCACGGTGAATCCGCGATCGCGCAGGTTCGTCCTCAGTTCCGTCATGACCGGTTCGAGGGAGACGGTGACCGTTCCGCTTTCGTCGGCCCGAACTATGCCGTCGGCGGCTCGGCCGGTCACCATCGCGGCAAGTTGCGCGTGCGCTCGACGGTTGGCCGCGGTCCAGAGCGTCGCAAACTGGTCGCTCGAGACCAACGACTGAGCGGCCTCACGAACAAGTCTCTCGGCCTGTCTCGTCACCACCTGCGGAAACTCGTCCAACCGCTGCGTCAATTCCTCGGTCAGCCGATCAACGACCGCCGATTGGACAGCGGGGTCGGCAGCCAGCGGGGCAACGGACTCGACATAGCTGTCGGTGTCGTTCACCTGGGTGTGGACGAACAGCGCGAGCACCGAGCCGGCAAAACCGAGACCAGCGAGAACGATCAGTAGTGAACAGACGATCCAGCGGATCGAGCGCATCACGTGTGCTTGGCGCGCGCCGGTCGAATCTTCGCGGTGATGTGGTGAATGCGGTGATCGTCAGCGGGTATCCGGAAGGTCTCGGTAACCCGAACGGTCATCAGGTTGCGCCCGAACAACCCGGCGTCAAGGAGGTAGTCAGCCGTCAGGTCGTCCCCGTCGACCGTCCACTCCACCTCACGAATGTCGCGGATCACGCGATACTGAGGACCTCCGGAAAGGCTGCGCCGCAGATGATTCCCCGAAAATCCGGTCTTCAACCCGACCTCGTGACGTACCGCGTCCGGAGCCAGCGGTACGGAACTGCCATCGTGACTACGGAGCGCGTCGAGGTACGTGCTCGCCACGGCGATTCGGGGATCCATGGACGACAGTCCACCATTTTCGAGGCCGAAACGGCAGCACAATTCGGCGACAAATTGGACATGAGGGCGAACCCCACCGATTTCTCGCGAAATCCAGGAGTAGAGTGCTGTGCATGCAGCGCGCACTCCTTCTTGGTTGCCGCGACGGGGTCTGATCCAGACTGGCCTCCCGCCGCGGGGTTTTTGTGCGCCGGTCGACCAAGCCTTCCGGACTCATGGTCTTGACCAACAGGTCATCAGGCCAGGTCCACAATCCTGGAGATCACACCAATGTCCCCCGCTGACGCATTCACCACCGGCACTCGCACCATTACCCCGCCCACGAAGCCGGCACCTTCCGACCAGCCTGCGTGGAACACGCAGAAGAACTCGTCGATGCCGACGTTCCGCTACCGCCCGTTCGCCGAAGAGGTCGAGACGGTCACGCTGCCCGACCGCACCTGGCCGGACAAGATCATCGACCGAGCACCCCAGTGGTGTGCCGTTGACCTGCGCGACGGCAACCAGGCGCTGATCGATCCGATGAGCCCGGCGCGCAAGCGTCGCATGTTCGATCTCCTGGTCCGTATGGGCTACAAGGAGATCGAGGTCGGATTCCCGTCCGCGAGCCAGACCGACTTCGACTTCGTTCGCGAGATCATCGAGGACGGCGCGATCCCGTCCGATGTCACCATCCAGGTGCTGACGCAGTCGCGTCCTGAACTGATCAAGCGCACATTCGAGGCGTGCGAAGGTGCCGAGAACGCGATCGTGCACTTCTACAACTCCACCTCGATCCTGCAGCGCCGCGTCGTGTTCCGCGCCGACAAGGACACGATCAAGAAGATCGCCACCGACGCCGCCGAACTGGTCCTGGCCGAGTCGAAGAAGTACCCGGACACCAACTGGCGCTGGGAATACTCGCCCGAGTCCTACACCGGCACCGAGCTCGAGTACGCCAAGGAAGTATGTGACGCCGTCACCGAAACCCTGGGTGCGACGCCTGCCAACCCGGTCATCCTGAACCTGCCCGCCACCGTCGAGATGGCGACACCCAACGTGTACGCCGACTCCATCGAGTGGATGCACCGCAACCTGGCCCGCCGCGATTCGGTCATCCTGTCGCTGCACCCCCACAACGACCGCGGCACCGGCGTCGCTGCAGCCGAGCTGGGCTACCAGGCCGGCGCAGACCGCATCGAAGGCTGCCTGTTCGGTAACGGTGAGCGCACCGGCAACGTCTGCCTGGTCACCCTCGCGCTGAACATGTTCACGCGCGGCGTCGACCCGCAGATCGATTTCTCGAACATCGACGAGATCCGTCGCACGGTCGAGTACTGCAACCAACTGCCCGTCCACGAGCGTCATCCGTACGGCGGCGACCTGGTCTACACCGCGTTCTCCGGCAGCCACCAGGACGCGATCAACAAGGGCCTCGACGCCATGAAGGTCGACGCCGACAACCAGGACTCGGACGTCGACGACATTCTCTGGCAGGTCCCCTACCTGCCGATCGACCCCAAGGACGTCGGCCGCAGCTACGAGGCCGTCATCCGCGTGAATTCGCAGTCCGGCAAGGGCGGCGTCGCGTACATCATGAAGGCCGATCACGGTCTGGTGCTGCCGCGTCGTCTGCAGGTCGAGTTCTCGCAGTCGGTCCAGAAGATCACCGACGGCGAAGGCGGCGAGGTCTCGCCGAAGGAAATGTGGGACGTCTTCCACGAGGAGTACCTCGCCCCCGTCACCCCGCTCGAGCGCATGAAGCAGAAGGTCACCGCCTCCGAGGAGGACGGCGGCACCGACGCCATCACCGCCATCGTCAAGGTGAACGGCAAGGAGCAGGAGATCTCGGGAACCGGTAACGGCCCGCTCGCTGCCTTCGTCGACGCGCTGGGAAGCATCAACTTCGACGTTCGTGTCCTCGACTACTCCGAGCACGCAATGTCCGCCGGCGACGACGCCCAAGCGGCGGCCTACGTCGAGTGCGCCGTGACGGGCCCGGACGGTCAGAGCACCGTCGTCTGGGGTGTGGGTATCGCCACGTCAATCACGACGGCGTCGCTGCGCGCCGTGGTTTCGGCAGTGAACCGCGCGAGCTGACACTCACGCAATACGAACCCGGCTCTTCAACAAACCCTGGTCTCACCCGATTTTCGGGTGAGACCAGGGTTGTTTTCACGGCACAGAAGTTCTTCGGTCCGTGTTTTCGGTTCGGCATGACATAGGTCCCGAAAGAGTCGCTTAGCGAAGTTAACAAACAGGATTCACCCATCGAGGATGATGCAGCCGACCCCGGCACGTGAGATAGTCACCTCAGACAAATCCGACTTGTGAAATGGGGCTCGACAATGGATTCCTTTTGGGACTTCCTCTGGCTGATCATCATCAGCTTCGCGTTCATCGCGTACCTGATCCTGCTCTTCTCGATCATCACCGACCTATTCCGCGATCACAAGACTTCCGGCTGGGTAAAGGCAATCTGGATCGTCTTCCTGTTCTTCATTCCGCTGCTCACCTCGCTCGTCTATCTGATCGTCCGAAGCGACGGAATGGCCCAGCGCTCCATGGAGGCTGCTCAGCAGGTCAAGAATGCACAGGACAGCTACATCCGTGAGGTTGCCGGAAAGTCCCCGGCCGAGTCCATCGCAGATGCAAAGGCGCTTCTCGACGCCGGCACCATCAGCGAAGAAGAATTCGCAGCGCTCAAGGCCAAGGCCCTCGCCTGATTCAGGCCCTCACTAATCAGTGAGGATTGCACTACCGAAACGGGAGCGACACTAATCGTGTCGCTCCCGTTTCGTATTCATTCACCATCCGCCGTTCATGCACCGACAGCCGTTCATTCACCGACAGCTCGCGCGACGTCGCGAAAAGCGTCGAGAACCACTCCGATAGCCGGGCTGCGGTCGATGTGTAATCGAGTTGCCAATTCATAAACGCGAGCAGCGCGCACGCCTGCCACCGGTTTCCTCGACACTCCAGGATGTGTGATCGCGTAACGCGGCATCAAAGCCACACCGTGGCCCGCCGCCACCAACTCTTCGATAACTCGGAAATCGTTTATCCGATGAGCGACTCGAGGTTGGACCCCGGTGACGGATGCAACGGACAACAGAACGTCGTCGACCGGAAACCCGCCGCGCACGCTGATCCAGTTCTCGTCGGCCAATTGTTCCAACCGGACCGAATCCTGCTCGGCGAGTGGATGATCAGGCCGCAGCACCAGATCGATCGGTTCACGCATCAGCGGTTGCACGCTGACCCGGGGAAACGAGGTCTCGGCGCCGCGTTCGTCACGGTGAGTGAGGATCACGTCGTGATCGGCCAACAGTCCAGGGACGGCCGACGCCGGTTTGTCGACGTCGTGTGCGTCGATGTCCACGTCCGAGTTCTTCAGCGCCGTCAGAACGCCGGGCAGCAGGAGAGCTGCTCCGGAGGGAAAGAACGCGACTCGCACCTTGCCGCGCGGCGAGCCTCGGTACGACGCCATCTCGTCCGCTGCCCGGTCGAGCGCCGCCACCACGTCGTCGGCGCGGAGCACCAGCGCTCGACCAGCGTCGGTGAGGCGCAGCGTGCGCCCGTCCGGTTCGAGGAGCGAGACCCCCGCCTCTCGGCCGAGGATCTTGAGTTGTTGCGAGACGGCGGACGGTGTCATCGAGAGAGCGAGAGCAGTAGCGCCGACGGTTCTTCGGTCGGCGAGCTCACGGAGGATCCGCAAGCGCGTGGCATCCATACGGTGACGAATATCCATGTAGCAAAACTACATGGATAGTGCATCTATATTCGCTTGTTCTGATGCTTCGTACGGCTCACGATTAACGTCATGACTCCCCGCGACCGTCTCCTCGGCCTGACCGTGATCGTCTTGTGGGGTCTGAACTTCCTGGCCATTCGCGTCGGCCTGGATCATTTCCCGCCGTTCTTCTTCGCGGCGCTGCGGTTCCTGATCATCGCGATTCCGGTGGTCATCTTCGTGCCGCGTCCGCAGGTACCGCTCCGTTGGTTGCTGCTCTACGGATTCGGTTTCGGATTCGGCCAGTTCGTCTTCCTCTTCTGGGCGATGCATTCGGGGATGCCGACGGGTCTCGCATCACTGGTCCTGCAGTCGTCCGCGCCGTTCACCGTCCTACTCGGCGCGTTCCTGCTCCGCGAGAAGCTCAGCGTCTGGCAGGTCTCCGGGATCGCCGTCGCCGTAGCCGGTATGTCGTTGATCGGCTGGGACCGTTCACACCACGCGGCACTGCTGCCCGTGATCCTCACGCTCCTCGGCGGTCTGTCCTGGGCGTTCGGCAATCTCGGCAGCCGCTTGGCCGCGGCGAACACCGTCGGCGAGCCCGCACCGATGCGCTTGATGCTGTGGATGTGCGTCATCCCGCCGTTGCCGATGCTCGCCCTGTCAGCGGTGGTCGAAGGCCCGACCGTCGGATGGCACGCGCTCGGCACCGCGTTCAGCGCCGACGCCTGGCCGTCACTGGTCGGGCTGGCCTACATCATTCTGCTCGGCACCATCGCCGGATCCGGGCTCTGGACGATGCTCATGGGCCGCTATCCCGCCGGCATGGTGGCGCCGCTCTCCTTGCTGGTACCGGTAGTGGGAATCGGCGCGTCCTGGCTGTTCCTGCACGAGGATCCGAGCCCGTTGTCCCTGGTCGGGGCAGTCATCGTGATCGCCGGAGCGAGTGCCGCACAGATGAGGCGCAAGCCCGCGAACACTGTTTTCTCGGACACACCTGCAGCCTCACCACCGGCGCGACTCGGCGTCTGACGATGCCCTGTGCCAAACTCGGGCCGTGGGAACTGGACTATCGATCACAGTGCGCGGAAAGCTCGCCATGCGAGCTGCCGCAGCAGCATCTTGGGCATCGCAGAAGGCCGGTCGCGGCAAGGGTTCGATGATCGGCGGGTTGATCGCCCTCAAGATCGACCCGACGCTCATGACTCAGCTCGGACGCGGCAAGCGCACCGTCGTGGTCACGGGCACCAACGGCAAGTCGACGACCACGCGTATGACCGCCGCAGCGCTCGCGACACTCGGTGACGTCGCCACGCAGGCCGACGGCGCCAACATGGATGCCGGGATCGTGGCCGCTCTGGCCGCGCGTACGGACGCAACGCTGGCAGCACTCGAGGTCGACGAACTGCACGTCCCCCACGTAGCCGACGCCGTGAACCCGGAAGTGATCGTGCTGCTCAATCTCAGCCGCGATCAGCTCGACCGGGTCGGCGAGATCAACATGATCGAGCGGAAGCTCCGCGCGTGCGTCAATGCGCATCCGAACGCGGTGATCGTCGCCAACTGCGATGACGTACTGGTCACCTCCGTGGCATACGACGCCGCCAACGTCGTGTGGGTTGCTGCCGGCGGCGGCTGGGCCGGCGATTCCGTCAGCTGCCCGCGCACCGGTGAACCCATCGTGTGGGAGGGAAAGCACTGGCGCAGTACCGGTTCCGACTTCGCGCGGCCCGAGCCGACCTGGTGGCTCGACGACGACAATCTCTACGGCCCCGACGGCCTGAAGATTCCGATGACGTTGACTCTCCCCGGAAAAGCCAACCGCGGTAACGCCGCTCAGGCCGTAGCTGCTGCGGCTGCTTTGGGCGCAGATCCGGTCGGGGCAGTTGCCGCCGCGTCGACGGTCCAGGAAGTCGCCGGCCGCTACAGCACCGTCGAGGTCGGACCGCACTCCGTCCACATGCTGCTCGCGAAGAATCCCGCCGGTTGGCAGGAAGCGCTGTCGATGATCGATCCCACGGTGGACGGACTCGTGATCGCGGTGAACGGTCAGGTGCCGGACGGCGAGGACCTCTCCTGGCTGTGGGACGTGAAGTTCGAACACTTCGAAGGCGTCAAGGTAGTGGCCGCCGGCGAACGCGGAACCGATCTCGCCGTTCGCCTCACGTACGCAGGCGTCGAGCACACCCTCGATCCGGATCCGTTGCGCGCCATCGCTTCCTGCCCTCCCGGACGCGTGGAGGTACTGGCGAACTACACAGCCTTCCGTGACCTCAACACCGCCATCGCGAAGGAGTCTCGCAATGTCTGACTCGACAATTCGCATCGGACTGGTTCTCCCCGACGTCATGGGCACCTACGGCGACGGCGGCAATGCCCTGATCCTGCGTCAGCGTCTGCGGATGCGCGGGTACGACGCCGAAATCGTGGACATCACCTTGAGCGATCCGGTCCCCGACTCGCTCGACGTGTACACATTGGGTGGCGCCGAGGATTCCGCTCAGCGACTCGCAACGCGCCATCTCGCGAAATACCCTGGCCTGCAACGCGCCGCCGAGCGCGGCGCACCGGTTCTGGCGATCTGCGCTGCCATTCAGGTGCTCGGCAACTGGTACGAAACCTCCAGCGGCGAACGCGTCGACGGTGTCTCGATGCTCGACGTCACGACCTCTCCGCAGGAGAAGCGTTCCATCGGCGAGGTCATCACGAAGCCCTTGATCGACGGGCTCACAGCACCTCTCTCAGGTTTCGAGAATCACCGCGGCGGAACAACTCTGGGTAGCTCAGCCTCTGGATTCGCACGTGTCACCCATGGTGTCGGAAACGGCGTCGGTGACGGATTCGAAGGCGTCGTGCAGGGTTCGGTGATCGGGACGTACATGCACGGACCCGCCTTGGCCCGGAATCCGGAACTCGCGGACCTCCTGCTCATGCGGGCCTTGGGCGTCAACGAGCTCGAACCCCTGCATCTGCCCGAGGTCGACAAGCTCCGCAAGGAGCGGCTCGCGATTCGCTGAGCCTGTCGTCCGTTCGGACGACTGTTGGTGGGCGGCGGCACCTCGTAGCCTCATTCCATGCGTCTTCGTGTGGCGATCTGTATTGCGGCGACTGCGATCATTGCCGTCGGGTGTTCGACGCAGGGCAGTGGCGGGCCCAAAGAAGCAGGTGGGACCCAGGAAGTAGGCGGGCCCCAGCAGGCAAGTGTCACTGCTGATCCGGTTTCAGAGGCGAGCGCAACGGCGCCTAGCATCATCGTCCTGGACGCCTCGGGGTCGATGAAGCAGGACGACGCTCCCGGTCCTCGAATCGATGCCGCCAAGAACGCGATTCACACTCTTGTCAGTGGTCTTCCAGACGACACAGCGCTCGGTCTGATCGCGTACGGCACCGCCACAGGTAGCAGCGACGCCGAGAAGGACGCGGGTTGCCGCGACATCAAGACCGTCGTGCCACTCGGACCGCTCGATCGAAATGCATTCGCAGCGGGAATCGACGGGTTGTCCGCGTCGGGATACACGCCGATCATGGCTGCGCTTCAACAAGCCGCCGCCGCACTCCCGACCGATGGCGAGCGCACGATCATCCTCGTCTCCGATGGAGAGGACACCTGCTCAACCGAACCTCCATGTGAGTCCACGGAAGCGATACCTCACGATCCTGACCTGACTATCCACACAATCGGATTCAAGCTCGACGCCGCTGCGTCCGGCCAGTTGAAGTGCATCGCCGACGCGACCGGGGGCATGGCGATCGACGCCGCCAACGCAGCGCAACTCACCGCACGGCTGGCGGTTGCCTCGAATCCCGAATCCGCACGGGAGCGACTCTCCACCAGCGGCTTCCGTGACCTTCGGATCGGCATGACGGTGGAGGACGCACGGAAAGCGGCCGGCGATCTGGTGTCGGTATCGAAGACCGGAACGGTGGTGGTCGAATGGCAAGACTGCGAATTGACCTTTACCGATGGCGTTCTCGTCGAAATTGCACCCCGGACCGGTGCTGTCACACTGGACGGACTGGCCGTCGGCCAGAAGATGCAGCGCGCCGCCGAACTGTACGGTCCCTTCACTGCCACAACCAATTCCGACGGCGAATCGGTTGCAGTCTTTCCGGCCGACTCCGAAGCAGGAACCGGGTATCGCATCACCTTCACACCCGAAGGCAAGAAAGCGGATGAGGGAACTATCACCCGCATAGTCCTCTGCCGGTGCTTGCCCGCGACTGCGGGATCATCGGCGGGCGGTACACCCACCGAGATCGTGAATCTTGTTGCCGTCGACGGTTCCGGCAAACCCAAATCCGGTTGGAGTGTCAAGACACCGGCCATGAAGATCAGCGAGTGCTACGGAGCATCTCAGTCGGCCGTCACGCCGGGAGTCATCACCTGCGGAAGCACCGCAGACGGGGCGGACGCGTGTTGGGTCGGCCCGGAGCCCGATTCGATTCTCTGCCTGCAATTTCCCTGGGGAACAGAACTGATCACCGCTCGAGGCGTGGACGGCGTCGAGGCCTATCCGCCGCCCGCCGGCCCGACTCCCTTCGGGCTCGAACTCGAGAACGGCCTTCTCTGCCGCGTCCGGCACGGCGGTTCGTGGCCCTCTGCCGAATCCGACCCCCGTCTGGCGGGCGCCTACTCCTGCCGAGGGCAAGGGACGGATACACCCATCGTATGGGCCGAAAGCACCTATCCGATCGATCGTTCCGAAGATCGGTGGACCGTGCTGGTCGGACCGTCGAAGGGACCGCTGGAGACCGTCGCCGTCACCAAGGCGATATTCCTTGCCGCCGAATGAGCGCTCAGACGGTTTCGGATTTCCCCTCGGTCAGAACCAGTTCCACGGCCAACAGCGCGGCGCAGGCCAGTCCCGCAACCAGTTCGGGCACCGCGGTGTAGGTACCACCGAGCACGACGACGATCGCGACCGAGAACGGCATGAGGGTGCGTACCGAGGAGTCATGTAGTCGAATGTGGATGAACCACAGCGCTGCAAGGATGACCGCGACCGGAACGGTGACGGCAGCACCCGTCACCAACGCGCTGCCGTCACCGTGATGAGTCCAGAAGTCGACGCGCGAAGCCAACCCCGCACCGATGGCGGCAGCGGCGGCGAAGATGAAGTAGTGACCGAACCCCCAGACGAAGGGTGAGACGTTGTCACCGCCGATCACTTCGCCTGCATTGCGTTGGAAGTAGAGCCACCACAGGCTGAAGACAATCAGAATGCCGCCGATCACGACGTAGGTGACCTGCGCTGCCGGATGCTCACCGTCGACCGCGTCCTGAATCGCGATGGTGGTCGAAAGGATCGTCTCGCCCAGAACGATGATGAAGAACAACGAGTACCGCTCCGCGATGTGATGCGGGTGCCACGGCGTCATGCCCGGCTTCTCCGACCAGATCGGTACCGCGAATTCGCACAGAACCAACACCAGGAACGTCGGGACGTAAATGGCGGACGGAACGAAGTAGAAACCGATCCAACCGATCTGGACCAACACGATTCCGAGAGCGTATCGACGAGCCGTGAGCGCATGTTCGGGGTCGTTCCGCGACACCCTGAGCCATTGGATGACCAGGGCTATTCGCATGATGACGTAGCCGACGATGATGAGCAGGGCGTCGTCGTTGAAGAAGCGGACGATGCCGGCTGCAAGGACCAGCGATCCGAGGATCTGGAAGATGGTCAGCAGCCGGGCGATTCCGTCGTCGTTGTCGTACGCCGAGGTGAACCACGTGAAGTTCAGCCACGTCCACCAGATCGCGAAGAACGCCATCGCGAAGTGCCCGACGCCCGAAGCCGCGTGCCCTTCGCTGATCGCGTGGTGCAGACCGGTGGCCGCTTGAGCGACCGCCACGACGAAGCAGAGGTCGGTGAGCAGCTCGAGCGGCGTCGCCACCCGATGCGGCTCGTGCGGATCCCGCGGAACCAACGGCCGGATGAACGAACTGGTGCGATTCACGAAGGGCAGAGTAGCGCGATGATTGCCGACGCGCTGCCCGTGACTGCAACCTGTCGTCTCAGATATTCACGCCGACGCCCCGATCTGGGCTCGGATTTCCAACTGATCGGCGAGTTCGGCGCCTATCGCCCCCACGCTCCCCAAGGTGAAGGCGATCTGCCGTCCCCACAGGAAATAGCGGTGAATCGGATAGTCGACATCCGCTCCGATTCCGCCGTGCAGGTGCTGGGTCGCGTGCACCACACGCAGGCCGCCGCGCGACGCCCACCATTTGGCGACCAGCGCCGCTGCTTCCGCTTCACTCTCGACTCCGCTGTCCATCAGCCAGGCAGCGCGGTGCGTGGTCAACCTTGTGCTCTCGGTGTCGAGGTACGCGTCGGCGGCCCGGACGGCAACTGCCTGGTTGGTCGAGAGTGGACGACCGAATTGCACTCGCTCGGAGGTGTATTTCGCCGTCATCCCCAGCGCTTCCTCGCAGACGCCGGTAGCCAGGGCCGCAAGAGCCACCCGTGCACGCCGCAACGTCCAGTCTCGAACCACCGCGCCGTCTGCGGGAAGTGCGTCAGCTGCAGTAACCGCAACCCCGTCGAACTGCACAGAACTGTTGCTCTCGCGGTTCGTCACCGCAAGCGGTGTACGCACCAGCGCGTCCCGGTCCGTGGGCACGATCATGACGCTGACACTGCCGTCCGGCATCGTCACCGGAACGACCAGCGCGGCCGCGAACTCCGCGGCAGGCACGGAGTCGACGTGGCCTGACAGAACCCAACCGTCAGGCGCCGGCTCGGCGCGAACCGCCGTCTCGGCGTTGTAGCCGGTGTCGAATGTGCCGGTGACGATCACCGAGCCGTCGAGCAGTCCCKGAAGCCACGACGCTTTCTGCTCCGTGCTGCCGAACTCGGAAATCGGCAGCGCCGCCGTGGAAATCACCGACCAGAGCGGCACCTGGGCGACCCGGCGGCCCTGTTGTTCGAGCACCGCGGCCAGGCCGAGCATTCCGAGTCCTGCTCCCCCGACCTCTTCCGGCAGAGCGATTCCCAGAACGTCGGAGTCGGCGAGGAGCTTCCACAGTTCGGCGTCGAAACCGCTGGTGCTCTCCACTTCCCGCAGTCGGTCCACTCCGGACTTCGCCGAGAAGATCGATTCACTCAGATCCCGCACGGCGGACAAGTTGTCGTCGAATTCGAATTCCATGTCAGCTCTTTTCGTTCTGTGCAGCGGGCCGGCGACGCGCAGCAAGCGCCATGCCCAGGCATTTTGCGGCGACAATTTCACGCATCACTTCGTTGGTACCACCACCGAAGGTGTTGTTCTGGGCGCGCCGACCCAGGTTCTCGACCCGCCCTTCCAGTACCGCTCCGGGTGTACCGGGGCGCAGTAAGCCCTTGGCACCCAGCACTTCCTGCAGCATGCCGTACGCACTGACGACGGCTTCGGTACCGAAGATCTTGGCCGCGGCCGAATCCCCGCCGCCCAAGGTGTTGGCGGCGACGTCCGCCACCAGTCGCAGGTTCATCAGGTCGGCGGCGCTGAGCAGCGCGTAGACTTCCGCCAATTTCTCACGTACCCAGCCGATGTCGTAGACGTGGCCGTCACCGGCGGGTTCCGTCTTTGCCCACTCGACCACCTCGGCGAAGAGCTCGTTGGCGATGCCACCGCGTGCTGCCAGGGCAACACGTTCGTGGTTGAGCTGGTTGGTGATGAGCTTCCACCCCTGATTGAGCTCACCGACGACATTGCTGATCGGCACCCGAACATCTTCGTAATAGGTTGCCGAAGTGCTGATTCCGCCCACGGTGTGAATTTCGGTGACCGAGAACCCCGGCGAATTGGTCGGTACCAAGACCACGGAAATGCCCTGATGCGTCGGCGCGTCAGGATCGGTGCGAACGGCAAGCCAGACCCAGTCGGCAAACACACCCGCACTGGTGAAGATCTTGTTGCCGTTGATGACAAGCTCGTCGCCCTCGATGCGGGCGCGTGTTTCGAGTGCCGCGAGATCGGTGCCCGCATTGGGTTCGGTGTAGCCGATGGCAAAGATCAATTCACCCGCCAGGATCGGACGCAGGAAGAAGTCCTTCTGAGCTTGCGTCCCGTGCTTGATCAGAGCGGGTCCGACGGTGTTCAGCGTGACCAGTGACAGCGGCGCATTCGCGCGAATCACCTCATCGTAGAACACATACAGAGCTTCGGGGTTCTCACCCCGACCGCCGAATTCCTCCGGCCACCCCAAGCCCAGCCAACCGTCTTTACCCATCCGGCGCAGGATGCGATCGAAGACGGGGCCGCCTTCGGTCTGATCCACGAGAGCACGGCGGTCTTCGTCGTTGATGATCTCTGCGAAGTATGCGCGCAATTCCTTGCGCAGAGTCTTCGACTCCTCCGACAAATCCAAGTACATGGTGAAGCTCCTAAGATCTACGAACGCGGCAGGCCGAGTACGCGCTGCGCGATGACGTTGAGTTGGATTTCGACGGTTCCGCCGCCGAACAGAATCGAGGGAAGTCCGATGTGGTCTATCGCGTAATTCGCCGACGGGTCGACAACTGCGGCGCGCGGTCCGAGCAGTCGCAACAGGTCCCGCGAGCCCTCGCGCTGCGCCAGGGCGTTGTACACCTTCGACACGCTGATCTCGGCGCCCGGTTCCTGACCCGCCAGTCGCGCCGACACTCCGCGCAGATTCATCGCGGACAGTGCCAACTCACGAGAGATACTGCGGCCGAGGCCTTCCACTGCATCTTCGCGGGGGCAGTCGTGGCTCGCGTCGGCAATCACCTGACGGAACAACCGACTCGAACCGTGGTGCAGCGTGCTGCCCATGCTCAAGCGTTCGTTGGACAGCGTTGTCGCAGCCAGTTTCCACCCTTGCCCAGGTTCGGCCACCAGGCAGTCGTCCGGGACGAAGACCTCGTCGAGGAATACCTCGTTGAATTCCGACTTGCCGGTGGCTTGCTTCAGCGGACGTACGTCGACGCCCTTCGAGGTCATGTCGACCAGGAAGTACGACAGCCCACGATGTTTCGGAGCGTCCGCGTCGGAACGCGCCAGGCATACTCCCCAATCTGCCTCGTGCGCACCCGAGTTCCACACTTTCTGACCTGACAGGACCCAGCCACCGTCGACCTTGCGCGCTTTCGTGCTCAGACCGGCCAGGTCTGATCCCGCGCCCGGCTCACTGAACAGCTGGCACCAGATGATGTCGGCGCGCAGCGAAGGCTCGACGAACCTGTCCTGCTGCTCGGCGTCGCCGTGTTCGAGAATCGTGGGCAGCACCCATTCCCCGATCACCGTGGACGGTTGAGCCCAACCTCGCATCGCGAATTCATGTGCGATGACGGCCTGTTCCCTCGGCCCCGCTCCGAGCCCGTACGGCGCCCGATAGTGCGGGGCAACCAGTTTGGCGTCGGCAAATCGGGCGCGTCGAGCGCGCCCCTTGGCCGGCGCCCAACTCGCGCTGGTGGTTCCGTCGTCAGGCAGCAGCGCAACCTCGTCCAGAACCCTCCGAACCTGCTCTCGTAACTCCGGCAGCATTTCCGGGTCGACAAAGGAGAAATCCCGTTCCGAATCGGCGGACCGGTCTCCCAATGTGTGTGCCCACTTCACCTCGGAACCCGCCACTGCCGCGATACTGATCGCCCGGCGCCAGTACAGATGCGCGTCATGCTCCCAAGTGAATCCGATTCCGCCGAGCAAAGTTACACATTCGAGGGCGTTCTCGATGCCGACGGGCAAAGCGGCCAACGCAGCTTGAGCCGAGACAAGTTTCTGCTGATCCTCGTCGTGCTCTTCGGATCGAGCGGCGTCCCACGCTGCGGCACAGGCAATCTCGGAGCGAACCAACATCATGGCCGCCTTGTGCTGAACTGCCTGGAAGCTTCCGACCGGACGGCCGAACTGCTGCCGGGACTTCACATAGTCGACTGCGGTCCGTAGCGCCCACCCGGCGATACCGCTCGCCTCCGCAGCCAACACCGTGTTGACGATCAGTTCGGTTCGGTGCGCCTGGAGGCCGTCGACGATCAGCCCAGCCTCGACCTGGTGATCGGTCAACGTCAGTGTTCCGATCGACCGTGTCAGATCCACCCCGTCTTCGATCACCACCGCAGCGGAAGTCGACGGTTCGAGCCGGAACCACAACTCGCAGTCTTCGCTGTTCGCCCGGACGAGAACGACATCAGCTCCGGGCAGACCTAGAGCTGGGTCGGCAGAACCGCTCACTGTCCACCCAGCGTCGCTGCGAGCCGCGCGCAATCTCGTTCCGGTGCAGACTGCTCCGGTTGCACCGGCGGCCAATTCGGTCAGCATTGTTTCCGCAGCCGGGCCCGCAGCTGTTGCGAGAATGCCGCTCGCGATGACCGTCGGAACGTACGGTCCCGGATAGAGCGCATCACCCAATTGCTCGACTACCACTGCAAGTTCGGCAAGACCCGCCCCGTCACCGCCGTACTGCTCCGGCAGGTGCACTGCGTGCAGGCCCTGACGGACCAACCCATCCCACGAGTCCGGCCGATCACCGGCGGCGTACCTCTTGACGTTGCTCCGCGTATCGGCGATTCCACCGAAGCGGTTCGCGAATGCGGCTACCGCTTCCGCCAGGTCACGGTGATCTTCGAGCAGGGGTAGTGCCATGGCAGGTTCCTCAATCTTCGGTTCTTGTCAGATGCGTTCGAGAATCAGGCAGGTGGTTGCGGCGGACGCGCAGATCGCGATCAGTGCGATGGACTTGTTCCGGCGTTCCAGTTCGTCGATGACATTGGCCAACAGTCTGATTCCGGTTGCACCGGCCGGGTGGCCCAGTGCGATTGCACCACCGTTGACGTTCAGCAATTCGGGATCGACGCCGTGAACCTGCGCGAACGACATCGGTACCGAAGCAAATGCCTCGTTGACCTCGAACAGATCGATGTCGTCGATTGTCAGCCCGGTGCGTCCGAGCACGATGTTTGCCGCGTCGACGGGACCGTCGAGCATGAACTCGGTGTCACCGCCGATGACGCACTGCGCCAGTATCTTTGCGCTCGGCCGCACGCCGAGGGCCTTGGCTCGATCCTCTGACATCAGCAGAGCTGCACTCGCACCGTCCGAGACCTGCGAAGACGTTCCAGCGGTGTGCAATCCGCCCTTTCGAACGGTGCGCAGCTTCGCGAGCCCTTCGAGACTCGATTCGCGCAGACCCTGATCCCGATGAACCGGAACGTCAGAGCCCGGAGCGACCACATCGATGATGTGCGAGTCGAATCGGCCTGCCTCCCACGCCGCCGCCGCCCGCTGCTGCGAGCGCAGCCCGAAGGCGTCGAGATCCTCGCGGCTGAAACCGCGCTTGACAGCAATCCGATCGGCCGCGGTGTACTGGTCGACGGTATCGAGTGACCACGACTCCGGACGCGGCGTTCCCAGACCGGTACCCACCTTGTACGTCAACGGAGCGCGGGACATCAACTCGACACCGCACGCCACACCCACGTCGACTGCACCGATGGCAATCTGCCCGGCGATCAACTGCACCGATTGCTGCGCTGTGCCGCACTGCGCGTCGATCGTGGTGCAACCCGCTTTCAACGGAAGGCCCGCATGCATCCAGGACGTACGCACGATGTTTCCGAACTGCTCACCGAGAGGCGTCACACAGCCGCCGATGACCTGGTCGACCGCGTCAGGATCCACGCCCACCCGATCCAGCACGCCTCTCTGCGCATAACCCAACAGCTCCGCCGCGTGGACTCCGGACAGCCAACCCTCACGCTTGCCGAACGGCGTTCGTGCTGCGTCCACGATGACGGGCTTCATGCCAACTCCTCGGTTCGTAGTGCCGTTCCGTCCAGACCGCGTACGGTCAGGGACCACTCGTCGATCAGGTCCAAGCTGACGCTCGAGCGCGCGGTGAACTCGGTGTCGCAATCACACAGCGCTGTGACCGCTTCCACCATTTCTTCCATAGATTCGACCTGATCCGGCCGGATAGTCTCACCGACCAGGACTCTGGCGCCCTCACTGAGCACCGCTGCCCGCGGTTGAACCGTGTTGACGCGAACCCCCTGGCCGTAAAGTTCCACGCCCATGCCGTTGCTCATCCTGTTGAGCGCTGCTTTGGACGCGCCGTACACGGTCATGGCAGTTCCCGGTTCGACCCACGTGAACGGCGGGCCATGCCACGGTTTGACGGTGCCGCTGGACACGTTCACGATCCAGCCGTATCCGTTTGCCACCATCCCCGGCACCACGGCTTGCATCAGATCGAGCGGTGCATGGACATTTGCCTCGAACATCAAACGTCGCCGCCGCAGTGGGTAATCCGACAGCGGCTGATAGATCGCCGCTGCCGCGTTGTTCACCAGGATGTCGATCGTCCCGCCAAGCTTCTCGATCGCCAGCGGCACCACCGTGTCGCGCTGCTGCTCGTCCGTCAGATCTGCGACAACTATCTCGACTTTGGTTCCGTACTTGGCAATTCGAGCCGCAGTCTCTTCGAGACTGCCCGGCAGGGTTGCATGCGTGCCGAGCGTCCGAGCCACGAGGGCGACGTCGGCACCCTCGGCTGCCAGTCGCTCTGCGACGCCCGCACCGATTCCGCGACTGGAACCGGTGACAAGCGCTCGGCGGCCGTCAAAGCGCCTCGTCATGCTATTTGAACTTCGAGGCGAAGCGATTGATGCTCTCCGCGATCCGGGCAACTTCGTCTTCACGCAGGCCGTGACTCATGCCGAGTGTCATTCCTCGGGCGAAAACCGCGTCGGCTTCCGGCAATCCTTCGGCCGGCTGACGGAACTCGATGTTGTTCATCATCGGGTGACGAGTGACGTTGCCGCTCCACACAGTTCGTGTGTCGATACCGTCGGCCTCGATGGCTTCCTGCAGGTCGCTGCGCGTGAAGGGGGCGTTCTCGTTGATCATCACCGGGTAACACAGCCACGCCGTGTCGAGACCGTCGAGTTCTACCGGCGTCGTGAAGAATTCAGGATGGGCGCCGTATGCCGCCGTGAAGGCCGCAAACGTTGCCTTACGCGTCTTGTAGTTCTCTTCCAGCTTGTCGAGCTGCACGACTCCGTAAGCTGCGCCGAGTTCGGAGGGCTCGAAGTTCCATGACATGAGCTCGAAGATGAAGTCGTTGTCGTAGTCGACGCCGTCGAGTTCTTCACGGAAGACTCGGCCGGACTTGGTACTACCGAACAGATTCGGCTCACTGCGACGGCCCCAGCGGCGAAGCAGGAGCGCCTTGTCGCGGCTGGCTTCGTCGTCGACGCACACCATTCCGCCGGTTCCCGCGCACGTGATGATGTGTGCCATCGAGAAACTGGTGACGACGATGTCCGCCCGGGAGCCGGTGGGAGTGCCGCGGAGCGTGGCACCGATCGCGTCACACGAATCCTCGATCACCTTGAGTCCGTGACGATCTGCGATGTCACGAATGACGTCCCAGTCCGGGCAGTTGCCGGCGAGGTTCGGCATGAGGATGGCACCGGTTTTTTCGGTGACCATTGCCTCGATCTTGGTGACGTCGACGTTGAACGTGTTGGGTTCCACGTCCACGAACACCGGCACCAGACCGGCACGCACGATCGGTGCGATGTCGGTGGAGAACGTCAACGGCGACGTGATGATCTCGCTTCCCGCAGGCAGTCCGAGCAGCTCGACTGCCAAGTACAAACCCGAGGATCCCGAGTTGCACATGACGCCGAACCTCTTGCCTGCCAAGGCCGCGATACGTTCTTCCATCTCGAAGACGTTCTTGCCGATGCGCAATCCTTGATGCCCGCTGCGCAAGACGTCGACAACCGCCTGTATTTCTTCCTCGCCGTGTGTAGCCCTGGCGTAGGTGATCCGCTCACTCATCTGGTTCCTGCTTTCTCGAATTGGCGGCAAATTCAGCGATCTGCCGAGAGGACGAGCGCACTGTGCGGGACGGGAGAGCCGCCGGTCACGAGCACGTTGTCCAGAGTTTTGGTGGGTTGATTGGTGGAAGTGCCGCGGATCAGGCGTACACCTTCGGCAATACCGTTGACGCCGTGGATGTATCCCTCACCGAGTTGACCGCCGTGGGTGTTGATCGGCAGGCGACCGTCCAGCTCGAGATTGCCGTCGGCGATGAAGTCTTTTGCCTCGCCTCGACCGCAGAATCCGTACTCCTCGAGTTGAAGCAGAACCATCGGGGTGAAGGCGTCGTAGAGAATTGCGGCGTCGATGTCGTCCGGGCCGATACCGGCCTGGTCCCACAGTTGGCGCGCCACGAGTTCGACTTCCGGCATGCTGTCGATGTCTTCGCGGTAGTAGCTGCTCATCGAAATCTGTTGTGGACCTACACCTTGCGCAGCACCGCTGATGATCGCTGGTTTGTGCGGCAGGTCGCGGGCGCGCTCCGCGCTGACGATGACCAGCGCCTGTCCGCCGTCACTTTCCTGACAGCAGTCGAGCAGGCGGATGGGGTCGGCGATCATGCGCGAGTTCTGATGATCCTCGATGGTGATCGGGCGTTCGTAGAACCAGGCCTTCGGGTTGTTCGCGGCATGCTTGCGTGAGAGAACCGAGATCTGACCGAAGTCGGCGCTGGTTGCCCCGTACTTGTGCATGTAGAGCTTGGCGAGGAAGGCTTCCTGCTGCGCCGGCGTCAGAAGCCCGTACGGGTTGATCCAGTTCCGATACTCCTGGTCCGTCGACGCGTTGTACGCAAAGGGTGGTGGCCCGGCGCCGAATCGGTGACCTGATCTTTCGTTGAAGGCACGGTAGACGACCACGACGTCGGCGACACCACTGGCGACGGCAAGCGCGGCTTGTTGAACCGGTGCGCAGGCACCGCCGCCGCCGTGTGGAATACGACTGAAGAACGTCAGTTCCGGGATCCCGAGAGCGCGTGCGACCGCAATCTCGGGATTGTTCTCCATGGTGAACAGTGCAAATCCGTTCACCTCTTCTGCCTCGATGTGAGCATCGTCGAGCGCGGCGATCACGGATTCGCACGCCAACTGCCATTCACTGCGGCCGGAGTTCTTGGAGAACTCGGTGGCGCCGATCCCGGCGATGGCGGCTTGCCTCGAAAATCCTCGTGTCATGCGATTACCCTTTCCGCCGGTTCGAGAGTCACGTCGGCTGTCACGTGCGTTCCGCGAGCGTTCTTGCCGAGAACCGTCACGGTGAGCGTCCGGCCGTCGGTGTCGATCACTTTGCCGGTGAACGTCATGGTGTCTCCGGGAAAGTTCGGAACACCAAGCCGTAGTGATGTTTTGACGATTCGCGATCCCGGGCCTGACCAGTCGGTGATGTAGCGGTCGATGAGCCCGTTGGTGGTGTTGATGCTCATGAAGATGTCGGGAGTTCCGCGATCCTGCGCCTTGCCCGGATCGTGATGCACGTCCTCGAAATCCTGAGAAGCGATCGCCGTGGCGACGATGAGCGTTCGGTCCAACGGCAGTTCGAGGCTGGGAAGGGTCGAACCTACCTCGTAATCAGAAAGATTCGTCATTGCACCGATCCCCGTCGCCTCAGTTGCGGCAGCATCTCACCGTGAGCGTGCTCGGAGAACGCCACTTCGAGTTCCATACCGAATTCGAGTTCCTCGTGATCGATGCCCGCGATGTCGGCAACCAGACGCGTGCCTTCTTCGAGATCGACGAGTCCGACGGCGAGCGGGTACTCGAAGGCAGGATCCTTCGGGTGATGAATGACCGTGAAGCTGTGCAACGTGCATCGCCGCGTGGATTCGACTGTGTCCCAACTGAACGAGCGGCATTCCGGGCAGGCGGGCGCTGGCGGGTGGCGCAGAGTCTTGCAATCCGCACACCGTTGGATCTCGAGGCGACCCTCTTTGGCCGCGGAGAAGAAGAAATCGTTGTCGTCGGTGACGGTGAGTCTCGGCACCGCGGTGTGGCGGGAGCCAGTCTCGCTCATGCGATTACCTCCTGGGCTTCGGGCTTGGTATCTGTCTGGGCATCTGGTTTGAATCTGAGCAGTCGAAAGCGCTCTTCGACCAGCGTCTTTCCGTCCTGGTCCACGTACTTCTTGAACAGAGTGATGAAGCACCCGTGACCGAGAGCCGTCTGTTTGAACGGTGAGATCGCTTCGATGGTGAAATATGCGGTGACGTGGTCTCCGGGACTCAACTCCGCGAAATACTCCTGCTCGACGTTGGTCGCGACTACGGACGTGTAGCCGGCCTCGTCCAACAGCCCGAGTAGTCGTGAATAGGCGAAATCCTCGGAGGCTCCGTCGGCGCGAAGTTGTTGGACCTGCCGATAGCGGCGGTAGCCCGCCATCACCCAGGTCGAGATCATCGCGGGTGGGCAGACGACGTCTCGACGACCGGTGCTGCGAGCAGCTTCGGCGTCGACGTAGATCGAGTTGCGGTCGTCGTGTGCCTCGACCCAGTTGCGGATCATCGCCTCGTTGACGGCGTAGCGGGCGACGCGGGGTGGTTCGGCCTCTGCGCCGATGAAATTCGGAAACTGCGTCTGCAGGCTCTGCACTGAAATCCTCCGTGAACGAAAGTTGAGCAAGCGCTTGATTTTGAAGCTAGCATAGGAATCCGGAAGTGGAAACACGCGATCTCACCGACGAATTGGTTCGAGCCGGAGCCATCAGGCAGGATTGCGCTACGTTCGACGCCGGCAGCCCGGCACCCGCGAAACCCTGCCCTGAGCAGGACCGACAACCAGTGGAGATTTCAGTGGCATCACCAGATCGTCGGGAGAAGATCCTGGAGAGCTCAGCCGAGCTGTTCGCCAGGAAAGGTGTCGCCACCACGACCGTTCGCGAGATCGGCGACGCCGCTGGTGTGTTCTCGGGCAGCCTCTACCACTACTTCAAGTCGAAGAATGCGATAGTCGCCGAGCTCATGCGCGGCTTCATCACCGACATTCAACTCCGCTTCGATCAGGTGGAGAAGACGGCGAACGACCCCGAGGACGTCCTACGCGGCCTGATCCGCGAGACCCTGGTCGTCATCGAACTGCACCCGCACCCGACGGCGATCTACCAGAACGATCGGGCGTATCTACGCGACAACGATCTCCTGCAATCCGTCGACGGACCTTCCCGCCAAGTCCGCGAGCACTGGATGAAAGCGATCGCCGAAGGCGTCGATCAGGGAATCTTCCGCAAAGACGTGGCCCCGGAGATTTTCTATCGATCGGTACGAGACACCCTGTGGTCGACCACGCATTGGCCGGACCGCCAGAAATACACCACCGAAGAGTTCGCGGATCTGATGATCACACTCTTCCTCTCGGGATTCAGGGTCGCCTGACGAGATCCGGCAGGTCCAGATGTTTCGGGGTTCGCCCCTGCGGCAACAGGATCGACACCGCGAATACGACCACCGCGCAGCCCGCGCACACCAGGTAGGCGACGGAGAACCCGGTCCACGACGTGGAATGTTCCGAACCGCTGATCACGAACGCGGCGAGGATCGTTGCCACCGTCGCGCTGCAGATCGTGCTTCCGGACGTCCGCAGAAGTGAGTTCACCCCGTTGGCTGCAGCCAGTCGCTGTCGAGGCACGGCAACCAGAATCAGCAGCGAGAGCGTGCTGTAGACGATGGCGGTCCCGACTGCTGTGATACCCAGTGCTGCAACCACTCCCCACAGTGGCTTACCGGCAACTGCGTGAATCCCGTACCCGCCGGCGAGGAACACGGCACCGGTCAACATCGCGGTCCGTGAACCGAAGCGGTCGGTGATCCGCACCGCAACCGGTGAGAACAGCACCATCGCGATACTCGCCGGAATCTGGCAGAGCGCCGCCGCGATGATCGACAGGCCGTACCCGGCGCCCGGCCCCTTCATCCCCTGGAGGAGTTGTGTAGTGATCAGTGTGTTCCCGAAAAATGCGAACCCGACCAGCAGAGCCGCCAGATGCGGGATCAACACCGCACGTTTCACGAGAGCGCGGACGTCGACCAGCGGATTGACGTTGCGCCGCTGTTGAATTACCCAGAGCGTGAACAGCACCGCCGACGCGGCCAGCATGGAGATCACCGCTCCGCTGGTCCATCCCCAACTCGACCCCTGAGTGATCGGCACGAGCAGAGCGATCATCGCGGCGCTCAGACCGACAGCCCCGACGCCGTCGAATCTTCCCGACGGATTCGGCTCGGACTCTCGAATGAACAGCACCGCAGCAAGAGTCACGGACAGCCCGATGGCGGTGGTTACCCAGAACAGGACGTGCCAGTTCGAGTACTGCGCGATCATCGCAGAAAACGGTATGCCCAAAGCGGTTCCGACGCCGAGCGTCGAACTCATCATGGCCACTGCGCCATTGACCTTGTTGCGTGGCAATTCGTCACGCAGCATGGAGATTCCGATGGGGATGACCGCCGACCCGGCTCCCTGCAACGCTCTCGCGAAGATGAGGACAGCGATGTCCGACGACAGCGCACACAACATCGAGCCGAGAGTCATCATCGAGAAGGCAACCAGAAGCATCTTCTTCTTGCCGAACATGTCGGCAAGCCGGCCGAAAATGGGAGTGACGACGGCGCCGACCAGCAGCGTTACGGTCACCAGCCAGGACACGGCCGTGCGTCCAGCGCCTGTGAAGTGCGGCAACTCCGGCAGCAGTGGAACGATGACCGTCTGCAGAACAGCCTGGAACACGGCGGCGGCGACAACGATGGGGAAGAGGAAGCGGGAGCGCGGCTGCGCAAGACTCGCGTCGGGGGTGGTGGCTGCAGGCGTGCCCGGCGGACGGTCGAGCGTCGTCACCCCACACCGCCTGTTCCCACTAGGTAAATATCCGTTCACCTACATTAGGTGAACGGATATTTACCAAGCAAGAATTGTGATGCCGCTCACCCGTCGAGCAGCTTTTGGACAAGTGGTGCGTACAGCGCAACCACTTCGTCCTGGGTGCCGGTGGCATGGCCGGCCATCATCCGTCGGCGCATGATCGCCACTCCGACCACCATCGACATCGCCAGTTCCGCGCGCAATCTCGCGTCGGGGCCGGACAGGCGAGCGGCGAGGGTGTCGATCATCTGCGTCGAATAGTTCTCGCGCAGCTTGCGGTTGCTCTCTTCACTGACGCCGCTCATGAACAACAAGCTCATGGACAGCGGCTTGTACGACTCCAACGGCTTGGTGAACAGCGAGACCATGCGCTCGCCGAGCGAGTCGTTCGGGGCGTCGAAGACCGTGACCGCCGCTGCCCGGAAGTCGACCAACTCGTCGTACAACTGCTCTTTGGAACCGAAGTACTTGATGATCAGCGGAGCGCTGACGCCTGCGTCTTCGGCGATGTCCTTGAGCGTGATTTCGCGGTACGGCCGAGTCGCGAATGCTTTCCCGGCCGACGCGATGATCTGCGCACGCGTCTGCTCGGACGTACGACGCACCTGCTGACCTTGCTCCGTGCCGCTCATCAAGCGTTCCGCGACAATTCACGACGGCCGGACAATGCCCGACCCAGCGTCAACTCGTCTGCGAATTCGAGATCGCCACCCATCGGAAGACCCGAAGCCAACCGAGACACCGTCAGCCCCGGAATGTCTCGCATCATGCGAACGAGATAGGTAGCTGTCGCCTCACCCTCCGTGTTGGGGTCGGTGGCGATGATGACCTCGGACACGTCGACGCCGTCCTCCTGATTTGCGATGCGAGCCAACAACTCCCGGATGCGCAACTGGTCCGGCCCGATCCCCGAGAGCGGATTGAGCGCACCGCCGAGCACGTGATAGCGACCCTTGAACTCACGGGTTCGCTCGACAGCCTGGACGTCCTTCGGTTCCTCCACGACGCAGATCACCGTGCGATCGCGACGTGCGTCGGCGCAGATGCGGCACTTCTCCTGATCGGACACAGTTCCGCACACCGTGCAGAACTGAACGCCGTCACGGATGCGCTGCAATGCATTTTTCAAACGGTCGATCTCGGGAGGCTCCACGGAGAGCAGGTGAAAAGCGATGCGTTGAGCGCTCTTCGGCCCGACTCCGGGAAGCTTCCCGAGTTCGTCGATCAGATCCTGAACCGGACCTTCGTACACGCGTTCTCGTTTCTAGAAGCCGGGGAGACCGGGAAGGCCTCCGCCGAGTCCGCCGGCCAACGGGCCGAGCTTCTCAGCAGCGACTTCCTGTGCTTTGCGCGAAGCGTCCTCGATCGCGCCGATCACCAGATCCTGCAGCGTCTCGACGTCTTCGGGGTCGACGACCTTGGGGTCGATCTGCAAACCGACAACCTCGCCGGTGCCCTTGACCGTGGCGACAACCAGTCCGCCACCGGCCTGACCGGTCACTTCGGCCTGAGCCATTTCCTGCTGCGCCGCCATCAATTGCTGCTGCATCTGCTGAGCCTGAGCCAACAGAGCAGACATGTCGGGTGCTCCACCTGGTTGCACGAGCGGTCCTTTCTACAGAGTTATCCCCACCAGCGTAGTCGGTGCGCGCTACCGTGAGCGGGTGCGCCGGAACCAGTCAGACACCGTAAAACCGTCAGGTAGGTCAAACATGGCATCACGTGTGTTCCGCTCCACTGCCCTGATCGCCGTGGTCGGGGCTGGGCTTCTGAGCGCTGCGTGCACGATTCCGACCGAGACTGCCGAGGCCACGACTTCGGTCGAGGTGTCTCCGCTCAGCACTGTCGCCGCTGACGTCACCGCTGCGCTCACCGGCAAGGTCGTCTTCCTCGACCCCGGGCACAGCGGGGCGAACGACGACAGCATCAACACCCAGGTCCCCACGGGCCGCGGCGGCACCAAGAACTGCCAGACCACCGGCACCAACACCGATGCCGGGTTCCCCGAGCACACCTTCAACTGGGAAGTCGCGAGCCTGGTCAAGAGCGAGCTCGAAAGCCAAGGCGCAACTGTCGTCCTGAGTCGACCCGATGACGTCAGCGTCGGATCATGCGTCGACGCACGTGCCGAAGCTGCCAATTCCTCCGGCGCCGACGTAGTGGTGAGCATTCACGCGGACGGCGCAGCAGCGGGGGCCGAGGGCTTCCACGTCTGCTACTCCGCGCCCCCGCTGAACACGGTGCAGGCCGGCCCGTCCGTCGCCTTTGCCGAAACCATGCGCGACTCACTCGTCACCGCCGGGCTCACCCCGTCGACCTACATCGGTGACGGCGGGTTGGCGCCACGCGCCGATCTGACGGGTCTCAATCTTTCGCAGCGGCCGTCGATTCTGGTCGAACTCGGCAACATGCGAAATGCCGACGAGGCAGCGCGCATGACGAGCCCGGACGGTCAGCAGGAGTACGCAACCGCCGTCACCAGCGGAGTCACCGCCTTCCTGACAACCCCCTGACCTCGCTACTGTGGAGAAATCCCGATTGTCCACAGGAAACTCGGCACCGTCCCGCTAGCCAGCTCACCTGGATACGGTTCTGCCATGGGGCCGATACTTCAGGTAGATTTCGCTGCTCTGCAGCAACTTTCAGCTGATCTGTCTCGAATTGCGGATCAGATCTCGGGGATCGATTCCGCCGGCCCGATTTTCGAAGCCGCGGCGGCCCTGAACTCGTCCGCTGTCGCGGCTGTGTCGACTGGGAATGCCGGCGTCATCGCCGACGCGTACCGGTACCTGGCTACGCAATTGGGACTCATGGCGTCGGGAACCGCTGCCGCAGCACGTCTGTACGACGCTGCCGAGGGCGAAGTGGTGTCCGAACTGCGCGGAGCCTACTGATGCAGCCCACCGTCGCTCAGCTTCGAACGTGGTCACCGGAGAAATTGCGCACGAGCACTTCGGAACTGATCGACATCGACCGGCAGATCGAAGCTCTCGGCAATGACGCCGGACGCAGCATCGACGCCGTCCGCGAATTCTGGCAGGGACAAGCGTCGAGCGCGGCGGCAGTGCAGTGGTCTGGCATCTCGCTTTCCTCGTCGCGGCTGTCGATTGCGGTTCGCGTAGTTGCGGATCTGTATGGCGGGGCGGCCAATACGATCGGGGCGGCGCGAAAATCAGTTCTGGACCTGGTCGAGGAGGCGACTCTCGAACACGGCTTGACGGTGTCAGACAGTGGAGCTGTATCGGCGCCTGAGACGAAGCAGCCGTGGAATCTGGCCGACGTCATGCAAGATTCCGAAAACGCCACGGCAGCAGAGATTTTTCAGCAGAGGATCTCCACTGCATTGACGGCACTCGACGATGAAGACAACCGGGCCGCGACTGCTCTGGGTGAGGCATTCCGGGAGATCGGATCACTCCTTGGCAATCAGACTGATCGCCTCAACCGCACTGTCGTCGACATCATCGATGGGAGGTCGACACTCCCCGGGACACCAACGGAGTTACACCGACTGTGGGAATCGCTCACTCCCAACGAGAAAGACGCGTTGGCGAGGTGGGATCCGTCCATCGGTAGCCGCGACGGCCTTCCCGCTCTCGACCGGGACTACTACAACCGGCGGTACCTCTCTGCGCTCGAGCAGTTGCCGGATCGAACGGTAGCTGCCGGATACACGGCCGTGCGCGGCGAACTGCGACCGGACACGTTCCTTCTCTCGGTCACGGATGGGCACGCCGTAGTGGCAGTCGGTAATCCCGATGCCGCCGACAACGTCGCAACACTGGTTCCCGGAACCGGCTCCGGGCTGTCGGACGTCGGCGGAGATCTGCAACGAACCAAGGCCATGTACGACGCGGCGGTCGCGGCGGCGCCAACGGAAGCCACATCAGTGATCCTGTGGTCCGGATACGACGCTCCCCCAGGCATTCCCGATGCAGCCTCGGATCGGTACGCCAACTCCGCGGCGCCGAGGCTGGACAGCTTCCAGGACGGGTTACGAACCTCGCATGACGGTCAGCCGTCGCACAACGTGGTGATCGGTCATTCCTACGGCAGCACCGTCGTCGGTGCTGCGACTACCCGTGGCGCTTCTCTCGATGTCGACGAACTGGTTTTTGTCGCAAGTCCGGGCGTCGATGTCGAGCGCGTGAACGAACTGAGCCTGGACGGCGTCGACTCGGACGAGGTGGCGCGCCATGTTCATTCGACGACGGCCTTCTGGGATCCGGTCCAATTGATCCCCAAGATCCTCGGAGTCCACGGGTTCGACCCGTCGGATCCGGAATTCGGCGCGCAGATATTCGCCGGATCACCCGGGCAGCCTGGGTTCGGAGTTCACAGCGACTACTGGGAAAGCAGAAACCCCGCACTCACCGAATTGGGGCGGATCATTACCGGCCCATGAAAGAAGGCGCCGTACCGGTGAAGGTACGACGCCATCTCGGTGATGCAGGATCAGTTAGACGAGTTCGCGCTTGAGGTTGTCCAGGACCTGGGCCTGGATGCGCTGCAGACCCTTCGGGGCGAACGTGCGCTCGAAGAATCCGCCGATACCGGTGGCACCCTGCCACTGGGTGAGCGTCGTCACCGTCGTTCCGGTGCCGTTGGGGGCAACGGTCCAGGTGGTGACGAGACTGGAGTTCGCGTCCTTCTCGGTGATGACGTTGCCGTCGACCGTAACGGTGGCCTTGACGTTGCGCGAGCGCTTTTCCGTCGCCTTCAGCGTCCACTGCGCGACGGTGCCGTCACCCTGGCCGCCTTCGACGACCTTGTAGTCGAGGTACTGCTCGGACAGGATCCGCGGGCGAACCGTCTCGTAGTCCGCGAGCGCCGCGAGCACCTTGTCGGGTGCTGCTGTGACGACTATCGAACTCATTGCATTGACCTGACCCATATGCCCTACGTCTCCTTGCTCGACCAACGCGGCTCGATACCGCGAATGACTACCCGAATCCGCACCTCGAACTGCGCAGATATTCCTTTCCATACTGCCTGCTGCGCCCGGGTATCTCGACCATCTACCCATTCCGTGTGAGCTGGTTCACCACTCGGAGCATTTACCGAGTTCGATTGCAACAACTCGATCAAATTCGGGCATTAATACCCCTCCGGATAGCTTGCACACGCAACTACCGATAGCGTCAGGGTGTGACTCTCTCGTTCAATGGGGTAGTTCAGAAGTTAGATCGAATCCGGACAAAGCAAGGCCCGGGTTCCGATGCTGCGCGTGAAATGGGGTTCGAGCAGCACAGAGAAGGCGTCGAACGCCTACTCGCGTCATACCGCGCCATTCCCGCCGATGCTTCTGTACGCCTGGCAAAGAAGACATCCAATCTGTTCCGCGCTCGCGCCAAGACGTCGGCCCCCGGCCTCGACGTCAGCGGTCTGGCAGGTGTCATCGCCGTCGATGCGCAGGCGCACACAGCCGACGTCGCCGGCATGTGCACCTACGAAGACCTCGTCGACGCGACGCTGCCCTACGGTCTGGCGCCACTGGTCGTACCTCAACTAAAGACCATCACCCTGGGCGGTGCGGTGACGGGCCTGGGCATCGAGTCCACCTCGTTCCGCAACGGCCTGCCACACGAGTCGGTGCTCGAAATCGACGTACTGACCGGGAGCGGCGAGATCATCACCGCAACGCCGGACGGCGAACACGCCGAACTGTTCTTCGGTTTCCCCAATTCCTACGGCACACTTGGCTATTCGACGCGATTGAAGATCGCACTCGAACCCGTCAAGAAGTACGTCGCCCTGCGACACGTGCGTTTCGATTCGTTGAAGAAGCTCGAAGAAACGATGGATCGCATCGTCACCGAGCGCGAGTACGACGGGATCGCCGTCGACTATCTCGACGGGGTGGTCTTCACCGATTCCGAGAGCTACCTCACACTCGGCGTACAAACCGACGAGGAAGGCCCGGTCAGCGATTACACCGACCAGGACATCTTCTACCGGTCGATCCAGCATCCGTCACTCACACAGCCCAAGACGGATCGCTTGACCATTCGGGACTACCTGTGGCGCTGGGACACCGACTGGTTCTGGTGCTCACGGGCTTTCGGTGCACAGAACCCGAAGATTCGACGCTTCTGGCCCAAGCAGTACCTGCGCAGCAGCTTCTACTGGAAGCTGATCGCCCTCGACCACAAGTACGACATCGGAGATCGCCTCGAAAAGCGCAAGGGCAAGCCCCCGCGCGAACGCGTCGTCCAGGACGTCGAGGTACCCATCGAACGAACCGCGGACTTCGTCTCTTGGTTCCTCGAGGAAATTCCGATCGAACCACTGTGGTTGTGCCCGTTGCGTCTTCGTGAGCCCAGCCCGGCCGCTGCCTCAGCTTCTCGGCCGTGGCCCCTCTACCCCCTCGAACCCAAGCGCACCTACGTCAACATCGGCTTCTGGTCTTCGGTGCCGATCGTTCCCGGCGAGCGCGAGGGGGCAGCAAATCGACTGATCGAAGAAAAGGTCAGCGATTTCGACGGACACAAATCGCTCTACTCCGACTCCTACTACTCGAAGGAAGACTTCGAGGAGCTGTACTACGGCGGCGACCGGTACATCGGACTCAAGGAACGCTACGACCCGAAATCCCGTTTATTGGATCTATTCTCTAAGGCGGTGCAACGTAAATGACCACGTTCAAAGACTCCAAAAGCCAGGACAAGCTCTCTATTGCCGAGATTCTCGAGACGCTTTCCGACGGCATGCTGCCGCTTCGATTCACCGCGTACGACGGCAGCACCGCCGGCCCCGAAGATGCCGACTACGGACTGCACCTCAAGTCGACTCGCGGAACCACTTATCTCGCAACGGCGCCCGGCGATCTCGGCATGGCCCGCGCGTACGTCTCCGGCGATCTCGAAGCCGAGGGTGTTCACCCCGGTGATCCGTACGAGATCCTGCGCATCATGGGTGACGAACTCCACCTCAAGCGCCCGTCGGCACTGACACTCGCCAGCATCACCCGTTCACTGGGCTGGGATCTGTTGCGGCCCATCGCCCCGCCGCCCCAGGAACACCTTCCTCGCTGGCGTCGCGTCGCAGAAGGACTGCGTCACTCCAAGACTCGTGACGCCGAAGTCATCCATCACCATTACGACGTCTCCAACACCTTCTACGAGTACGTCCTCGGCCCGTCCATGACGTACACCTGTGCCGCCTACGACAATGCGGAACAGACGCTCGAAGAAGCCCAGGAGAACAAGTACCGCCTGGTGTTCGAGAAGCTCGGACTCCAGAAGGGTGATCGACTTCTCGACATCGGTTGCGGCTGGGGCTCGATGGTTCGCTACGCGGCCCGACGCGGCGTCAAGGTGATCGGCGTGACTCTCTCACGCGAGCAAGCGGATTGGGCACAGAAGGCCATCGAGGACGAGGGCCTCGCCGATCTCGCCCAGGTCCGTTTCTCCGACTACCGCGACGTGGCCGAAACCGGATTCGACGCAGTGTCCTCCATCGGCCTGACCGAACACATCGGCGTCGGAAACTACCCGGCGTACTTCGAGTTCCTCAAGGGCAAGCTGCGTGAAGGTGGGCGTCTGCTCAACCACTGCATCACCCGTCCGGACAACCGAAGCAGTGCCAAGGCAGGCGGATTCATCGACCGGTACGTCTTCCCCGACGGGGAGCTCACCGGTTCGGGTCGCATCATCTCCGAGATCCAGAACGTCGGTCTCGAGGTGCGCCACGAGGAGAACCTGCGCGAGCACTACGCACTGACGCTCGCCGGATGGTGCCAGAACCTCGTCGACAACTGGGACGCCTGCGTCGCCGAGGTCGGCGAGGGAACCGCACGCGTCTGGGGCCTGTACATGGCCGGCTCACGACTCGGGTTCGAGCGCAACGTCGTTCAGCTGCACCAGGTTCTGGCCGTCAAGCTCGGCCCCAAGGGTGAGGCGCATGTGCCGCTTCGCCCGTGGTGGAAGGCCTAGGGGCAAAGCCCCTGTGCGCCTTTTTGGTAGTCGGCACTACCAAAAAGGCGCACAGGTGCCGCAGGCACCCGACTGCGTCCTCACCCAGCCTCCGCGCCGCAAGACCGTCTCCACTTCATGTGCAACCTGGCACGGAGTCTTCATCACCTCGTCGAATCCGTAGACCAACCGCGGACGACCTGCCAGTTCTGCCGCATTGTCACGGCGGCGATCACGAAATGCCACTTCTGCCATGGAATGCGCCCACCGACCGTCGAGACGCACGATCAGCGGCACACCCACTTCGCTGTAATCGCAGTCCTCGTACAGCGTGCGGCCGTCGACGCGGACCGGTGACTGGCGTCCGGCCGACGGCAACCCGTGCGCCTGCTCCACGTCGACCGCATAGTGGTATTCGAGCGTTGACTGCACCCCGTCTGCCAGGAGTCGTACCGCATCGGAAAGCGCACCCTTGAATCGATGTGGTGTTCGTTCGTCAATCCGACGGCGCACATCGTTCAACGGAATTCGCGCATTTGTCACTGTGGTGATGAGTGAAACGTAGGCGCTTCGCGCTGTGGATTCGGCGGTCGCAAGATCAATCGCGGTATCAGCCCGCGACGTTCGAGGTATGACTGACGGCACGCCGATGTATCGGTGAGCTCGGGATCGGTGGACGACGACCCCGGGGTGAACCACGCCGCCCACTCTGACAAGTGCACCCGACGTTCGCGCTGGAACTCGGCGGATTGTCGCGGACTGACAGCGAGCGGACTTGCCGTAGGGCACCGTGACATGGACTGGCTTGTCTGCGTCGATGCGACGCATTCCCCATTCCTCAGCTGCAGTGTCGTGGCTCAGAATCGCTTGCGGGCCACCGTAGAGCCAAGCGGCGTTCAGGATCATTTCTCTGGTGAGCGGGCCAGCGGTCACTGCATATACACCTTGTAGAACACGCTGCCATTCGCCGCGGTCCAGAAAGTTCCGCAGTATCCCTCGGTTGTATCCGAATGACGAGAGTTGCTGTTGCCGTACCAGACCGGATTGCGCATCGAGAATCCGGAGAAACTCGCTTCCACCATGAGACGTAGTCATGGCACCAAGCGTCAGGCCGAACTCCGACAGGACTGACGTGAAATTTGCTGTCGGAGTTCGTCTGTGGATAACTCACAAGCTGGGGATAAACCCCTGTGCGCCTTTTTGGTAGCCGTAACTACCAAAAAGGCGCACGGGGGCTATGCCCCTAGCGAAGCCGGCGGGGTGAACCGCGGGCCGTACTGCGCAGCGAGTTCCTTTGCGCGAGCAACGAAGCCGGCCGTGCCGCCCTCGTATCCGACGATGAACTGGTGAACGCCACCGGTCCAGGCCGGGAATCCGATGCCCATGATGGAGCCGATGTTGGCGTCCGCCGTGGTGATCAGGACGTTCTCGTCGAAGCACTTCTGCGTCTCGATCGCCTCGATGAACAGCATGCGGTCGATGAGGTCCTGGATCGGAGCATCGGAGGTTCCGGAGTTGAAGTTCTCGCGGAGTCCGGACCACAGGCCGGTGCGCTTGCCCTCGGCGTAATCGTAGAAGCCGGCTCCACCGAGCTTGCCCTTACGATCGAACTTCTCGACGAGGGTGTTGATGACCTCGCCGGCCGGATCTGCCGGCAGTTCCTTGCCCTCGGCCTTGGCGGCGTCGGCAGATTCCTTGCGGATCTTCTGCATGAGGGTGAGGTTGAGCTCATCCGAAAGCTGAAGCGGCGCAGCCGGGTAACCGGCCTGCATACCGGCCTGCTCGATGGTGGCAGGCTCGACGCCCTCGGCGAGCATGCCGATGGCCTCGTTGATGAAGGTTCCGATGACACGCGAGGTGAAGAAGCCACGCGAGTCGTTGACCACGATCGGCGTCTTGCGGATCGCCTGGACGTAGTCGAACACGCGAGCCAGAGTCTCGTCGGAGGTCTTCTCACCGCGGATGATCTCCACCAGCGGCATCTTGTCGACGGGCGAGAAGAAGTGGATGCCGATGAAGTCTTCCTGACGCTTCACGCCGGTGGCGAGACCCGTGATGGGCAGCGTCGAGGTGTTCGAGCCCAGCAGCGCCTTGGGATCGACGATGTCCTCGATCTCCTGGAACACCTTGTGCTTGAGTTCCTGACTCTCGAAGACCGCTTCGATGACGAAGTCGACGCCGGCGAAATCTGCCGGGTCAGCCGTCGGGGTGATCTTGGCGAGGAGTGCGTCGGACTTCTCCTGCGTGGTCTTGCCGCGCGAGAGTGCCTTGGCCTCAATGCCTTCGGCGTACGCCTTGCCCTTGTTGGCAGCCTCGATGCTGACGTCCTTGAGGACGACGTCGAAGCCGGCCTTCGCGGAGACGTACGCGATGCCCGCGCCCATCATGCCCGCGCCGAGGACGCCGACCTTCTTGATGGTGGACTTCTCGATGCCTGCCGGACGTGAACCGCCGCCGTTGATCGACTGCAGGTCGAAGAAGAACGCCTGAATCATGTTCTTCGCGACGCGGCCGGTCACCAGCGAGGTGAAGTAGCGAGCCTCGATGAGGAGCGCGTTGTCGATGTCGACCTGCGAGCCTTCGACGGCTGCGGCCATGATGGCGCGCGGAGCCGGCATCGGAGCACCCTTGAGCTGCTTACGCAGGTTCGCGGGGAACGCCGGAAGGTTGGCAGCGAATGCCGGGGTGGACGGGGTTCCGCCAGGGATCTTGTAGCCCTTGACATCCCACGGCTGAACGCCGCCTTCGGGGTTGGCCTTGATCCATGCCTTCGCAGCCGGAACCAGTTCTTCTACCGAGCCGACGACCTCGTCGATGAGGCCGACTTCCTTGGCCTGAACGGGTCCACGCTGCTGCCCCTGGAGCAGGACGCCCATGAGCGCGTTCTGCAGACCGAGCATCCGCACGGTGCGCACGACGCCGCCGCCGCCGGGCAGCAGGCCGAGGGTGACCTCGGGCAGGCCGATCTTGACGCCCTTGACGTCTGCCGCGATGCGGTGGTGGGTCGCGAGAGCGATCTCGAGGCCGCCGCCGAGGGCCGCGCCGTTGATGGCGGCGACTACCGGCTTGCCGAGAGTTTCGAGGCGACGCAGGTCTGCCTTGATCTCGACGCTGTGGTTGTAGATCTCCTCGGCCTGCTCGGGGCCGACCTTGATCATGTTCTTGAGGTCGCCACCGGCGAAGAAGGTCTTCTTGCCTGAGGTGATGACGGCACCGGTGATGGAGTCCTTCTCGGCGACCAGACGGTCGACGGTGGCCTTCATCGACGCGATGTACGCGTCGTTCATGGTGTTTGCGCCCTGGTTGGGATCGTTGATGGTGAGCACGACGATGCCGTCGGCGTCCTGGTCCCAGTTGATGATGTTCTGATCAGTCACTTTGCTTGACTCCTGGTAAGCCTCGTTGGAAGGACGGACGCCGCGTCAGACGCGCTCGATGATGGTGGCAACGCCCATACCGCCGCCGATGCACAGGGTGATGAGGGCGCGCTTGCCGCCACGACGCTCGAGCTCGTCGACCATCGTTCCGGTGATCATCGCGCCGGTTGCACCGAGCGGGTGACCCATGGCGATCGCGCCACCGTTGACGTTGAGCTTCTCGTCCGGGATGTTCAGGTCCTTCTGGAACTTCAGGACGACGGAAGCGAATGCCTCGTTGATCTCGAAGAGGTCGATGTCGTCGACCGTCAGGCCGGCAGCTGCCAGAACCTTCTTCGACGCCGGCGTCGGGCCGGTGAGCATGATGGTGGAGTCGGCGCCGCTGGTGGCGGTGGCGACGACGCGAGCGCGCGGCGTCAGACCCATGTCCTTGCCGGCCTGCTCGCTACCGACGAGCACGAGTGCAGCGCCGTCGACGATTCCCGAGCTGTTGCCGCCGTGGTGAACGTGGTTGATCTTCTCGACCCAGTGGTACTTCTGCAGCGATACGGCGTCGAATCCGCCGATTTCACCGATCACACCGAACGCGGAAGCCAGGCCGGCAAGGTTCTCGGCCGTGGTGCCCGGACGCATGTGCTCGTCGTTGTCGAGGATGGTGATGCCGTTGATGTCCTTGACCGGCACTACCGACTTGGCGAAGTATCCGCCGGTCCACGCCTTGGCGGCGAGGTCCTGCGAGCGCACGGCGTATGCATCGACGTCGTCACGCGAGAAGCCCTCGATGGTGGCGATGAGGTCTGCGCCGACGCCCTGCGGCACGAAGTAGTTGTCGTAGTTGGTGGCGGGGTCGAGCGCCCACGGTCCACCGTCGGATCCCATCGGAACGCGGGACATCGACTCGACGCCACCGGCGATCACCAGTTCGTCCCAGCCGGACCGAACCTTCTGAGCTGCCATGTTCACGGCTTCGAGACCGGAAGCGCAGAAACGGTTGAGCTGAACGCCGCCGACGGTGTCCGGCAGTCCCGCATCGTTGACTGCAACGCGGGCGATGTCCATTCCCTGATCGCCAACGGGGGTGACGACGCCCAGGATGAGGTCGGAAATCCGATCCTCGTCGAGGTCGGGAAAGCGCACGCGCAGTTCCTGGATCAGACCCGTGACCAGCGAGATCGGCTTGACCGAGTGCAACGACCCGGTCTTCTTGCCGCGGCCTCGCGGGGTACGGATGGCTTCATAAATGAATGCCTCTGTGGTCACTGTGAGGTGTTCCTTCCGTGTAATTCGTCGAACCGGTCTGCAGATCGTCCGCGCCGCCTTCGGTGGTGGCGCATGGCCGAGGTACAGACCTCAGCCCTTTCACTGTAGAACGTGTTCCAAATTCATGGGAAGGACCGAAGCGATCCTGCTAGGTGACCGAGGTGATCCGACGCGCGAACGCCTGCCCGCTTCGGTTCATTTCGAGAGCGCCCCCGGAAGCACTCACGGCACGATGCGATACGGCAACATCATGTCGTGATCTTCGTGATCGAGTAGATGGCAATGCCACACGTATCCCTGGAGCCGACCGGTGTTACTCGCGTCGTGGTTGCTCATGCCGTGATGCCCGTTTCCCTGATGCGCCTGATCACCGCCCGTCATCCCACCGCCCGTCATCACAGCGCTCGGAAGACGATCGAACATCGCGTCGGGATCGAAACCCAGCTCATCCTCGGTGGGGAATCGCACGATGATCCGGGTGACAGTGCCGCCGTCCACCCTGACGGTGTCCTTCATCCCCGCTTCCCACGGCGCCGGCGCGATCATCGGCCCCGCCTCGAACCCGTCGGGCGACGGAGTCCACTTGTTGCCGATCACCGGCTGCGGATGGCGGATCAAGTACTCCAGCGTCCGCATCGGTGTCCTGCCGAGAATCCGGAAATTCACCAGGTGCAGGTGTATCGGATGCGGGTCCGGCGTGGTGTTGACGATGTTCCACTGCTCGACGGTGCCTTGCCGCGGCCTCTCGACGTCCGTGGTGCTGAACGTCAGGTTGTTCAGCGTCATCTGAGCCGGTGGATTCCGCAGTTCCAGTTGCTGGCTCACTGTCACCGTGCGAATTACCGTCGGCTGCTCCAACGGGGCGAGAACGTCACGTTGTCGGCGCCCACCGCGCAGTTGCGACGGAACACCACCGGTGAATCCGCGCCTGGAGTCGCCGCGGAACCGGCAGAACAGCGGCATAGTCACTTCACCGATGACAGCAGCGGGCAGCGGGGGCGCCTCGTCGTTGCGGAGCTCCACCGTCGAACCCTCCGACAGTCCGGTGAAATCGACGAGGAGGTCGTACCGCTCCCCCGGTGCGCAGCGGAAGGCATTGACCGCGACGGGTGCGTCGAGCATTCCGGCGTCGTTGCCGATGACCCAGAACGTCATCATGTTCGAGAAGTGAAGATTCCACACACTTGCCGACGACGCATTGACGATGCGGAAGCGGTAAAGGCCCCGAGCCACAGACAGTTCCGGCCACACCTTGCCGTTGACCAAGCCAACGTCGCCCACCGCGCCGCCTTCCCACGATCCTTCCGGGATCAAGATGGTGGATCGGCCGTTCTGGGCGCCTGTCGGCGTGAAGATCTTCTCCTGCAGGATCAACGGGATCTCGAATTCCTCGGCCGGCAACCCCAACGGATTTCCCAGTTTGCCGGTGTCGAATTCATCCCTGATCAGATAGTTGCCGATCAGACCGGCGTAGACGTTGAGCCGGGTGATGCCCATCGCGTGATCGTGATACCAGAGGTGGGCGGCTTCCTGACCGTGCGAAAAGTGATGCATCGCAGCCTGTCCCGGCATCACCAGCAGTTCCGGGTGGCCGTCGCTCTCAGGTGAAGTGACTCCACCGTGCAAGTGCAACGACGTCGGCGGTTTCGCACGAAAGTCGGCCTGCATTCCGTGCAGCGTCATATCCATGTCCGCTGACAACGGATGTCCGGTCAGATCGTTCTCGAACGTCAACATGATCGGCTCGCCGGAATGCGCCTCGACGGTCGGGCCCAGATAACCGCCACCGATCTCTCCGCTGCGGTACGACAGTGCCGGGGACGATGGAAAATCCCGATGAAAGGCATGTTGCCCCACTTGCGCTGTCAGCGTGATCTCGTTTCCGGAAAGCGTCGACAACGAGGGTAGTTCGTCACAAAACGGCTCGAACTCCGGCGAATGAAAAATCAACGGCGACTCGATGTCCGCGCTCCCGGTTGGAACAGCACTTGCCTTTGCACCCAATGCAACCGCCACCGTGCCGACTGCCGACCCCTTCAGAACCGACCTTCTCGAAACCCCGATACCCATACATACCCCTCCCCATCGAAACGGGTTGCGTTCTCCGGCAAGGAAAACGCAACCCGTCTCTCCACTTCGATCTCGGAAAATCCCCCGTCTACTTTCCGTCGATCGCCTCCAGCACCGAATCGATCAGTGACTGCGGAAGTTTCGACGGCGGAGAGATTTCCAGTTCTCCCGGAGCGCCCGGCATCGTCCAGACAGTTCTGTGCCGAGCGATCGCGAGCTTCTCCCGTGATCCGTCCTGATTGACCTTGAAGTACTCGAACTCGAGGTCGATCCCCCTCTCGTAGAGGGCAGTCAAGGACATCGTGACCAGGACGTCGTCGAACGGCATGACCTCGCGCAGATGCTCAACTCTGGTGTGCACACAACGCAGTTCCCCGAGAGCGCCTCTGGCCGCCATGGCCTCACGCTGAGAACGGGCGAGGAACTTGTCCCGAACCCTCGACTGCCAGATGTAATAGTTACCGAAGTAGATGTTGCCCACGACGTTTCCGTCCTGCATCGTCGTCGAGAACACCTCGGATTCGAGCAGGTACGGATTGCGCGGCACCATCGGAGCCGAGCGGATCAAGGAACCACGATCGACGTCCTTCGGTTGTGTGGGGACAGCGACGTTCTTCGCCCCCGTCGGAATCGTCATCGGCTCGATGAAATCGTGGAAGTACTGCGGCATCGGCCGTGCCGCCACCACACCGTGGGAGAGGATTTCCACCCACGTCGTCTGCATCGCACTCCACCCGATGTGAGTGCGCGTCTCGCCGTCGACCCGGCACCATTCGACATGCAGATTGGTGGTTGCCCGATCCGGACCGGTGAGCTCGGTGATCCAGATCGTCCCCTCGACAATGTCGTCGGTGTACAGGTTCGCATCGATGAACACCTCGGAGTTGTTGGTCACCATGCCCCAACGGCCCGTCGCCATGTCCTCCACGATCTGCTTCGAGATCGGTCCGGTTCCCCTCTCTCGCAAAGCGCCCAACCACAGCGCGAAGCTCGCGAACCCCACTGATCCACCGACGTTGCACGCGTCCCGGAACCCGACGGGGAACCGGATCGACACCGCCGGATAGCCGCTCCGGGCCACCACATGCACGTCGGAGCCGTAGGCCATCGGATCGAACTGCGCGAGAGACTTCGCCGACAACGGGCCGGAGTCGAACTGTGGTGCCGGGCCCTGCGCCGGTTCTTCCGCATCCGCCTCGTCCGAAACACGCTCTTCGGCATCCGCCTCATCGGTCACAAAAGCGAGAATCCGCTCCTCGTTGTCCGTCAACAGAGCCGGAAAAGTCAGAACCACCACGCTTCCCTCGACGCCGCCGCGGAAGGTCACTGCGTCGTCCTCCCTGGCGCCCATCGCCAGAGAAACCGACATCTGCCCTGTGGCCTTTCGGATCGCCTCGGCCGCCGCCCACAGCCTGGTTCCCGCACGATCGAGTGATTCGCCGCCTGCGATCAACTCGTCGAGCAGCGGAATCCGCGCCGAACCCAGAAGCGCCTTCCACTGCACGACGGTTCGGGAGCGAATCGGTTCGATGTCACACCCCTGAGGCCAGTCGCCGGCCGAACTGAGTGACTTGCTGCCGTCGTGCGAGAGCGAGACATCCACAGAGGGCGGAATATCACCGACAACGACGGGCTTTCCGGTTTCCTGCCATTCGATGGCAAAGGCATTACTCATTTGATCACCACATCCTCATCGAGATGAATGTTCACGGCCGCCTCGGCGATCGGTTTCTCCTGCTCGTGGCGTTCCGACTTGGTCAACTCGTGAATCCCCGGGGTGTGCGCGACCACAACCCGCGGGCTCTTCACTCCCAACGCCCGGCTGTGTTGCGCGAGCTTGTCGAGAATGATCTGTGCGTCGCGCGCAGTCGGATCCGCGATTTCCTCAGCCGTAGGACGGCTTTCGTCGTGGGAGAGAATCTGGGAGCGATATCCCTCGAGCTGCATCACCACTCGTCCGTCCTTCACCACCGCCACGTCGGCTTGCATGTGGGTCTCTGTCTGCACCTTGTCGTAGGCGTACGCGGTGAACGAACGAGCCTCGAATCGTCCGTCGTACATGTCGATTCGCGCAATGTTGACCGGAAGGCAGATCTCCCGCGGAACCATGATCTGGCCCGATTGGAGCAGGGAATCGAGGAAATACGGATCACCGAGGAGGTGCTGCTTACGGTCGGCTCGCGAAATAGCACTGAAGAGAATGTGCTCGGAATCGAGGCTCGAGATCTCTTCGAGTCGGCGGAAATCGCCCTCCTGGAACAGCAACCACGAGTAGAGGTCGTCCAACGGATCGATGTCGAGCACCGGTCGCGGCAACTCCTTCTCGAACTCCGGCAGTGATTCGTCCAGCCCGAAGATGAAGTCGGCCGAGAAATGGGGCCGCCCGTACCCGGTCCGTTCGGTGCCGATCGTGACATGCACCCGCGTTCCTGCGGCATCACGATCCTGCTCCACGACGCTTGCCTTGATCTCGACTCTGGTGCCCTCGACCGTGTCGACGACGATCGGTCGATCCAGTTTGATGTCGTCGATGCGGACGCGACCCAGGGTCACGCGTCCCGTGACATACGCCGCCGCCTGCGACATCGCCTCGAGTCCGAACACCGTCGGAAGCAGCGCCGATCCCTTCCAGACATGATCGAGGACAAAGGGATCCGCCGAGGTGGACAACGTCGTCCGGGTCACCAGTTCTACTTGAGGCTCGAATGTCACCACTTGGTCGATGTAGCGCGACACCGCCGGCAGAGCCGGTGCTGCAGGCGCCCAGGTGTCGAGACCGCCGAGTCGACTGGTCACGACGATACGACTCGCCTCGGGTCCGCTGTCGACCAGGCGAAGGAAATGATCCACTCCCGCAGCCGTCGAAATCGGCATGACACCCATCTTCGCGAGGTGGTTGACACTGCCCATGCGGGCGCCCATTCCGGTCTCTCCCCACACGCTGTACGCGAGCGAGAACGTCCGAGTCTTCGGGTGCCCGGCGGCATACCGCACCACCATTTCGTCGAGAAGCTCGTTTCCGTATGCATACCAGCTGTTTCCGGGCATACCTGTGAATCCGATGATGGAAGAGAAGCCCACGAACAGCTTCAAGTCACGATCAGCGAGCGCTTCGACGAAGTTGGCTGCGCCCAGGACCTTAGGTGCAACCTCCTTGAAAGCCGCAGCGCTGTCGACTCTCTCGAACCGCCGCGGAACATTTGCCCCCGCACCGTGGACAAACCCGGTGATCGGCCCCACCTCGACCTCGATCTGGGCGACGACGCCGGCCACCGCCGCGGCATCCGTGACGTTGCAGCGATAGTAGTGAGCGCTCAAACCGGCAGACGTGAAGTCCGCAAGAGTGGAGGCGATTTCGTCGCCCGCTTGTCGCTGAGAGCTTCCGATCAGCACCAGTTCGGCGCCGGTCTTTCGACCGAGGGCCAGAGCACATTGGGCCATGATGCCTTTCGCGCCACCGGTCACGACCACGACATCCGAACTTCCCAATCCGCTTTCGCGGACGGTGTAGTCGTTGGAGGCGAGAACCCGCGGTTGCAGTGCCGTGCGTCCCATCTCGGCGTCGTAAGTCGCGAACACATAGGGTGCAACCGAATCCAACTCGGAGACGACAGTGGCTGCTACCTCCGCGTCCGCAGTCGAGCCGTCGAATCCTATGACGCGCACATCCAGTTCGGGACGCTCGTGATGCACCGAAGCGGTGAAAGCCGCCACACTCGGCACCGGCGCTGGATTGCTCAACTCGACATCGGTGAACTGAACCACTGCCAATGTGGTTCGCGCGCCTCCACTTTGCTGCGCCGGAACTATCTTGTACATGTGTTCGATCCCACGGCGCAAGCCGCTTTCGGTGACGGAATCATCGGTCACGCGCGGCATTACGGCAACCACGTGGTGTGCATTCGCAGTAGTGCTGTCGGAGAATGTGCGAATGTCGACCTGAGCGCCACGACCTCGAAGTTCGGATTCCAACCTTCCGACCAAACCGGCGTCGTCACCGATGACGACAAACGTCGTGTCCGTGAGGTCTCGGACTCCGTGCAACGCTGTCTCGCTCCGAACCTTTTCCAGGGTGTAATCGCGAACCCAGGTGAAGCTGTCGGCTGATATACCCTTTGCCTTCGCCGGCAGCGCCCGCGCAGCCGGCTGCTGCTGCCCCGACTTCTCCTTCGCGGACCGATCGAGCACTTCGATCAGTTCACCCAGGCTGACGTTGACGAGTTCGGCCGGATCCAGGTCACCCTGAACACCCAATCGTGTTGCCACCGTCGCGATTGCATCGGCGGCCTTGATCGAGTCCATGTTCAGGTCGTCCAGAAGGTGGAGATCGACGTCGAGAGACTCCACCGGAAATCCGGTGTCCTCCGCGATTACCTCGAGCAGTATTCGCGACACGTCCGACTGCGCCGAACTCGCTGCTGGAACGGCAGAACCGGGATGCGGTGATGCCGCAAGGATCAGCGATGCTGCTTCTCCGATGGTGGCGTTGGCCAACTCGGCAGGGTCGAGGTCGACAACCTCGAACTGATGTGCAACCTTCGAAATAGCCTCTGCCGCACTGATCGAGTCGAGATTCAGATCATCGAGCAGACGCAGATCCGTCGTGATCGACTCGGCGGGGAATCCCGTCGTATCGGCGAGGATCCTGATCAGCTCACTTTCCACGGACCCAGCGCCCGCGACAGCCGGCTCTTCGACTACCGGAGCCGAAACCGGCGAAGGAGCTTTCGCTGCTACAGATTCGTGGCCGTTGGTGACTGCCCGCGAAGTCGGAGCAGATGGAACAGATGGAGAAGATGGAGAAGTCGCTCCACTGCCTACATCCGCGCGAATGACGTCGACGAGGAAGGTCCCGCGTCGGCTCAGGTAATCGGCCAGCGCCGCAGCCGGATCCCCGCCGGACGTACCAAGTGCGAGCGGTTCGGGAGCAGAGGTAACCGTCAGCTTCGCCTCGGCCAGGTTCTCGATGAATACCTTCTGATCGGCAGGAACGAATTCGCGCACGAACCGGCCGTCGAAAAGTTCGTTCCAGCGGACCTGAGCGCCGTGTACGTACATCGCGGCCAGTGCGACGTTGAAGTCCTCGTCGCGTCCGGACTTGGACGCAACGGGGAAGCAGCGCACGCCGTCGGTCCCATTGATCGCCTTGGTGAGCCCGGTCAGCACACGGCCGGGTCCGACCTCGACGAGCAGGTCCACTTCCTGCGAGATCCCACTTACCGTCTTGACCCAGTCAACCGGTGAGACAACCTGTTTGGTGACCAATTCGCGAAGTGCCAGTGGCGTCTGTACGCGTTCCCCTTCGACACAGGAATACACGGGGCAAGTCAACGAATCGACTTGCTCCTCAACGGGCGCAGTGGACTTCAGCTCCCGTTCGGCCTCGTTCATCATCTCGGAGTGGAAAGCATTCGACACGGCAAGCGCCTGAGCCGACACTCCGCGCGTCTTCGCGATGGCAACCACATCGTCGACCGCGTCTTTGGTACCCGAAACCACACTCTGCGTGGGCGTATTCAGATTCGCGACGGTCGCGTAACCCTTTGCCTCCGCGATGATCGCCTCAGCCGTCGATCGGTCGCAGGTCAGGCTCGCCATTGCGCCGTTTCCACCACCACTGACAGCCATGGCCGCGCCCTTCGCCGCAGCCAAGGTGATCAGCGTCTTCTGGTCGTAAGCTCCGGCCGCGTAGAGCGCAGTCAACTCCCCGAGACTGTGGCCGGCGACAGCACTGGGTGTGACACCCAATCGGCGGAGGTACTCGAACCAGAGCAGCGACGCCAAGGCGACGGCGGGCTGGGTGAACTGTGTCTGGGCGAGGTCCCGCTTCCACTTCGCCAATTCCGCAGCGTCAGCGCTCTTGACCGGGTTCCGCAGAATCCGCGGCGTGATCGCCTCCGCTCCAACTCCCTCCAACCAGCCGTCCGCCTTGGTCGCCAGTTCGCGCGCCCACTCGAAGCGCTCGATCAGCACGCGAGCCATCTCGAGTTGTTGGGATCCCTGTCCAGGGAACAGGAATCCGATGTCGTGGCGGACGCTGTTCGAAATCGAGATCTCGTTGCTCACCACCTTGACCTGGCCGGAAGCTGGAGCGGAGTTCTCGCAGATCACGGCAAGCTGACGCATGCGTTCGGCCAACTGCGCGGGACGTCCGGCCACCACTGCGGCACGGAAGGGCGCGGTCGGCGAGATCACTCGCGAGAGTTTCGCCGAAAAGTCCAGCAGCTCCGCAACACTCAACGGAACCGCCAGATCTGCAACATCCCGCGCTCGGGTCGCCAAGTCCACCGCGGAATCTGCAGAGAGTACAAATACCTCGGTGTCCTGATACGACGCCATCATCGTGCGGACGTCTTGCGAGGGTGTCAGCTTGCTGGACGGTGCATCAGCCGATTCGATCGCGACGTGGCAGTTGATACCGCCGAAACCCATGGCTTGCGCACCGGCACGCATCTTCTCCGACGGATCTCTGATCTCGCCGTTGACAAGCGGAAAGAGTGCCGGTGCTTCGGTTCCGAACGCCGGGTTCGGGTCGGTGCAACCGGCGAGCGGCGGAAGGATTCGTTGATTGACGGCCATGGTCGCCTTGATCAGCGCAAGGATGCCCGACGCCGCCTTCGTGTGCCCGATCAGCGACTTCAGTGAGGTCATGCCGATGCTACGAGCCTCGACTGGTCCGTCCGTCTGCGCGGCCTGCTGGACGCCGGCCAATTCGACAGGGTCCCCGACGGGAGTACCAGTTCCGTGTCCTTCGACAAAGGCAACCTCGCTGGCCGCGAATCCCGCTCCCGAGTATGCGCGACGGATCATTTCGGCCTGAGTTTCGTCGCGGGGCTTGGTAATTCCACCCTTGCCATCGGTAGAGATGCCCCAGCCGCGAATCGTCGCGTACACGTAGTCGCCGTCCGCCCTGGCGTCCTCGAGTCGTTTCAAGGCCACGAATCCGCAACCTTCACCCGGGATGAATCCGCTTCGGCTTGCGTCGTACACGTTCATGTCGCCGCGTGTCAGTGCACCCAAACGGGCGAATCCCACCAGTTCCAAAGGATCCAGGCTGACGTCGACTCCACCTGCCAATACGAAGTCGGCCGCGCCGGACGCCAGCTTTTCGGCTGCAGTCGCCACCGCGAGCATTCCGGACGCGCACGCACCGTCCACGACGTACCCGCCGCCGTTGAAGTCGAGGTAATTGCAGATACGGCCGGCGATCGTATTCGACAACATGCCGGCCAGAGTGTCTTCACTCGGCTCCACCAACGGGCCTTTGTAGACCTCTTCCATCGTCTCGGCGAGAGCATCGGCGACGGAACTGTCCAACTGGCGCGCTTCGGCTGCCACAGCGAGTGCGCGCTTGACGTAAGGCCAACGCAAACGCATCGACCACATCCGGGATTCTTCACCGGTGAGGGAGTTGCCGACGATTGCCGCGCTGCGTCCAGTTGGCACCGATCCTCGGCTGTAGCCCGCGTCCGTCAAAGCCCCGAGTGCTGTTTCCAGCGCCAACCAGTGTGTGAGATCTGTCGACTTGAAGGTTCGCTCCGGTATCCGGCGACCGACCCAGTCGAATTCGAAACCGTCCATGAACGCGCCGCGGTCGGCGTATGTCTTGTCGACGTCGTCAGGGCTCGCGCTCCAGTAGTCGTCGAGCGACATCCGCGACTCGGGAAACTTTCGGAATTGCATCCGTCGCGCGAGGACGTTCTCCCAAAATCCTTGCAGATCATGGGCACCGGGAGACCACATGCTCATCCCGACTATCGCGATCGCGGGATTAGTTGAATCTTCAGTCATCTTACACTTCCTATTTTCGCGCGCATCCACGGGAGACTCAATCGACCGAAGACTAACCACGCGTTCAGCCGTGTGTAAAACGCAGATTCACCTCAAGGCATAAACAAATAACAAAGGTCGTTCAGCTCCGTGAACATGTATCAGCAATTTGACAGCAATCGAGAGTTAGCTGTAACTCGGAGTTACTTATTTGCTTCGTCGCCGGTCAAGCAGTGGTTTGAACATCCGTACCGGACACGGGTTTCACGGCCACCGTTTTCTCGAGATCGGCAAATGCTCAGTTGAGTGCGCACCGAAATGCCGCAATGCCGAATATGTGGCCAATTCGCCGAATGTCCCAAATTGGTCGATCACCGCAAAACAAACATCCGACAACTATCAATCTGAACATTCGTGACACACCGAGAATTAGCAACAGCACGCGAATGTCGATCAGACAACGAGAAATTCCAGATATTCTTCGGCGACCATCGTCCGAATCGATGTTTCGTTACACCGGAATTGAGCGAACGAATGTGCCAGCAAACCGGCCACACACAATTCAGCTTTGCCGGGCCGAGTCGGTGCCCTTTCGACACGTGCGCACACAAAAGGAACGGCACTTATAACAATTCGATCACACAGTGGTGCCGCGGCATTCCGACAGCCGTTTCACGCGCACGGACCGAGTCGGCAACTCAGCTTTCGAGGCGGCGTGCCCCGAGGACGTCCTTGAGGAGTTCCTTTGCAACGTCCTCGGGATCACGTCTGGCAGTCGGATCAGCGGGCTCAGCCGCCTCCGCGAACATCTCGTCCTCGTCCTCCGGCGTTGCAGGCGGAGGAGTTGCCTCGTAGTCGACCTCAGGAGCAGGGGCCGGTCCAGGGTCTTCCGGATAGTCGGGGGCCTCAGGCGGCGGAATGTCGTCCGAATCTCCGCGCTGGGGCTGCGGGGCCTTGGGCTGCTGCGCTGCACGCTCCTGACTGGGGCGCGAGAAGCGGGGCGCAGCGGCCGGGCGGCTCGCAGCTTCTGTCGCCTTGGGTGCGCTCGATGCTGCCGGCGCTGTGGGCGCACCTTCTTGGTACTCGACTTGCCAAGTGCCACCGAACATCTCGGCAAGGACCTCGCAGATGACCGCCGCGTTGTGCGGTTGCGTCACACGAGCACCCAGGACCGGCGAGCCGTGAGCGATGACCACAACATGTCCACGCACGTCGTGAACCGTCGCAGCGGACAGCATGGCCGGAAGAACCTTGTTTCGTTCACCGACCTTGTTGCGCAAGGTGTTCCACGATTCACGGAGGGTCTCGACTGTGGGGCCCGCCGAGACCGGCGCAGCTTCTGCAGCCGCCGGCTCCTCGTACTCGGGCTCGGGCTCGTAGTCGGGTTCCGGCTCGGCAAGCCCGATCAGCTCTTCCGCTTCGACCGGAGCAGGAGCCGGTGGTTCAACCACAGGAGCTTCAACTATTGGAGCTTCGGCAACCGGAGCTTCAACCACTGGTGCTTCAACCACCGGAGCTTCAACCACTGGAGCTTCCGCAACCGGCGATTCCACGATCTCGACGGTGGGAGGCTCGACCACGGGAGCTGCCGCTGCCGGAGGTTCGACGACAGGAGCCTCGACGACCGGCGGCGCCGCCGGAGCCGGGGCGGCTGTTTCCGGCCGTGCCTCAGGCTCGGCCTTGCGTTGGGAGGGCCGTTGGAACTTGGAAGCAATCTCCGGTTCGAGCGGCGGCACAGTCGGTGCCGGCGTTGCTGCCGCGCGAGGGGCAGCGGCAGCCGCGACTCCGGCAGCCGGAATACCTTGTTCCAGGCGCTCGAGCCGCTGCAACACAGCCGACTCGGTGTCGGAGGCCGAAGGAAGCAGCATTCTCGCGCACATCACTTCGAGCAGCAGCCGCGGCGCCGTCGCCCCACGCATTTCACTGAGACCAGCGTGGACGGTTTCGGCGAAACGGGTGAGCGTGGCCGGGCCGACTCGCTGAATCTGTTCACGCATCGTGACCAGCTCGGCCTCCGGCGCATCGACCAACCCTCGTTCGCTGGCATCGGAGACTGCCTGCATCAAAATGAGATCGCGTAGACGTTCGAGGAGATCGAGCGCGAATCGGCGTGGATCGTGACCGGCGTCCATCACCCGATCGACAGTGCCGAACAAGGCGGCTCCGTCACTGGCAGACAGGGCGTCTACTGCTTCGTCGATGAGCGCGACGTCGGTGACTCCGAGAAGAGAGAGCGCCCGCGGATACGTGACACCTTCTTCGCCGGCTCCCGCGAGCAACTGATCGAGGACACTCAACGAGTCGCGAGGCGAACCACCGCCAGCCTTGATGACCAGGGGATAAACAGCAGGCTCGACCGGTACGCCTTCCTGGGCGCAGATCTTTTCCAAGAGTCCGCGCATGGTCGACGGCGCCAACAGGCGGAACGGGTAGTGGTGTGTACGCGAACGGATGGTCGGGAGAACCTTTTCCGGTTCCGTCGTCGCAAAGATGAAGATGAGGTGCTCCGGCGGCTCTTCGACGATCTTGAGCAGCGCGTTGAAGCCCGCCGCCGTCACCATGTGTGCCTCGTCGATGATGAAGACGCGGTAGCGAGAAGCGGCGGGGGCGTGGAACGCCTTGTCTCGGAGTTCTCGGGTGTCGTCGACGCCACCGTGACTTGCGGCGTCGAGTTCCGTCACGTCCAGGTTGCCTGTGCCGCCCGGGCCAAGCGAAACGCACGAGTCGCATACATCGCACGGCGTCGACGTCGGTCCCTGCTCACAGTTCAGCGAACGCGCCAGGATTCGCGCCGACGACGTCTTTCCACAGCCACGCGGGCCGGAAAACAGATAGGCATGGTTGATGCGTCCGGTGTCGAGGGCCGTGCTGAGCGGTGCGGTGACATGCTCCTGCCCCACCACCTCGGCGAAGGACGCGGGTCGATACTTCCGGTACAGGGCCACGCGCAAAGACTACCGGCGACCCACGACAGGTGATCCGGTGCGGGTGCAACGCCGACTTCTCCCGAAACATGTTCGCAACACAATCGCAGTGCGGAGGAAACCGCACGCACCCATCGTGGGTTCCGTGCACGCGGGCTGGTCCGCATGCGTGAGGAGAAAACTGTGCCCGCCACCATCGATGCCGGAGCAACTGCCTGGTTGCTCGTCAGTACTGCACTCGTACTTCTGATGACGCCAGGACTCGCGCTCTTCTACGGCGGCATGGTCCGCTCGACCGGCGTACTCAACATGATCATGATGAGCTTCGTCTCCATCGCACTCGTCACGGTCGCGTGGTTGTTCGTGGGCTACAGCCTCGTGTTCGGCGACGATCACGGTGGCATCATCGGCGGACTCGAACACATCGGCATGGCGGGCATCGACCCGTCGACCGTGCACGGGAATGTCCCGGAAGTGTTGTTCGCAACCTTCCAATTGACGTTCGCAATCCTTACTGCAGCACTCATCAGTGGTGCGATCGCCGACCGCGCGAAGTTCTCCGCCTGGATGATCTTCGTCCCCATCTGGTCCTTGCTCGTCTATGTCCCCGTCGCTCACTGGGTGTGGAATCCGCAGGGATGGCTCGCCCAGATGGGCGCACTCGACTACGCCGGTGGCCTCGTGGTCGAAATCGTGTCCGGAGCGTCAGGCCTGGCATTGGCACTGGTCCTCGGCCAGCGGATGGGTTTCAAGGCCGAGTCGATGCGTCCGCACAATCTGCCGTTCGTCCTGCTCGGCGTCGGTCTGCTCTGGTTCGGTTGGTTCGGATTCAACGCCGGGTCGGCCCTTGCGGCTGACGGTATGGCCTCGCAGATCTTCCTCAACACACTCGTCGCCGGCTGTACCGGACTACTCGGCTGGCTGTTCGTCGAGCAGAACCGTGACGGACACCCCACGACGTTCGGCGCAGCTTCGGGCGTCGTCGCCGGTCTGGTCGCGATCACCCCGTCGTGCGGAACGGTGAACATGTTCGGTGCCCTCGCCATCGGTCTGATCGCGGGCATCGTCTGCTCGTACGCCGTGGGATGGAAGCACAAGCTCGGCTACGACGACTCCCTCGACGTCGTCGGCGTACACCTCGTCGGCGGAATCGTCGGCTCGTTGCTGATCGGACTCCTCGCGACGGCCGTGATGACGGGCGGTCCGGAAGGTTTGTTCTTCGGCGGTGGATTCGCGCAGCTGGGCAAGCAGTTCGTCGGTGTCGTCGTGGTCGCGCTCTATGCCTTCGGTGTGACCTACGGTCTCGGAAAGCTCATCGACAAGACCTTCGGCTTCCGTATCTCGCGTGAAGACGAGGCCCGCGGAATCGACGTTGCCCTGCACGCGGAGTCCGCCTACGAGCACGGAGTCCTCGGCCACGGTCCGATCGGCGGACAGAACCCGAGCCCGTTCCTCCAGCGTCAGCGTGAGGAACGGGAGAACCGCGAGCGGGACTGACCGCCGTCACCGGTTTGCGATTTCCTCCATCAGGATCGGAACGCCGACATTGCAGGAGTGAATCCCGACGACGGTGGTCAGTTTCAGCACCTCGAGAATCTCCTTCGGGGTCACTCCCATGTCGAGCGCAGCGCGAATATGGCGTCGTACGCCGGGTGCGTACATGTGTGTGCTCGCCGCATCGACGGCTATGCACAGCAACTGGATCACCTGAGGTGACAGCACCCCACTGTTCCAGGGCTGCATTGCTGTCTTCATGTACAGCTCGGTCCACTCGGGATCCAGCTCCGAAAGTCCGTCCCACAAAGGATTCCAGCCACCCGAATCCTTCATGGCCTGGGTCACGGGAAAAGCTTCACTTGCTCGAACGTCAGTCATCGATCTCCTCAGACAATCGAAAATGCTTGATTCAGTTCACGTTTGAGAATCTTTCCGGTTGCCGTCATCGGCAGCGACGGCACGAACTCGATGCGGCGCGGATATTTGTAGGCGGCCATCTGTTCCCGCGACCATTCCACGAGATCCGATTCGGAGATCTCTTCACTCGGCTCTCGGATCACGTAGGCGACAACTTCTTCGCCGAGGCTCGTGTCCGGCACCCCGACGACAGCGACGAGTGAGACGGCTGGGTGGGTGAGCAGAACCTCTTCGATTTCGCGTGGGTAGACGTTGAATCCGCCCCGCACGATCATGTCCTTCGCGCGGTCGACGATGTAGTAATTTCCGTCGGTATCGACCCGTGCCAGATCCCCGGTGCGAAACCATCCGTCGCACATTACTTCCGCCGTCGCCTCGGGTCGGTTGAAATAGCCCTTCATGACGTTGTGCCCGCGAATCGCCAACTCTCCCACTTCATCGGGGCCGGTGATCGTACGCCAAGAGTCATCGACAAGCCGCGCTTCGACGCCCCAGATCGGCACGCCGATCGAACCGGGCCGGGGGTCGCTCTCCGGGTCACTGAACAAGGCCAACGGAGAGGTCTCGGACAACCCGTACCCTTCGAGGATCTGAACACCGAAGCGTTCCCTGAACTGTGTCAAGATTTCGACGGGAAGCGCTGCACCACCGGAGATCGCGCACCGCATGTTCTGTGCAACGGTCTCGACATCCACCCCGGATTTCACTACCTCCTCCAGCACGCCGAGCAGTCCCCAATACATGGTCGGGACGCCCGCGAAGACCGAGATCTTTTCGCGTCCCATGATCTCGAGTGCCGCGGTCGCATCGAAGCGCGGCATCAACACCAAGGTGGCACCGACGCAGATTCCCGCATTCATGGTCACTGTCTGGCCGAACGAGTGGAACAACGGCAAAGTCAGGAGATAACGCTCATGCATGGACGGAGCGCTCTCGAACAACCGGTTGGTCGACAGTGCATTCAAGACCATGTTGCAGTGAGTGAGTTCGGCGCCCTTGGGCTTTCCGGTCGTGCCGCTGGTGTAGAGAATGACCGCGGTGTCCGTCGGTTCACGAACAACCGCGGCTGCAGGCGTTTCCGTGCCGGACACGGATGCCAGTGCTTCGCCTAGAGTCTCGACTCCGAGGATCGACGACGGTGCACCCGGCTCGGCGCTGATCACGATCAGGGCCGAACAGGTCTCGCTCTGCTCGAACCCGGCGATGGCGTACTCGGCGATCGGTAATTCGGGACTTCCCTCGAAACAGAAGTACAGCTTCGCTTCCGAATCAGCCAGGTGATAGGCAATTTCGCGCCCCTTGAGCAGGATGTTCAGAGGAACGACGACGCCACCGGCCTTGAGAATGCCGTAGTAGACGATCGGGAACTCGAGAACGTTCGGGCAGGACAACGCCACCTTGTCACCTGGCTCGACACCCCGCGAGACGAGCAGATGGGCGATGCGATTCGCGTACGCGTCGAACTGCGCATACGTCAGCCTCGCTTCCCCGAGAACCAGCGCATCCCGTTCCGGGTACCGCCGGGCCGAGTCTTCCAGCAGAGCAGCAAGATCAAGCATGACTGTGTTCCTCCTGCGCATCGGAATCCGTGGCATGAGACGAGGCAGCGCGCGACACCGACTCGAGCAGTTCCCACACCAATGATTCCGCCCGCGGCCAATACCCGTATCCGGACGCCGGATTGAGATGTCCGACCTCACCCAGATCCAGCAACCGACTCCCCCATCCTTCAGCCAAACCCACAACTCGGCGATACCCGGCGAGCGGATCGTTCCGACTCGCCGCGACCGTGCTCGGAAACGGCAGACGCTGACGCGGTATCGGTAGCCACCCGTTCCGATCGAGCTCCTCGAGAGACGGATAGGACTCGGGTAGAGGAAGTTCGAGATCCGCCGGCGTGACCAGAAGTGCGCCGGCAACATCTCGATGATGCACCCTCGCCCAGTGGGCAACTGTCATGACTCCGGCGCTGTGCGCGACCAGGACCACCGGGCTGGAAACACTTGTCAACACCTCGTCCAATACCGCAACCCTGGCATCGCGACTGAGCTTGTCGGTCTCGAGGGGAGGAACCGTCAGAACGTTGTCGAGCCTGCGCGCGAGGTGAGTCTGCCAATGATCCTCGACATGATCGCGCAGACCGGGAACTATTACTACCGTGGGTGATTCATCCATCAGGAACTCCGAACTTCTGCTACTTCAGTGGCGCCGGGGATCTCGGGCCGATTCTGCAACGTCGCCAACCGCCTCATCCCGGCGGGATAGGCACGCTTGCCGGCTACCAACGCGAGGGCCGCGACGACATAGACGAAGGGCGAAAGCTGTAGAGCGCCGAGAAGACCCAGGTGATCGGCGAGGATGCCGACCACGAAGGGACCGAGCGCCAGTCCCAGAAGGTTGTTGGCAACGGTGAGCGTTCCCATGGCCGACGCTCGAATCGAGTGATGGGTAAGGTTCGCGACCATAGCTGCCGTCGGCCCCGACGAACCGGCGGAGAAGAATGCACCGATACCGAGCAATACGAGTTGCGCTGTCCCCGTATCCAACCGGAGCCCGATACTCAGCGTCACCAACGAGATGGCGCAGTAGACGATTGCGGTGGTCCATTTCCGCGCCGAATCGTCGCGGCTGAATCTATCTGTGATGAACCCGCACACCACCATCCCACTTCCGACCAAGAGGACGAACACGGAAGCCGTGACGCCGGCCTTGTCCGGGGCCAAATCGTAGTAGCGATTGAAGAAGCTCGGCAACCACGCCAGAAGTACAGCGGCGGTGAACATCTGGAGACCACCACCGATGTAGGCGAACAACACGGCGGGATTGGTGAACAGCGAGGACACCGGCGCACGAAAACCGTCGTGTCTCACCGCTTCCCCGGCGGCATCCGGCGCGGCCTCGACGGCGTAAGCGGTGAGCTTCTTCTCGGTGACGAGGGCACGGAACAGCGCAACCAGAATCAGACCGAAGATCGCCATGGCGGCAAAAGACCACCGCCAACTGAACTGGACTGCGATGAACCCACCGATTGCCACACCGATGACCGAACCGAACGATCCACCGGCCATGAAGGCACCGGCAAGAGCTGCGTGCACGCGGGGCGCAAACACACTGAGGACCACGGCGATACCCACGCTGCCGTACGCCGCTTCACCGACACCTACCAAGAATCGGGCGCCCAACATCTGTTCGTAGGTCTGAGCGATTGCGCACAGCAACGTCGCGACACTCCACAACACCGCCATCAAGATCAAGCTCTTGACGCGGCCCCAGCGGTCCGCGAGCAGCGACAACGGGAACGTCAACAGCCCGACCATCAATGCCACCACGCTGCTCAGGGAGGCGAGGTGCGAATCGGAGAGATCCCAGTCCGCTTTCAGGATCGGGAAGACTGCACTGAGCACCTGCCTCGACATGTAGTCCGAGAGCAGAAGACCGAAAGCCAGGGCGAAAACGATCCACGGGTATAACTTTCGTCGTCCGCCGATTCCGAGCGCGGTGTCCACACGTGGCGTGGCGGGAGCTTGCAGTCCCATGACTCTCCTAGAAGTACTCGAGGTAGACGGGGGGATTCGGGGGTACGAACCGTCGCGGTTCGTACCCCCGGAACTGTTGATCCGGTAGATGTCCCGAGCTTCCTTCGCGGTAGCCACCTCGCGGCCCAATTCGCCTGCAATGCGCACCAACTGCTCGATCTGCTGCACCGACGTCATCTTCTCGCCCTTGCGGCCCCAGATGGTGTCCTCGTTGCCGCAACGAGCGTGCAAGCCCATCGCGATGGCCATCGTGTTCACCGGCAGGACGCTACGCATCAGCGTTTCCAGCGTCAGGCACGCACCATCGGGAACACGCTGGACGAAGTTCATCATGTTGTACGGGTTGGGGCCGTCGAAACCGCCGCCGATTGCGACCCACGTGAGGTTGACCGGACCCGTGTAGATGCCGCGTCGGATCAACCGCTCCACCGTTTCGAGCTGCGGAATACTGGACAACTGGAAATGCGGCTGGATTCCGGCGGCCTGCAACCGGCGCAGGTGCTCTGCCACCCACTCCGGACCGGCGGGCACGGTCATTTCCCGATACGTATCGGCCAATTCCGGACGTTGCATCGACGTACCCGCGATGTCGTCGTCGGTCATCAGTTCCATGATGTTCATCTGGCTGGTGTTGATCGCGATCGTCACCTGATCGGGAGCCGGCTCCAATTCCGCCAGCATGTGACGCACGTCGTCGGACAACCACTTCGCATCGGCGCCTTCGCCCTCCGGGGCAAACGAAATCGAGCCGCCGACCTGCAGAATCATCTCGGGAACGGCCTCACGCAAGCGGCCGAGAAGCTCGTTGAACTTCGACAGTCGCTTCGAGCCCTTGCCGTCGAGTTCACGCACGTGGATGTGGAGAACGGTGGCACCGGCGTTGAAGCAGTCGACGGCTTGCTGGACGTGCTCGTCCATCGACAGCGGGAGGTCTTCTGCAAAATCGTCCGGCTCCCACTCCGGTCCGTAGGGAGCAACGGTGATGACAAGCTTGTCCTGGGTTTCGGGGAACAGTGAATCGTCGTGGAAATGCATAGTGTGACTCCGATCGAGTGAATGAATTATCTTCGGGGCTGGGAAGAGAGATCAGAACGGTGCGTCGCCGATGATTCCGGCGCGCTCCATCTTTCGAACCGCGGGCCAGTAGTCCTGCACCGCGTAATGCTGTGTCGACCGGTTGTCCCAGATCGCGACGCTGTTCTCGGTCCAGCGCCACCGAACCTGATACTCGGGAATCTGGGCCTGGCTGGCCAGGTAAGTGAGCAGGTTTCCGGCACCGGGGGCGTAATCGATTCCGTAGCGGACGTTCTCGGGCGTGTGATAGTTCACGAGGTGTGTGGCGAACGAATTGACGAAAAGAATCTTCTCGCTGGTCTCCGGATGTGTTCGTACCACGGGATGTTCGGCGTCGGGAAAGCGTTCCTTCAGCTGGTGCCGCTGATCGATCGGCATCCGAGCGCCGAAGGTCGACTCGATACTGTGCCTGGCACGCAGGTCCTTGATCTGCTCCTTGACCCGCGCCGGCAGATTCTCGTAGGCGAGTGCCATGTTCACCCAAATCGTGTCGCCGCCGACCGGAGGTGTTTCCACACAACGCAATACACATCCCATGGGCGGGTTCACGCGCCAGGTGGCGTCGCAGTGATACGCATTCTCGAAATGCTCCGGCGGGCTGTCCAGGTCTTTGTAGATGCGGACCAGGCCCGGGTGGTCGGGGTCGCTGCCCAGGGCCGGATGATCCTCGAGTTCACCGAATCGTTGGGCAAGTTCTACGTGCTCGGCTCTGGAGAAGTTCTGGTCGCGAAAGAACAGAACCTTGTGTTCGAGCAGCAATGCCTTGATCTGGGCAAAGAGTGCAGCATCTCGTGCGACCTCGCCGAGATCCACCCCGGACAACTCTGCCCCGATCGAACAGGTCAATTTCTCGACGTGGATCGTGCTGGTCGACGAGGGAAGGTTTTCTGTCAACGTTGCGGTGTTGGTCATGACAATTCCTCTGGGAAGTGCTGTTTCGGTTCAGACGGAGAAGACGGAGGAACCGATACTGCGACCGGACTCCATGTCGTGGTGCGCACGCACCGCATCTTCGAGGGGGTATCGCTGGTTGATCTCGATCTTGATTCGCCCGGATTCGACGTGTGAGAACAGTTCGCCCGCCAATTCGGCACGTTCCTCGGGATCCGCGATGTAATCGGCAAGTGCCGGACGTGTGAGGAAGAGAGATCCCTTGACTGCCAACTGCATTGCCTGAATCGGCGGAGTCGGCCCGGACGCCGTTCCGAAGCACACCAGCAGCCCGCGCCTGGCAAGGCAATCGAGCGAGATGTCGAACGTGGATTGCCCGATACTGTCGTAGACAACCGGCACGCCGACGCCCCCGGTGATCTCCTTGACACGCGCTACGACGTCCTCGCGGGTGTAGATGACGACTTCATCGCACCCGTGAGCTCGGGCAACGCTCGCCTTCTCGTCGCTCGACACCGTTCCGATCACTTTGATTCCCAACAGTTTTGCCCACTGGGTGAAGATCAGTCCAACCCCGCCCGCCGCAGCATGCAGCAACACGGTGTCTCCCGCTTTCAACGGGTAGATGCGACGCAGAAGGTAGGCGGCAGTCAGTCCTCGCATGGTCATGGCGGCCGCGGTGTCGAAGGCGATGCCGTCGGGTAGCGCGATCAGGTCGGACGACGCCATGATCCGCTCGGTGGCGTACGCACCCAGCGGACTGCCGGTGTAGGTCACACGGTCCCCCACTGCAAAATCGACTACTCCCTCGCCGATCTCTTCGACCACACCGGCGCCCTCAACGCCCATCCCGGCAGGCAATTGCGCAGGATAGAGGCCACTTCGAAAGTAGGTGTCGGCGAAGTTCAACCCCACCGCTTCATGACGAACCCGAACCTCTCCGGCACCGGGTCGTCCTACCTCGATCTCTTCCCAACGCATGACGGACGGTGTGCCGATCTCATGGAACCGAATGGCGTTTGCCATCAATGCTCTCCAATTCTGTGGGCGGGCTCGACTCGATTACGGTCGAGCTGTATTCGTACGCAACAACTTCCAGAAGTCGGTGCTCGACTTCGCGGTCGTGCCGAACTGATGTGAACAAAACTATGTGAGATCCGGCTCACATGCTTAACTTGACGAGACACACAACACAACATTTCGGGACATCGAGTAAAGGGGGCCCTATGAAGCCACTCGCCCGCTACGCGTCACTGAACCGATACGTCGACCTGTGCCGAACAGTGGACGTGGACGCTGTGGCCCTCATGAGAAGTGTCGGCCTGAGCCCGGCAAGCCTGGCGAACCCCGACCAATGGGTACCGGCCGCCTCCATCGCATCGCTCCTGGAGCGATCGGCAGCGGAGTCCGGACACGAAGACTTCGGGCTTCTACTCGCCGGCCTGCGTCGACTGTCCAATCTCGGTCCCCTCAGCTTGGTCATCAGGGAAGAACCAGACGTCAGGAGCGCACTCGACGTATTGATGCGATACGAGCACACGTACAACGAGTCATTACGCATTCGACTGAACGAGGTCAACGGACTCGCCACCCTGCGAATCTCGCTCGAGGTCGGCGAACCGGTCGACACCAGACAGAGCGTCGAACTCGCAGTCGGCGCGACGCTGCAGATCCTGCGAAGTTTCCTGGGTTCTCGATGGCATCCGGTCAGCGTGGGATTCACGCACAATGCCCCGAAAGATACGAGCACGCATCGACGAATCCTCGGCGACACCGTGGAATTCGATCACGAATTCACCGGAATCGTTTTCTTCGCCGCCGACCTGGATGCGGCAAACCAACTCTCCGACGAGTTGCTCCGGCCGTACGCTCGCCAGTTCCTCGACTCACTTCCCGCATCGGAAACCTCCGACACCCTCAGCCGAACCAAGGAATTGATCGAAGTTCTGCTTCCGACCGGCCGCTGCTCTGTCGAGCAGGTGGCACGAAGCCTCGGGTTCGACCGGCGGACACTGCACCGTCATCTCGCCGAATCCGGAGATACGTTCACGGCCGTTCTCAATTCGGTCCGAAGCACCCTCGCGGAACGATTTGTCGCCAACCCTCGCTATTCATTGACCGAAGTGGCGGTGCACCTGGGGTTTTCGACGCAGGGTAGTTTCTCGCGCTGGTTTCGCACTCAGTTCTCGACGAGCCCGAGCGCATGGCGGACTCAACGCTCGATCAGCTGACCAGCACGACTCCGACGTAGGCGATCGTCGCCACCCACACGGTGGAAATCGCGGCCAGAACGAATGGTCGTGCGCCCACTCCACGAATGACGCTCAGCCGCACCCCCAGCCCGAGAGCGAACATCGCAGCAGCCAACAGCGCCGTCTGCACGGTCTTCGCCAATCCGAGAAGCTCATTCGGCAACATTCCGGTGGAGCGCAAACCCATGCAGCCGATGAATGCCACGACGAACAACGGAATCAGCGGGGGCCGCTTGGTGGCGGTGTTGTCGACCATCGTGCGTTGCCGAATGCTCAGAAACGCCATGACCGGCGCCAACATCAATACGCGCGCAAGTTTCACCACGGTCGCGACACCCAACGCGGTGGCGCCGAGAGCGCTGCCGGCAGCCACTACTTGTGCCACTTCGTGGATCGACCCACCGGCCCACATGCCCGCCTCGATCTCGTTCATACCGAAAGCATCGGCCAGCAAGGGGATCGTCGGAATCATCAGAGTTCCGAAGATCACCACCAGCGCAACAGCGGTCAGCAACTCTTCCTCTCGCGCATTCACCACACCGTCCGCAGCAGCCACAGCGGCAGCGCCACAGATCGAGAAGCCGCAGGCAATCAGAATCCTCTGCGACCAACTCAATCCCAGAAGTTTTCCGGCATACATGGTCCCGGCGATACCGAGGAACACTATCGCCACCACAACGGCGATCACTCCCCAACCCAAACCGACGATGTCGGAGAACATCAATTGCAGCCCGAGCAGAGCGATACCCACCCGAAGTAGCCGTTTCGCCGAGAATGCCAGGCCAGGTTGGAATTTCGCCGGCAAAGAGACGGTATTCGCCAACACCGCACCCGCCACGATCGCAATCAGCAACGGACTCACGGCGGAGGTGAACTGACCGGCTATCAGCGCGACCGTGGCACCCAAGGCGCACAACGCAACTCCGGGCACCAATGCAGCGACACTCGACCACCGTCGTACTTCTGACGAAGGGGCGACTGCGGGTTTCTCGGCCACGGACTTCACATCACGGTTCACTCATCCAGCGTCCTTGAGCCACCATCGCTCCGGTAGGGCGATTTCTACCATCACGACATATCAGATCGATATGGAATAGATGCTGGGTATAGCCTGTCTGCATGACCAGAAGGTGGCCCGACCTCACCACACTCGAGCTACTCGTCGGCATCGATGATCACGGAAGCCTCAGTGCTGCAAGCCGTCTGGCTCACATCGCACAACCGAATGCCAGCCGCGCCGTCAAAGCCCTCGAGCGGCAGCTCGGGATGCCACTCATACACCGAAGGTCGACGGGTGCGACTTTGACTCCGCAGGGGACCGTCATCGTCCACTGGGCGCGCCGCGTCCTCGCCAACTCGAGGCAGCTTCTCGACGTCGCCGAAGGGATGCGGACCGAACGATCCGCGGAATTGACCGTGTGTGCCAGCATGACCGTCGCCGAACATCTGATCCCGGCCTGGCTCGGCGTCTTTCGATCACTGCATCCTGGTGTCACCGTCCACCTTCAGGTCTACAACTCGACACGCGTACTCGAAGCCGTCGAAGTAGGAATGTGTGACCTCGGATTCGTCGAGTCACCGACCGTTCCGAAGAGCCTGCCCAGCGTCACCGTCGCGCGTGACTCGCTGGTCGTGGTCGTTCACCCGGATCATCCATGGGCGCGTCGACGAAAGCCGCTGACCGTCGCCGAACTGGCAGCGACACCGCTGCTGGTGCGTGAGCCCGGATCGGGAACCAGAACGACTCTCGACCTGGCGTTACACGAATACGAGCGCGGTGCACCGTTGTTGGAACTGGGTAGTTCGGCCGCGATTCGAACCAGCGTGCTCGGTGGCGTCGGCCCGGCGGTACTGAGCACGCTGGCCGTCGAGGACCAGGTGAAGCAGGGAGAACTTCGGGTCGTAGCCGTCGAAGGCTTGGAACTCGACCGATCCCTGCGTGCAGTGTGGCGCCCGCCGCGTCAGCTCGAGGGCCCCGCAGGCGACCTGATGAAAGTAGTGCGTGCGAGCGGGTCCCGGAAATCCTGAAAGTGGCTTACTTCTTGTCGGCCTTCGCTGCGGCCTTTGCGGCCTTCTTGAACTCGCGGACCTCGAGCAAAGACTGTTCGTCGACCACGTCTGCAATCGAGCGCCTCGAGCCCTCGAGCCCGTAGTCGCCGGCCGCTTGGCGCCAACCTTTCGGCTCGACGCCGATCTGTTTTCCGAGCAACGCCAGGAAGATCCGGGCTTTCTGATCCCCGTAACCGGGTAGGGCTTTGAGCCGCTTCAGCACTTCCTTGCCGTCGGGATTTCCCGAAGTCCAGATCGCCGCGGTGTCGCCGTCGTAGTTCTCGACGATGAACTGGCACATGAGCTGGATACGCTCGCCCATCGACTTGGGGAATCGGTGCACAGCCGGAGGCTCGGCACAGATGGCGATGAACTCGTCGGTGTCCATGTCGGCGATACGCCTGACGTCGATACCGCTGAGCCGATCCGCCAGCTTCTTCGGACCTAGGAAGGCCGTTTCCATCGGAACCTGTTGATCGAGAAGCATTCCGATCAACAACGCCAACGGGTCCTCGGCCAGGAGGGCATCAGCTTCGGGGTCACCGACAAGGTTCAGTTGAAGTGCCATGAGTCCGATACTGCCACGTCAGGCGGCAGTTGTGACCGGCGCCGACGCATCCGGCGCCGGAATCTTCCACTTCTTCCAGCCGAACAGAACCAACGTCGAGACCGCGGCAAGCGTGAAGACCCAGAGGTAGACGCCGACGGTCGGAATCCGCAGATACTCGGGCGGCACGAACATGAACAGGCCCATTCCGACAAAGCGATCCGTACCCGGAATGACCGACGGGTCCCACCAAGTGTGAGACCAGTTCAAGACTGGGAGCAGGAAAACGAACGGCGCCACCCACGCCCAGCGCTTCTTCGACACCATCGCGTAGTGCGCGGCGAGGACGACCAGCGGGACGAACCACACCCAGTGATGACCCCACGAGAACGGCGAGACAGTGGTCGCAGTCAACCCCGTCATGGTGAGGCCGAGCAATTTCTGGCCGTGCCGGTGAGCAATCCACGCGGCACCGAGTCCGAGGCATACTGCCAGCGCACTGAAGACGAGGACCAGGATCCGCGACGGCGTCGGAGTGTGAGTGATCTGAGCAATCAGACCGGACACGGACTGGTTGCTCGGAGCATCCGTCGGTCCGACGCGTTCGCTGTCGACAAGAGTGCCGGTCCAGTACTTGTACGCATCGTTGTAGATCACGACGAAACCAATCGCGACGGTCGCCGCGAACGTCACGACGGCCGTCACCAACGCACGCCATTGACGAGTGATGAAGAGGTACGCCCAGAAGAAGGCCGGGGTGAGCTTCACGCCGGCGGCGATGCCTGCCCCGATTCCTCGGAGCCGACTCTTCTCGTCCCGACCGAGGTCCCACACGATCAAGAGCAGCAGGAAGATGTTGATCTGCCCGAGCCAGAGCGTCGTACGTATCGGTTCCATGAACAGAAAGATCGTGGTGGCCAACGCACTGACGGCGTACGCCTTCACGTCGAGCCGATAACCGAGGTACTTCCAGCACAACACGATCACTGCGAACAACGCAGCGATGTTCAAACCCGTCCACACGACAATCGCCTGTTTGAACGAGAGCACCGCCCACACCGTGAACAGCAAAGCCGCAAATGGGGTGTACGTGAACATCATCCCTTCCAGGACTGGCCCGTCGTACAACGGAAGGCCCTGAACCACAACGCTGCCGCCGTGGCGGTACACGTCGAGATCGAGGAAATTTTCGAAGATCCCCCAGTACCGCGTATTCATCGGCACGGCGAAAAGAACCATCAGCACGGACGCGACTGCCAGAACACCGAGTACAGAGAATCCGAGAACACCGACACGGAGACTGCGTCGCGGTATGTCAGCTTCGATAACCGACTCTGATTTCGCGGTGTGCGCCTCGAAAGAAGGCCCATCCGAAGCGTTGATCGCGCCCGTCACTACAACCTCCGGGATTTACACCCTATGTCGGGAATTGATGCTCCGAACGGTACAAGACGAGACCGAAAAGTACCGACCGGGCACGCCGCTTAGAGAACTCAGATCTCGGAGAGACGCGATTCGGTGGCTGCGAGCAGGACACACGTCGCCACGCCGTCCATGGCAACTTCGAGTTCAGCCGTGGACGGGAAGCTCGGGGCCAACCGGATGTTCCGGTCGTCCGGATCCGTGCTGTACGGGAAAGCCGATCCGGCAGCGGTGAGCGCGATACCCGCGTTCTTCGCCAGTTCGATGACCCGCTTGGCCGTGCCGTCGACCACGTCGAGGCTGATGAAGTATCCGCCCTTCGGCTCGGTCCAGGACGCGACCTTCGAAGCACCGAGACGATCCTCGAGGATCCGCAGTACGAGCTCGAACTTGGGTGCGAGGAACGCGCGATGCTTCTCCATGTGCGCACGAACGCCGTCGGCATTGCCGAAGAAACGCAGGTGGCGAAGCTGATTGACCTTGTCAGGTCCGATGCTCTTCTTACCCAGGAACTTCTGGTACCAGGCAAGGTTTTCCGCCGAGCTACCGAAGAAGCTCACACCAGCGCCGGCGAAAGTGATCTTGGACGTCGACGCGAACACGAGCGGACGGTTGGGGTGTCCGGCCTCCGCTGCCATCGAGAGAATGTCGTAGGAAGGTGCGGTCTCGCCGACAAGTGGATGCACGGCATATGCGTTGTCCCAGTACAGGCGGAAGTCCGGCGCGGCCGTCGGCATCGACGCGAGCGTCCGGACAATTTCTTCGGAGTACACGGCGCCGGTGGGGTTCGCGTAAACCGGAACCGCCCACATGCCCTTGATCTGCGGATCTGACGCAACAAGTTCGGCGATCTTGACGACATCCGGGCCGTCGTGGTTCATCGGCACCGCAATCATCTCGATGCCGAGGGACTCGGTGATCGCGAAGTGGCGGTCGTAGCCCGGTGCGGGGCAGAGAAACTTGATCTTCTCTTCCTGTGCCCACGGCCGGGCCGAATCCGGAGTGCCGTGCAGCAGTGAGAACACGAAGTTGTCGTGCATGATCTCGAGGCTCGCGTTGTTGCCGGCGAGAAGGTTCGCAACGGGGATACCCAGCAGCTCACCGAAGATGGCGCGCAGTTCCGGCAGACCGGTGAGTCCGCCGTAGTTGCGGCAGTCGGTGCCGCTGCCGTCACGGAAGTCACCGTCGCCGGGCAGCGTCAGCAGCTCTGCGGAAAGGTCGAGTTGTTCCGGGGAAGGCTTACCGCGGGTCAGATCGAGTGCGAGCTTCTGCGCCTGGAGCTGCGTGTACTTCGCGCTCTGGCTCTCATGCTCGGAGGTGAGTTCTTCATGGCTCATCAACCCGATCTGGGTTTGGATAGGCATCCGGAGCGGCCTTTCACCGACGAGGCGGGGTCGGGTATGTGAAAAAATAGAGGACCCCGCGCACCCGGCAGAGCCCGTTGACCCTTGCTGCCTTCCGGCCCTGGGGGAGTTCACAGGATGCGCGCCGCGCGGGATCCAATGAACAGTGTAGACGGCTTTCGTCGGCCGCTGCACACCACCTACCGGGGTGGAGATGCAAACCCTGAGATCCACCGGTTCTTCGCAGGTCAGGTACCCGTTTAACGCTTCACGCTCGCGATTGGGTATGCTGCTCCACGGAGGATTCGCCTAGTGGCCTATGGCGCTCGCCTGGAACGCGGGTTGGGTTAACGCCCTCAGGGGTTCAAATCCCCTATCCTCCGCCAGGGAAGTCCCCGACCAGTCTTGGTCGGGGACTTTTTCTTTGCCACGAAGCATCGCCGAGCAGCGATACTGTCGACGAATGCGTCCCTCGACAACTGGCCGGGTCATCGCAGCAGGTACCGGCCTGATACTGAGTGCACTTGTCGACGCCCCCGTGAAAAAGTGGATGTCTCACCGCCGAACACCTGCCTACGCCGCCGGCCTCGTGGTCGCCGCGGCCGTTTATCCCGTGGCTCGGCAGGGACAAGCTCGGCAGGGACGCCTGGTCGACGTCTCCATTCCCGTTCGCGAATGGAGTGCAGTGTCCGCAACATTTGTGGTCTTCGTCGGCGCACTGGTTCTGCAGCCGAGTACCGCACGGCGACTGGTTGCAGCGAGCTGGGCCGTCCACCCGATTTTCGACCTACTTCACGAGCGTGGTCCGGAATCACGTCTGCCGGATTGGTACCCCGCAATTTGCGCGGGATACGACCTCGGAGTCGCTGGACTTCTTGCTGCCGAACCACGCAATTTCGTTTGACAGACTCACGAACTCGAAGCCAGACTTTCCGTCCAACCCAACAATCGGGAGTACGCGTGATTGCCGGCCAGACCAATCTGCTCGCGGATTGCAGCAGTTGCTTCGGCCTGTGCTGCGTCGCACTCCCCTTTTCCAAGTCCTCCGACTTCGCGACCAACAAGAATGCCGGCGACCCCTGCAAGAACCTGCAGCAGGATTTCCGCTGCGGCATTCACACCGGATTGCGAAAGAAGGGCTTCACCGGTTGCACCGTGTACGACTGTTTCGGTGCGGGACAGAAGGTTTCACAGCAGACCTACGACGGCATCAGCTGGCATGATGCCCCGGAGACCGCGTCAGACATGTTCGAAACGTTCCCTGTCGTACGCCAGTTGCACGAACTGCTCTGGTATCTCGCCGAAGCCCGCTCGCTGAAGCAAACCCACTCGATACGAAAGGAACTCGACGCTGCACTCGCAGAGACGGAAAGCCTGACCAACGGCACGCCTTCGCAGATTCAAGCCGTCGACGTCTCAGCACACCGAGCGGCAGTCAACACACTGCTCTTGCAGACGAGTGACCTTGTGCGCTCACCTGTCTCGGGCAAGAAGGGTCGCAAACTCGACCACCGCGGCGCAGACCTCATCGGCGCCAAATTTCGTGGTTCCGACCTACGTGGGGCCAACTTTCGCGGGAGTTATCTGATCGGTGCAGACCTCCGCGGCTGCGAACTCGATCGCGCCGATCTGATCGGTGCAGACTTGCGCGGCACCGACATTCGCGGCGCAAAACTCCGCGGCAGTATCTTTCTCACTCAGTTCCAGATCAACGCGGCGGTTGGCGATTCGGCTACCACACTCCCCGATTCACTGACCCGCCCCAGCCACTGGGCCTGAGCCCGACTGTCAACTCCGTCGACTGTTGACGACTGTCAACTCCGTCGACGGAGAACGACCTTGTTGGCGTCCGGATCGACGGACACCCACGGCGGGTCACCGTCCGTTCCGTCCTCACGATGCATCAATGCGCTCTGACGCTGTTCGAATTCATGATGCTTGGACCCCTGAAACAGGGCAGCAACCTCTTCGAAGCCCGCGGCCGAGACCGGACGAGTCGTACGTCCCCGAGTCCACGGCAGTGCCCGGCCGCCGGTGAGCCGGTTCCAGAGAGTCTCGGCGAACGCGAACAGGACCAGCAGCACGAGCAAGCCTGGCAGCGTCAACGCGAACAGAGTGCCCATGAAAGAAGTCTAGCGACGAACGCCCCCCGTTCCCGCAGCTTTTGATCAACCACCATATATCTGGCCCCGAGGCCGATGATCTGCCAGAATGCAAGCTGTTACGACTAGTAACACCTTCGGGGGGAGGATTTCACGTGAGCTTGATACTTGCAGCTACCGACCGTTCGGAGCTTGCCCAGACACTCGGTACCGAATTAGTACATTTCGGTCATCAAACACAGCTCGTCCGCACCGGGCGCCGCCTACTCGACGACCTGGACACCGACAGTTTCGATATCGCCGTGATCGATCTCCTTCTGCCGGACATCGACGGCTACGAGATCGCACGGCAGATCCGCTTGCGCAGTTCGATGCCGATCATGATGCTGGTGGATACCTACGAGGACATCGAAGAAGCACCACATCGCGCTGTCTCGGACTTTGTGCTGAACCCGATCGATTCTCACGCGCTCGATCTTCGGGTCACCGCAATCCTTCGTGAAACCGCACATCCCGCCCCCGGCAAACACCAACGTCACGGTGACCTGCTCCTCGATCGACGTGCGATGACGGCGACGATGGGCGGAAAGCTGCTGGTCCTCAGCCGGACCGAATGGCGGGTGCTCCTGGAGCTGTCGACCGAGCCTGGGCGCGTGTACTCACGTGATCACCTGATCCGAAACGTGTGGGGTTCCGACCACGAAAGGACGCGTGTGGTCGACGCAACCATTCTCAGCCTGAGGTCCAAACTCGAATCCGATCCCGCGAAACCGAAGTACATCAAAACCATCAGGGGATTCGGATACCGCTTCGGCCCGGTCGACTGAAGTCGCCTTCGTGTCGGTGCCGCTCGATAAGCTCTTGTCATGGGTTGGTACACACCACAATCGGTCGCCCCGGATCTCTCCGACATCCTGGTGTGTGGCTGGACGGCGTGCGCAGAAGGAGAACACCTCCTCGTGCCCGATGCTTGCATGGACGTGCTGTGGATACGCGGCGTCGGCATACGCGTCTGTGGCCCCGAAACCGCTGCATGGTCATTCACTCTTCCGCCCGGAACACGCTCCGTGGGTGTTCGATTCCGCCCTGGATCGGCATCGCCGATGTTGCGAACCTCGGCGTCCGAGCTTCGGGATTCTCGCGCTGACCTCAGCGATGTAACCGACGCACGCACGGAACGAATACTGTTGAACCGCTTGGAAAATTCCGAAGACCACGAACAGGTCTCCATCCTCGAAAGCGCTGTTCGGAGTTGGGTAAGTTCGAGTTTCCGTCACGATCCGGTGATCAACCACGTTCGCACCGCACTGTCCGAACATTCGTGGAATGTCAGCTCTCTCGCCGACGCGGCGGCGCTGACTTCGCGCCAACTCCAACGTCGATGCAACGACGCCTTCGGATACGGCCCTGCAACGCTGCGCTCGATCCTGCGCCTCCAGCGCTTCATGGCGCTCGCTCGCAGTCGACCCGCACTGGGACTCGCTGAATCCGCCGCCCACTGCGGATTCAGCGATCAGGCCCACTTGACCCGTGAATGCCGCCGAATCTCGTCGCTGACCCCGGCGGCTCTACTCCGCACCCAAGCCCCCGACTGGCACGGGTCGGATACCGTTGTCGCGCTGGCGGAGGGAGACGCGGTCGCATGATCGCTACCGCGCTCCCCCGCCGTCACTTCTGACTGAAAAGCGTCCTGGCAGACCACAGCCCGCCGAGGGAGAGCACTGCGACCGTCATGTAGTAGTAGCTCGGGGCGTCGAGCGAGCCTGTTGTACTGATCAACCAGGTCAAGACCAACGGCGCGATTCCGCCGAGCAAAGTCACTCCGAGGTTGTACGACAATGACATGCCGGTAGCCCGGATCTCTGCCGGGAACAGCGAACTCATCAAGGCAGGCAAGGGACCGAAGGCAAACGCCATGATGACACCCAGGACCGAAACAACCAGGACGAGGGTCAGAGTCGACGGGTGATCGACCATCAATTTGAAGAGCGGCCAGGCCAAGACGATTGCCGCAACGGCGGCCCAGGTCATAACTCTCGCCGGTCCGACCCGGTCTGCTAGATGACCGATCAACGGCACGGTGATCAAGGTGACCAGTCCGGCGACGATGCCGCCGAGATAGCCGGCCGAGGCGGATACTCCGAGGTTCTTCACGGCAAACGTCGGCATGTACAAGATGAGATAGATCGAGATCGTCGCGACGCCCACTACGGCGGCCCCGGTCAGCACCCGGCCGAGATGCCTGGTCAGCGTCGTCTTCAGCGGAGCCTTTTCCGGGACGCTCGTCTTGAAATCGTCCGTTTCGTCAAGCTTGGCACGGATGTAGAGTCCGACCGGCCCGACGATGATGCCGAAGAAGAACGGAACGCGCCAGCCCCACGAGTAGAGCGCTTCATGCGAAAGGTGGGTGTTGAGCACGTATCCGAACAGCGATGCCAGGAAAACCGAGGCACCCTGGCTGGCAACTTGCCAGGAAGAGTAGAACGCCTTCTTGTGTGGCGCAGTCTCCACGAGGAAGGTTGTAGCAGTACCGAATTCACCGCCGGCGGAGAATCCTTGAATGAGACGCGAAACAAGGATGACGACGCCGGCCCACGGTCCGATCATCGAGGTCGTCGGCGCCACGGCCATGATGAGCGTGCCGATCATCATCAGCATCATCGTCAACGTCAAGGCGTTCTTGCGCCCGCGACGGTCGGCATAGCTTCCGAGAACCATCCCGCCAAGCGGCCGGATGACGTACGAGATCGCGAACGTCGCGAACGTCAGTATCAAACCGAGCGTGTTGTCGCCGCCGGGAAAGAAGTTATGGGCGATGACCACTGCGAATGATGCGTAGACGATGACGTCGAACCATTCGAGCGCAGCGCCGAGTGAGCTGCTGATCACCGCCTTGCGTGCAGCGGCCAGGCGTTCCGGGGTGACTGTTCCGGAGGTTGGCGTAGTTGCCGTGGACATGGTTTTCCTTAGGGGGGTCAGGGTGGGTCAGGCGCGGGCGTGAGCGATGACGTTCCGAACGAACTGCTCGCACTGTGCCAATTGATCAAGTGTCACGTACTCGTCAGGTGCATGCGCCTGAGTGATGCTTCCCGGCCCACACACGACAGTGGGGATACCGATAGTCGCGAACATCCCGGCCTCGGTGGCGTACGCGACCTTTTCGTCCGATGCCCGACCACCCCATTGTTCGACCAGTGCGGCCGCCGAAGCATTCGCATCCGTCTCCAGGGGAGGAACCGAGGCCGACACGTGCATCGTCACGGAGGCTGACGGGTTTTCTTCCTGCATCAGGTTTTCGATCCGATTCGCCTCGGCGGCAAAGCGTTCGAGCAAATCTGCGGCGCCAGCTAAGCTGATGCTCCTGAATTCGAAAGTGATGGAGCAGTCCTCGGGGACAGTGTTCACTGCGATCCCGCCGGATACGAGATTGACCGAACACGTCGTCCAGGCCACGTCGAATGCGTCGTCGTACGGGCCGGACGCACGGAGTTCGTCGGCCGCGCTTCTGACGAATCGAATCAACTCGGCGCCGTATTCGATCGCGTTGACTCCTTGCGGAGTGAGCGACGAGTGCGCCGAAACACCATGCAGATCAACACGTATGACGTTCATCGACTTGTGTGCGCGAATGACCCGCATCTCCGACGGCTCTCCGACGACGCACACATCAGGGCGCAGGTTCCGGGAAACAACCTCCTCGACCAACCCGGCCGCACCGATGCAGCCGACTTCCTCGTCGTAGGAGAATGCAAAGTGAATCGGCTTCGCCAGCGGCCGAGCAACGATGTCGGGGATCGCAGCGACGACGATCCCGATGAACGACTTCATGTCGCACGTGCCACGTCCGTACAGGCTTCCGTCGCGAACGTCGGGCGTGAAAGGGTCGCTACTCCAGTCTTGATCGTCAACCGGCACTACGTCTGTATGGCCGGAGAACATCACACCGCCGGCAGTACTTCCGTCAGGAGGCGTGAACGTTGCCAACAAGTTGAGCTTCGTTCCCTCGTCATCGGCAACAAGTACCGGCTCGACCCCATGGCGACGTAGTTCCGCCGCAATGGGATCGATCAACGGTCGATTGCTCACGGCACTCGTCGTATCGATTCCGATGAGGCGTTGCACCCACTCGAGGCTTCTCTCGGTCGGAACAGCGGGCAACGTGGTCGATGACATCTGGTTTCTCCTTTCACAGCATGAACGCGGTGGGCACTCGCCACCGCGTTCTGCCCTTCGAGCATGAATGAAGTGATCCCAGACACAATGAAGATGCACGATACTTGCACGATGATCGAAGAAACGCAGGATTCCGCCGTACTGGACGACGTCGACCTCGCCCTGATCAATTGCCTGCAACTCGACCCGCGAGCGTCGTGGCGCACGGTTGGCGACGCGCTCAAAGTAGATCCGGTTACCGTGGCTCGCCGCTGGCAGCGGTTACAGGATTCCGGCACCGCCTGGGTCTCTGCCAGGGCAACCGGCCATGGCCGTCCGGAATCGTGTCTGGCTTTTGTCGAAGTCGACTGCACGACTTCGAACGCGTTGACGATTGCAGAACGACTTGCCCGCTGGCCGCAGGTGCTGAGCGTCGAACACACAAGCGGCCCAGGCGACTTGACACTTCTCGTCGAGGTCAGAGACATGGCTTTCCTGTCGCGCTTCCTGCTTCGGTCGCTCGCGTCGGTGCCCGGGATCGTCAGTTCGCGTGCACACCTCGTCACCGAGGTCTTCGCGATCGGAGACGACTGGAAATTGCAGGTACTCGATGCCACGCAGCGGGCGGTGATGACAGACCGGCCTGTGCGCTACAAATATGCTCCGACGGATCAGCGCCATCACGGGAAGACCTTCGACGCGGTCGACCGCCAATTGATATTGAAGCTGGGCGGGGACGGTCGATCCTCGATTGCCGAGCTCACGGTCGGTACCGGCCTCAGCGAAAGTACGGTCAGGCGGCGACTTGCCGAATTGACGTCGCGCAACCAGATCGTGTTCCGCTGCGACGTGTCTCTGCCACTGTCCGGCTGGCCCCTCGTGACCTGGGTGTGGGGGTATGTCGATCCCACAGACCGCTCGACGATTCGTGCGCTGGTGGAACGAGTGCCGGGAACGCGGGTGTGCATGCGGATCTCCGGAGGCCGCGCCAACACCCTGCTCGCGATCGCCGCACACTCCCTTCGCGAAACTCCCATTACCGAAGTACAACTCGCACAAGAGGCACCGGGCCTGGTGGTGCTGAACAGGTCAGTGGTGCTGCGATCGATGAAGAGGGTGGGCCGACTTCTCGACGACGAGGGCAAGAGTGCCGGGGTTGTACCGATGGACATCTGGGCGGAAGCCCCGGAGATCGAGTGAATGTCCGAAATAATCAATCATGACGCGCCGCGGTGGAGAAGGATTGCTGTCATGACTTCAACAGAGATCTCCCCCGCCCAGCGTTATCGGGATCTGGCCGCCGGATTCACGGCCCGGATCGACGCCGTACCCGCCGACCGCTGGGACGACGCTTCCCCCTGCGAGGGCTGGACCGCCCGCGACGTGGTGAGACACGTGCTCGACAGCGAACGAGACATGGTCAAGGTAGTCGGCCTGGAATTGGCACCCGGCCCGTCGGTCGACGACGACCCGTCGGCAGCCTGGGCGGCCGTCCGCGATTCGATGCAGGAAATTCTGGACGATCCGGCAAAGTCCACCCTGGAATACGACGGGCACTTCGGCAGGACCAACCTCGGGGCCACGGTCGAAGGGTTCTTGTGTTTCGATCTGGTCATCCACGGTTGGGACCTCGCGGCCGCAACCGGCACCGATACGACGATGCGAGACGCGGACGTGGAGTGGGTGTCGGAGATCGCCGCGGGCCTGGGCGAGTCGATCCGCATGAGCGGTGTGTGCGGCCCGGAAATACAGGTTCCGGACAACGCTGACAAAGCGACGAAACTCCTTGCCTTCCTCGGCCGGAAGGCGTGAAAAAGCACCCCTGACGTGGGCATTACTTCCATACGCATGTAATGTCGCGGTATGCCGGAACGCCGAAAATCCTCCACGAGTCCAGACCAGCTTGCGGCGGCATTGTTCGATGTCGCCGCGGAATCCGGACTGGAAAATGCCAGCGTTCGCGAGGTCGCAAAACGGGCGGGTGTCTCGATCGGCGCAGTGCAACATCATTTCTCGACCAAGGACGAGATGTTCGCATTCGCACTGCGAACACTCGTCGATCGATTGTTGACGCGACTGGCCGAATCGTCCGCCGACGCGGACCCGCATACCGCCCTGTTCCAGGCGCTCTCGCAACTCCTGCCCCTCGACGAGCAACGCACGCGTGAGGCGCATGTGCTCGCCGCGTTTGCCGTGCGCGCCGCAACCAGTGAGTCACTCTCCGAAATTCGCCGGACAACCCTGTTCACAATCCGCACCGGCATCTCGACAGTTCTGATCGGCATCGGAACTCCGGAAGCGGAAACCAGAGCGGCACTTCTGCTTTCAACCGTCAATGGATTGGCACTCGACGCACTCGGAAGCCCCGCCATGTATCCGCCGCAGTACCTCGATCACGCTTTGGAAACCCAGATCCGCCTCACCCTGCACGACGCCGAGAACCCGCTCACCTCCGTCGGGCTCGCCAGCTGACGTGGAAGGAGCAGGACGCTTCGCGCCGAGCCCGTCCGGCGATCTCCATCTGGGTAACCTCCGGACTGCCCTCCTGGCCTGGCTGTTCGCCCGCACCAGCGGGCGCGACTTCCTCATTCGGGTAGAGGATCTCGACCGTGTCCGCCCCGGCGCGATGGAACGACAACTCGACGATCTGCGCAGGCTCGGCCTCACGTGGGACGGCCCAGTCGTATTGCAGTCACACCGTCTTCCCTTGTACCACAAGGCTATCGACCAATTGCGCGAGCGTGACCTGACCTATCCCTGCTTCTGCACACGCAAGGAGATCCTGCAGGCACCGTCAGCGCCCCATGCTCCAGACGGCGCCTACCCCGGCACGTGTCGGAACCTTTCGGAGGCCGAACGCGCCGAGAAATCGGCAAGTGGCCGATCTCCCGCGCTGAGGCTACGGGCCGGCATCGACTCGTTCACCGTCAATGACGAACTGTTCGGCGAGGTGACGGGACCAGTCGACGACGTCGTCCTGCTCCGCGGAGACGGGGTGCCCGCTTACAACCTTGCCGTTGTCGTCGACGACGGTGCACAGGACATCGACCAGGTGGTTCGCGGCGACGACCTCCTGACCTCGGCTCCACGTCAGGCATACCTTGCCCAGCTGCTCGACATCGAACCACCGTCGTACGCCCACGTTCCTCTTGCCTTGAACAGTGAAGGCAAGCGACTCGCGAAGCGCGACGGCGCAGTGACTCTGGCAGATCAACTCGAGGCCGGACGCAGTACCGAGCAGGTTCTGACGATGATCGCGTCGAGCATCGGTCTCGCCGAACCCGGCGAGGTTGTCACACCACCCCAATTGGCGGATCGATTCGACTCTCGCAAGATCCCCCGGACCCCGTGGATTTTCCCGGCGAAGTAAGTGACGTATCAATCGGTGCCTCGTCGGAACAAAACTACGATTGTCCGATATGACAAAGCCGTCAGCAATAGCTATTCGTTGGCAATTCTCGAATAGTGAAGTACGGTCGAGACTGGCGAAGGAAATTCAGGGCGAGTTGTTCCTGTAAAACCACGCCCGGGATCTGAACCTGGAATCCGACCACAGTACCCACTTGCAGCATCCACGCTGACACGCACGTGCGGCACGGGCGACTCAGGACGAAAAGGAATACGCATGGTCCGCGAGCTTCGCGAGGCACTCGACGACCATCAATTCGAGGTGTTGTATCAACCCCAGGTCAATCTGAACTCGTCAGCAATTATCAGCTATGAAGCTCTTTTGCGTTGGCGCCATCCGCTGCGAGGGTTGATCGAACCTCAAGATTTCATGCGCTCCGCCGAATCCTCTGGGCTCATCATTCCCATCGGGCTACAAGCTCTGGAAATGATTTGTGCCCAAACAGCGTCGTGGCCTGAGCACATGATGGTCGCGGTCAACTTTTCACCTCGCCAACTCGCTACCCCGCACGCCGCTCACGAGATCCTCGGAGCCCTCGACAGTTCACAAACGCCACTGAGCAGAATAATCGTGGAAGTCACCGAGCTCGGCGTCGTAGGCCGGCATGCCGCCGAGACTCTTCACGTCTTGCACAACGAGGGAATTCGAATCGCGCTGGATGATTTCGGGGCGGGCTTCGCGTCTTTCTCCGCATTGTCGGAATTGCCGCTCGACATTCTCAAGATCGACCAATCCTTGACCTGGGCCGTCAGCGCAGCGGGTCGTGCTGGAGACCGCGCCTTCATGGTCATGGAGTCCATCGCCGACATCGCTCGGAAGCTAGGGCTTGATTCGATCGCAGAGGGCGTCGAAACCGCGGAACACGCAGCCAACGTCTTGCGGGCCGGCTGCGACATGGGCCAGGGCTATTACTTCGGCAAGCCACTTCCTGCGTCGTCCGTCGTCACTCCCGTGTGAGCGCTCGCCACTTCAGCACGACGACACTTCAGTACGACGACGATGCACTCGCTATGAGTGCGACCACGAGAATCACGGCAAAAATTGCCAAGAAGGCCGCGCCGACCGCAATTCCGGCTATCGCAAGCCCGCGCCCCTGTTGACCTGTCTGCTTGATCTGATTGAGCGCGACAATTCCCAGAATGATTCCGACGATTCCGCCGAGACTGTAGAAGCAACCACCCGCAAGCGATACAACCAGCGATGCAATTGCGAGACCATTGGTGCCGACCGGCTGCATCGTCGGTGCGTACCCACCCGCGAATTGATTCGGTTGACCGTACGGGTTCGGAGGTTGGCCGTACTGAGGCTGTCCGTATTGAGCTTGTCCGTATTGTCCGGATTGCTGATATTGATTCTGCTGATATTGATTCTGCGGTCCGAAATTCTGCGGCGGCAGGTACGGGTTCGGTTCACCGATTCCGCCCGGCTGGGGGTTATTACCGGGCGGGTTGTACGACGGCGGTGGATAACCCGGGTACTGCTCGTTGGGAGTGGTATATCCGGGAACTTCAGGTGAAGACTGCGTTTCGGACGGGGACACGCCGTACCCCTCAGGAGGCAGGCTCGGAAATTCTCCGTACCCAGGTTTTGCCTGGTAATCGCTCGAAGAATCGTCGTTGTTGCCCCCGGAACTCGTCATACAACGCAGCCTAAACCACAGGTGACCTCCGAATCCAAGTGAGCAGATGTCATCCACATCGCTCTTTGATCCCAGTAGGGTCATATCCACTGTCACACTCGAGCGCGATATTTACGACTGAGGGGAACACATGACAACCGGTGGGTACGACCCCAACCAGAATCCAGAAGGCGGGAAGCAATTCCCACCCCAGGATCCATATGGCCAGCAGGGAACACCTCCTCCCGGAAGTTACCCCCCTCCCGCCGGCCCCCCGCAAGGCGGAAGCTACCCGCCCCCTCAGGGTGGCAACTACCCGCCTCCCGGTGGATACCCGCCGCCGCCCCAGGGCGGAAACTTCCCGCCGCCTCCGCAGTTCAACGACCAAGGTGCGTACGGCGGAGGAAACCGGCTGCCTTCGGGTGCTCAGCCGGGCGATCTGTGGATTCGACTCGGTGCCCGCATCATCGACGGCATCATCGTCGGCGTCATCGCCGCGGTTCTGGCTCTATTGGTCAGTGACTCCGACAGCTTGATTCTGGTCTCGGGACTGTTCTCGGGAATTCTGACCTTCGCTTACTTCATCGCAATGGAAGTAACGCAGGGTCGGACTTTGGGAAAGATGATTCTGGGCCTTTCAGTACACGGTCCGGGTGGCGCACCTCGCCCCTCCGTCCAGCAGTCTGCAATTCGCAACGCCTTCACGTTGCTCTCGATCATTCCGATCATCGGCGGAATCCTCGCGTTGGTCGCCTACATCGTCATCGCGGTCACGATCAACAACAGCCCCACCAAGCAGGGCAAGCATGACGAGCTCGCTGGTGGAACTCAGGTAGTCAAGGGTTAGGTGCGCATATGACAACCGGTGGGCACGACCCCAACCAGAATCCCGAGGACGGAAAGCAATTCCCGCCCCAGGATCCCTACGGCCAGCAGGGAACGCCTCCTCCTGGGAGCTATCCTCCGCCGGCGGGGCCTCCGCAGGGCGGAAGCTACCCGCCGCCTGGTGGATACCCCCCACCTCCTCAAGGTGGCAATTACCCGCCGCCAGGTGGATATCCGCCGCCGCCTCAGGGCGGAAGCTATCCCCCTCCCGGTGGCAACTACCCCCCGCCCGGTGGATACCCGCCACCTCCCGGAGGCGGTAACTTCCCACCGCCGCCCGCCAACGACTACGGCGCAGGATTCGGTGGACCGCAGCTTTCCGTGGGCGCCGCAATTACCTACGGCTGGAACAAGTTCAAAGACAACGCATTGGTTTGGATCGGAATCTCGATCATCGCGTTCTTGATCGCCGGACTGATCCAGGGCGCTTTCAACGGTTTCGACTACACCAATACCGAATTCAGCGCGCTGTCGATCGTGGGTGGATTGGTCACCGCTATCGTCGGCTACATCATCCAAGCCGCATTCCTTCGTGGAGCGTTGAGCGAATTGGATGGAATCAAGCCGGCTTTCGGCACCTTCTTCCAATTCACCAACATCGGCGCAGTTGTTCTCGGCGGTTTCCTGGTAGCAGTGGCAACTTACGTCGGTTTGGCTCTCTGCATCATTCCCGGCATCATCGCGGCATTCCTGCTCTACTACACGCTGACCTTCATCGTGGACAAGAATCAGGATGCGATTTCGGGCATCAAATCGAGTTACGCGTTGACCTCGTCGAACGTCGGAACGTTGGTCCTGCTGGCGCTCGCTCTGATCGGTATCAACATCGTCGGTGCGCTGCTGTGTGGAATCGGTCTTCTGGTGACGGCGCCCGTCGCGTTGATCGCCAGCACCTACGCATACCGCGTGCTGACCGGCGGCCATGTAGCTGCCTGATCCGTTCGTTTGCATCACCGAAGGCCCTGCGGTTCCACGTGAAACCGCAGGGCCTTCGGTGTGTTCTGCGCAACTGGACGGTCGCCAACTCGCATCCGAGCGCCTTGTGGTGCTTGGATGACGGACGTGACAGCTCAGGATCAGCAAGACGAATCGACCCACGAAACCAAATTTGCGCACGTCAGCCGGGGTTATTACCCGACGATCGTCGCGCTCTTCACCGCAACGCTGCTGATCTCGAACGTGGCGGCGACCAAGGGGGTCGCCTTCTTTGCGGATTCCGACTTCTCGCTCGGTCCCTTGCAGATTCTGCCCATAATCACCGATGGTGGATTCTTCTTGTTCCCGCTTGCCTACGTCCTCGGTGACGTACTCAGCGAGGTGTACGGCTTCCAAGCGACCCGACGCGCGATCTACCTGGGCTTCGGCGCACTGATTCTTGCCGCCGCGTGCTTCTGGATCGCTGTACAACTCCCGTCGGCAGAGTTCTACGAGAACCAGGCCGCCCTCGAAACCGTGGTCGGCGTCATTCCCCGGCTGCTGGTCGCAGGATTGGCCGCCTACCTCGTCGGCCAGCTGCTGAACTCCCTGGTCCTGGTCATGATGAAAAAGCGCATGCAGGAGAAGCACCTGTGGGCGCGGCTGATCGGCTCGACCGTCGTCGGCGAATTCGCCGACACCCTCATCTTCTGTTCCATCGCAGCCGGTGTCATCGGCATCAGTACGTGGGAAGACTTCATCAACTACGTGCTGGTTGGCTTCCTGTGGAAGACGCTTGTCGAGGTTCTGGTCATGCCGATCACCTACCGCGTCATCGCCTACGTGAAGAAGCGCGAACCGACCTACGTCTGAGGTGCAGGCGTCTTCGCCGCATAGAACTTTCCGAGCATGTCCGCTTTGAAGTCGTGGAAGTATCCGCCTTCGATGCTGGCTCGGATGTCGTCGACCAACTTCACGGTGAATCGCTCGTTGTGGATGGTGCACAGCGTCGACGCGAGCATTTCCTTCGCCTTGAACAGGTGATGGATGTACGCGCGGGTGTAATTGGCGCAGGTGTAGCAGTCGCACTCGTCGTCGATAGGCGTGAAGTCACGACGGAATCGGCTGGTGTTGATGTTGAACCGGCCGGAGCGGACGTAGATCGCCGCGTTGCGAGCAACACGCGACGGATTGACGCAGTCGAAAGTGTCCGCACCGTTCTCGATTGCGACGAAGAAGTCGTCCGGTTCACTGATGCCGAGCATATGACGCGGCTTGTTCTCGGGTAGTTCCTCGTTACACCAACGCACAATTGTGCCGAGGTTCTGCTTCTCGAGGGCGCCGCCGATGCCGTAGCCGTCGAAACCGTATCCGTTCTCGCCTTCGATCGACTCGAGTCCGCGGCAGGCTTGACGACGCAGATCTTCGTACTGCGCGCCTTGGATCACGCCGAAGAGAGCCTGATAGGGCTTGTCGGCGCGTTCGACAGTGAGTTTCTCGTGCTCGTTGATGCAGCGGATCGCCCAGGCCTGCGTGCGCTCGACCGATCGCTCCTGATAGCCGCGGGTGTTAAGCAACGTGGTGAGCTCGTCGAACGCGAACATGATGTCGGCGCCCAGCTGATGCTGAATCTGCATCGACACCTCGGGGGTGAACCGATGCTTGCTGCCGTCGAGGTGCGATTTGAACGTCACGCCCTCGTCGTCCACCGTCGCGAGACGCTCCTTGCCCTTTGCGATGACGTCGTCGGACTGCACGCCGACGGCCTCCATCGCGAGCACCTTCTTGAACCCGACACCAAGAGACATCACCTGGAAGCCACCGCTGTCGGTGAAGGTAGGCCCGTCCCAGTTCATGAACTTGCCCAACCCGCCGGCCTCGTCGACGATGTCGGGTCCCGGCTGCAGGTACAGGTGGTACGCATTAGCGAGCAACGACTGCGCACCGAGTTCCTTCATGGACTCCGGCAGCACGGCCTTGACCGTGGCCTTGGTTCCGACGGCCACGAACGACGGAGTCGCGATATCGCCGTGCGGTGTGTGGATGGTGCCGGTTCGTCCGAGCCGGTCCTCGAGCCTGGTCCCCATGGTGAAAATCGACTCGGGACGCTTGTCGACGGCGGGCACGGGCGGTGTCGGAACTGCAGAAGTCACGGGCTCAATCCTGTCACAGCTGCAGAAAGGGCCACGTCGTGCAGTATCGCTCCGTCACGATCCCGAGGATGTCGACACGGCAATTGTTGCGGTGAGCGCCGCAGTGGTGGCTGCCTGCGTCGCCGCGATCGACTGCCGCACTGCCTCGCTCGCCCAGTTTCCTTGCGACAGCACTTTCGCTCGCGCTTTCGCCGCCTTGAACTGATCGGCCGGAACGACCACCTTGAGCATGTTCGCGCCTGCCAAGATCGACACCAATGCACCTTCGGTGGGGGTGGGTTGGCGGACCCCCAGCAGAATCTCACGAAGCACGAAGCGCAGTTGATCCTCGTACCGCGGATTGGTCGCCGGCCATCTAACGGTCGGAAAGAACCCGAGCACTTGATGTTCCACGGCCGTCACAATTCCGCGGGCTCCCATACCCGCATAGAGCGCCTTCCTTGCGCCCTTCGCAAGTCGGTTCACCACCGCAGTTGGCCGGGCCGGTGGTTTCTCGGCCAGCCGTGCCAATGCAGCGTTGAGAGTGGGATCCGCGAGTGGCCGATTGTCGATGACGACTGCCCGCGCCCGCCATCCGGCGCCGTCGAGGCGGACGCGGTCGGCAAGCACAAGCTCGACCAACAAGGCGCCTCCGAGCGCAACATCGACGTAGGACGACGAACGCAGCAGCTTTCCGCTGACGTCGTCGGTGGCGAGCAACAGCAGATCCTCGGCAATCAGCATGCTCACCACCGTAGTAGTGCGATTAGATCTCCGCGCCCACGAATTGGCTGTTGTACAGACGGAAGTACGCGCCGCGGGATTCGAGCAGAGCCTCATGGCTCCCCTGCTCCACGATGCGGCCTTCCTCCATCACCACGATCAGGTTCGCATCACGAATTGTCGAAAGACGGTGCGCGATGACAAAACTGGTGCGGTCACTGCGCAGAACCGCGGTGGCGCTCTGTACCAGTAGTTCGGTGCGTGTGTCCACCGAACTGGTCGCCTCGTCGAGGATCAGAATAGACGGCTGCGAGATGAAGGCGCGGGCGATGGTGATGAGCTGCTTCTCGCCGGCACTGACGTTGCTGCCTTCCTCGTCGATGACCGTGTCGTAACCCTCAGGCAGAGAGTGCACGAACTTGTCGACGTAGCTCATCTCGGCCGCGCGACGAATCTCCTCGTCGGTGGCACCGGGCTTGCCGTACGCGATGTTCTCGCGGATGGTTCCACCGAACAGCCACGCGTCCTGCAGAACCATGCCGATGCGTGAACGCAGATCGTCTCGCGTCATGTCGGCGATATCGATGCCGTCCAAAGTGATTCGGCCCGAATTGAGTTCGTAGAACCGCAGGATGAGGTTGACGAGGGTGGTCTTGCCTGCCCCGGTGGGGCCGACGATGGCAACCATCTGGCCGGGCTCGGCGGTCAGGGACAGGTCCTCGATCAGCGGCTGTTCCGGCTTGTAACTGAAGGTGACGTTCTCGAACTTGACGCGGCCCTTGTCAACCGTGGGCGACTTCGCGCCCTTCGGGTCCTCCGACTGCTCGTCTTGGTCGAGCAGCGCAAAAACACGCTCGGCCGAAGCGACACCGGACTGCAGCAGATTTGTCATCGACGCGATCTGCGTGAGCGGCTGGGTGAACTGACGCGAGTACTGGATGAACGCCTGCACGTCGCCGAGCGTCATCGTTCCGGATGCGACGCGCATACCACCCACCACTGCGATGGCAACGTAATTGAGGTTGCCGAGGAACATCACGGCCGGCATGACCAGACCGGAGATGAACTGCGCCTTGAAGCTCGACTCGTACAGATCCTCGTTCTGCTTGCGGAAGCGCTCCTCGACCTCGTGCTGGCGGCCGAACACCTTGACCAACTCGTGACCGCTGAATGCTTCCTCGACCTGTGCATTGATTCCGCCGGTGCTCTTCCACTGCGCGACGAAGTGCTTCTGCGAACGTTTCGCGATGAACGCCGTGACCATGATCGACAGCGGAACAGTTGCCACTGCAATCAGGGCGAGCAACGGTGAGATCCACAGCATCATCACCAGAATGCCCAGGACGGTCATCACCGACATGACCAACTGGCTGAGCGTCTGCTGCAAGCTCTGCGCGACATTGTCGATGTCATTGGTCACGCGCGAGAGTACGTCACCGCGGGCATGGGTATCGAAGTACCGCAAGGGAAGTCGATGAATCTTCTGTTCGACGTCCTCACGCAGACGGCGAACGGTCCGTTGCACAACGATGTTGAGCAGATACGCCTGCAGCCAACTGAACAGCGACGCGCAGACGAACAGCAGCAGCACGATCATCAAGACCTTGCCGACGGCGTCGAAATCGATTCCGGTTCCGGGCACAACGGCCATGCCGGACACCATGTCGGCGAGTTGACCCTGCCCCGAAGCACGCAATCCTTCGACAGCCTGTTCCTTTGTCGTCCCCGGCTGGAGTTGCTTACTGACGATGCCGTCGAAGATCAGATTGGTGGCGTTTCCCAGGATCTTCGGCGCGATCGAGGAAAGTACGACGCTTGCCGTCACCAAAGCGAAGATCAGGATGACGATCGGCTTGTCCGGGCTCAAGCGACCGAGGAGACGCTTGAGCGAAGGGCCGAAGTTCATGGCCTTCTTGGTGGGATCGCCGCCGCCGGGCGGGCCGATGGGAGGCGAGGAAGTCGGTCGATTACTCATGATGCGTCCTGTACGGCTAGCTGAGAGGCGACGATTTCGCCGTAGGTGGGACAACTGACCACGAGTTCGTCGTGCGTGCCGATCCCCACGATGGCGCCGTCGTCGAGCACGATGATCTGATCGGCCTCGACGATAGTGGAGATACGCTGCGCGACAACGACTATGCAGGCGTCTTGCGTGACCGGCCGGAGCGCCGCACGCAGCCGTGCGTCGGTAGTGAGGTCGAGTGCCGAGAAGGAATCGTCGAACAGATAGATCTGCGGCTTACGCACCAACGCTCTCGCGATGGCGAGTCTCTGACGCTGACCGCCCGATACCGTCGTACCGCCTTGTGCCACCGGTGTGTCCAGGCCTTCTGGCATGGCGCGGACGAAGTCGGCAGCTTGGGCGATCTCGAGGCACTCCCACAGCCATTCGTCGGTAGCTTCGGGGTTTCCGTAGCGGAGATTGGTGGCGACAGTGCCGGAGAACAGATACGGCTTCTGCGGGACCAGACCGATCACCGAGCAGAGCAGCTCCGTGTCGATGTCGCGGACGTCGACGCCGCCCACCGATACCGATCCGGAGGTGGAGTCGATCAATCGCGGAATCAGGTTGAGCAGAGTGGTCTTTCCCGACCCGGTGCCGCCGATGATCGCCGTCGTCTTGCCTGGTTCGGCGCGGAAGGTGATGTCGCGCAACACTGGCTCCTCGGCTCCGGGGAACTGGAACTGAGCTCCACGAAGTTCGACGACGCCCGGGTCCTTCAACTCCAGGACAGGATTCTCGGGCGGAATCACCGAGGAATCGGTGTCGAGTACCTCGGAGATACGTTCGGCGCACACCGACGCACGCGGCAGCATCACCGCCATGAAGGTGGCCATCATGACGGCCATCAGGATCTGCATGATGTAGCTGAGCATCGCGGTGAGCGAGCCGATCTGCATCGAACCCTCGTTGATCTGATGGCCACCGAACCAGATGACCGCGACGCTGGTGACATTGCTGATCAGCATCACGAGCGGGAACATCAGTGCCATGAGGCGGCCGACGCCGAGTGCAGTCTCCGTCAGTTCGCGGTTGGCGTCGCCGAAACGCTCTACCTCGTACGGTTCCCGTACAAACGCTCGGACGACGCGGATGCCCGTGATCTGTTCGCGAAGAACACGGTTGACGGCGTCGAGGCGGCCCTGCATGACCCTGAATCCGGGGACCATCCGGGCAATCAGGAAACCCATCGAGACTACGAGGAGCGGGACGCTGATCCCGAGGATCCAGGAAAGATTCAGGTCCTGTCGTAGAGCCATGATGATGCCGCCGATACACATGATCGGAGCCATGACGAGGATGGTGCAACTCATCACGACCATCATCTGTACTTGCTGGACGTCGTTGGTATTGCGGGTGATCAGCGAAGGCGCACCGAAGTGCCCGACTTCCCTGGCCGAGAACGTCCCGACCTGATGCAACACCGACGCTCGGAGATCGCGCCCGACGCCCATGGCGACTCGCGCTCCGAAGAAGACGGCACCCACTGAGCACAGGATCTGCGTCAGCGTGACCATCAGCATCATCCCGCCGGTGGAGAGGATGTAGCCGGTGTCGCCTTTGGTCACGCCGTTGTCGATGATGTCGGCGTTGAGACTCGGAAGGTAAAGGGCCGCCATAGTCGAAATAAACTGCAGGACGACAACGCCCGTGAGTTCACCCCGGTACGGCGTCAGATAAGTGCGCAGCAGCCTGATCAGCATAGTGAGCGAAGGTTACCAATCCTGGCCGACATGTGCCGCTGGATATTTCGATACACAAAAACAGCTGTGCGCCTTTATTAACCGCGGGGGGTTAATAAAGGCGTCGAAGAACACCGCCGCGGCGAGCGCGAATCCGATCGACTTGATGAACGAGTTCGGTTCTGCGATGAAGGCACCGAACACGGAGATCATGATGACCGCGGCCGCACTGACCACGCGGGCACCGTGGTTGAAGCCGATTGTCACGGCCTCCTTCGCGCTCGCACCGTGGACGTACTCCTCACGCATACGCGTCACGAGGAACACCTGGTAGTCCATCGCCAACCCGAACACCACGCCGATCAGGAAGATCGGCATGAAACTCACGAGCGGTTGCGGGTTCGAGATGATGCCCAACCAACCGTGCTGGAAGATCGCCACCGTCGCACCGAATGTCGCGAGCACGCTGAGCAGGAAGCCGAGCGTCGCGGTCAGCGGAACCAGGATCGAGCGGAACACCAAGAGCAACAGGATGAATGCAAGGCCGACCACTACGGCAAGGTAGGGCACCAATGCATCCTTCAGCGTGTCCGAGACGTCGCCTTCGAGTGCGGTCTGACCGGTGATGCCGTAGCTGACGCCGATCGAATCGTTGAGTCCCGCTTCTGCTCCGCGGAGGCTGCCCACCAGATCCATCGTGGCCGGATCGGTCGGTCCGCTCTTCGGAGTGATCAGTACCTGCGCGGTGTTGCCGGCCTCGTTGACTCCGACGACCTGTGCGTTCTGGACGTCACCGAAGCTCGAGATGGTCGAGACGACCTCCGCAAAGGCCTCCCCGGCGGGGACGCTGGCATCCTTGGCGTCGACAACGGCGATCAGTGGTCCGTTGCGGCCGTCACCGAAGCCCTCGTCGATCAGGTCGTACGCCTGACGCGCACTGGTCGCCGGGTCACCGGTGGCCTCCGACGGCAATGCCAGGCTCAATCCCGTTGCGGGCAGAGCCAATGCGCCCAGAAGGACTACTCCACCGATCAGCGGCACGAGCGGACGACGAACGACGGCGGTGATGAAGCGCAGAGCCAGCTTCGGCTTGCCTGAATCATCGTTTTCGGACTCCTCCGCACGCTTGCTGAGGAAGGGAATCTTGCCGGCAAAAGCCTTGCGCCCGAACATACCCAGGATCGCGGGCAGCAAGGTCAATGCGATCAGGACCGCGATCAGCACGGTGAAGGCCGCTGCCGCACCCATGTCCGAGAGGAACGGGATGCCGACGACACGCAAGGCAACGAGCGCGATGATGACTGTCAAACCGGCGAATACCACTGCGGAACCGGCGGTTCCGACGGCGCGACCTGCTGCTTCGGCACGGTTGTCGGTGAGGGTGAGCTCATGCCTGAACCTGGACATGATGAACAGCGAGTAGTCGATCGCCACGGCCAGACCGATCATGATCGCCAGCGTCGGAGTCATCGAACTGAGATCCATGAATCCGGTGGCAACCGTGATTCCAAGGCTGCCGATAGCGATACCGATGATCGCGGTGAGGAGCGGAAGCCCCGCGGCCACAAGCGAACCGAACGTGATGGCCAGAACGACAGCGGCAACGGCGATACCGATCAGCTCGGTGACACCACCGGGCATCTCCGCTTCCTGTGCAGCAGAACCACTGACCTGGACGTTGAGTCCCTCGGCCCGACCGACATCGGCTGCGGAGTTGATCGAATCACGCAACGCCTGGTCGAGATCGGCGAAGTCGCCGCTGAACGGAACCTCGACGTACCCGACCGTGCCGTCGGCACTGAGCGGCGACAACGCGCGCGCGTCGTCCACGGCCTGCGTCTCGGAAGTTCCAGCCGCAGCAGCCTTTTCCTTGAACATCGCAACCATGGAGTCGTTGCCGGTAACCGGATTGACCAACGCCTTCGCGGCCTGTTCCGGAGTGGCAGTCGCCGGGTCCACCTTGGCGGAGTCGGCGACCTTGTCGATGCCACGAATACTCGCGAGCATGTCGTCCATGGCCTTGACGTTCGCCGGATCGGCCAGCGTCGTGCCCGCCGGAGCTTGCACTACGTATCGCGCGCTCAGCGAATCCATCGGGTTGGGCGCGTCGGGAAAACGCTCCGCCATCAGGTCTTGCGCCTGCTGTGCCGGGGTTCCCGGAATGGAGAACGAATCCTTGGTGGGGCCGGACAGAGTGGCTGCCCCGACGCCCATCAGGACCAGGATTATCAGCCAAACGCTGAGGACCGCGCCTTTTCGCCGGTAGGCGAACTTGCCGATCCGATAAAGATAGGTGGCCACGACGGGCTCCTTGCTGTTTCGGTGCGTGTACGTGGACAGGTGTTACGTGTGGGGCTCAGAGACGGGACATCTCAGGGACGCGACATCTCAGGGGCGGGCGGCGGCGCGGGGAATCCGGCACGAATCTGCCGAAAAGCGTCGTGAACCAACTCCTCCGGACTGGAAGCCTCCGACTTTCCGCCAGTCCAGACGTCGATCACCGATTTAGCGGCTCCGCCCACCGCTCCCAGGAGGAGCGTCGGGTACAGGTCCTTCTCGGCGTCGGTACCGGTGCGTTCCGCCAATGCCTGAACGACTGCACGGTTGATCCGCTGATGCATGTCTGCGGCATCCCGGTAGAGCGCGGGACTCGAATCCGACAGCAGCCAGATACTTGCCTTCTCACTCCCACTCGGACCTGAGTCGTTCACGATTTCGACCACAAGTTCTTCGAGGACGTCGAGAATTGGTTCGTCCGCGGGCCGCGACGCAAGCGCCTCGATCCACAGGTTCACCGATTCCTCGAAACTGGCGAGCACTGCCTCCTCCTTGCTGGAGAAGTAGTTGTGGAACGTCCTCGTCGACACTCCGGCCTCGGAGGCGATCGCGTCAGCGGTGACGCATTCGATCCCCAGCGCACGAGCGAGCCGTGCTGCCGCGCCACTGAGTGCGGCACGGGTTGCTGCCTTCTTGCGGTCGCGAAGGCCTTGTTCGATGATCACTCCAACACGGTACCCAACTTGCAGAGCTCTGCAACTTTGCAGAGGTCTGCAATATTGTGCGATCGAACACACAGCGCGGAAACTCGAGGCGTACCTCACACTCACGCACGGCAAATGCCTGAACAGCGCGACAGAGAGAGTTGTGAGCAGCTCCACGGCGTGACGCCCACTGCCAAGTTGACGCGTGAATCAACATGGCCTGACATACTTTGCGGTGAATTAACCGCAATTTGCTCGGCGAAGGAATTTGATGGACCCGCTCCTGCACACCTGGCCGGTTTCGTCCACGGTGATGCTGTGGGGATCGAAGTCCGGACGAGGCTCCGTTCTACGTCTCGTCCGCCTCACCATCGGATTCTGCTCACTCAATTTCTCGATCGTGGCGTTCCTGTTTCTCCTCAGCGGAGAGGGCCCGGACGGACCGTTTGCGCGCAGTTGGCTCGTCGGCATTGCGACCGTCAACCTGATCCCCACGATTCTCTGGTTCGTCGGCCGAATCAGAGGTTCGCGCATGCTCAAGCTCTACGGACTGTGGGCGGATCTCGGAACTGCCTCGATTCTCATCACCTTCACCAGCCATAACGCCGCCCTTTTCGGCGCGGCACTCTTTGTCGCCACCGGCGCCTACTTCACCTATTTTCTCGATTACCGCTGGTTGGCCTTCCATCTCGCCTTTGCCACGACATTTGTCATCGCCCTGACGGTGCTCGGCCTGACGAACGGCGACTACTCGGCAACCAGCGTGATTGCACGCACGGACGTCGTACTGTGTGCCGTGATCTTCATTCCGGCCACGATTCAGTTCACTTGGCGGCAATTACTCGCGCGCGCAACGGGATCCAAGGTGGATGCACTCACCGGACTGCTGAACCGGCGAGGGCTGTGGGACATGTCGGAGCGCATCTGGTCGGTCGCGTCGGCAAATCGTGCCGACATTGCTGTTGCCGTCGTCGACATCGACAAGTTCAAGGCTGTGAACGACACCTTCGGTCACGAAGTCGGTGACGCCGTCATCATCCGGACCGGAACGCGCCTGCAGGAGCATGTGAACGGTTTCGGCTACGCCGCGCGCACCGGCGGCGAGGAGTTCACCGTTGTGATGATCGGCACCCCGTACGGACTTCGCAAAAGAATCGCGACACTGCCCAAAGCCGTCGTGAACGCTTCCGACGACCCATTGGCCACGGTGAGCGTCGGAGCAGCGACGCTACCTTTCATCCCTCATCAGGAAGAGTTCGACTACAACGAGTTCTCCCGAGCAATCGTTGCGGCCGATCATCTGATGTACGACGCAAAATCCGCGGGAGGCAACACCGCGAACACTGCTCCTATGACTGTTCCGCGTCGACGGGCACACTGAAACCGGGCTGTATCAGCGCCGATTCCACGCCTCGGGATCTGCCGTCAGTTCGTGAACGAACTCGGGCAATTCTCCACCTGCAACATCGGTGAGTGTGACATTTTCGAGCACAGCACGGAGGTTGACGCGCACTGCAATCCACACCTCCTTGAGGGGCGTCGCCGGCCCCCCGTAGTCGACGTCTTCCGGTCGCTGACCTCGAATCGAAGCAAGCGGGCCTTCGACGGCTCGTATGACGTCGGCAATCGTGATCTCGTCCGCGGACCGAGCGAGCCAGTATCCCCCGTCCGGGCCTCGACGGCTGTTGACCAAGCCGCCGCGCCGCAGGTCCGAGAGCACCGCTTCCAGGAACTTGTGGGGTATGACCTGGGATTTGGCGAGAAACTCGGCCTTGGCCGGGTCAGGACCTACTGCCGCGAGCTCGACCAGAGTCCGCACGGCGTAGTCCACCTTCGCGGTGATATGCACCGGCAATTCCTACCATCCTTCTATGAATAGTCGCAACAAACCCTGCAAGATCTTCGCAGCAAAGGGTTCCCTGACGTTACATTTTGGTGCATGATGTAACGATCGAAGCTAGAGAACAGGACAAATCGCGTGTGGGAAACCCTTCTCGAATCATGGAAGTCACTTCTCGAACCGCTCCATGATCCAGTCACGCTCGCAATTCCCGCGTTTGTCATCTTCCTGGCAATCGAATGGTTCGCGGCCCGCGCTCTCGAGGATCATCCCGACGACGCCGACGGACGCGCACGGCCCGCGGAAGGCGGCTATCGAAGCGTCGACGCCAGAACCAGCGTTCTGCTCGGACTCGTGTCGATCGCAACCAGCACCTTCTGGAAAGTGCTGGCGCTGATCGGCTATTCCGCAATCTGGGTGTACCTCGCTCCGTGGCACCTCTCGCCGACGGCCTGGTACACCTGGGTGATCCTGCTGCTCGGAATCGACGTCCTCTATTACGCGTATCACCGCATCGCGCACCGAGTGCGAGTCATCTGGGCCACACACCAGGCTCACCATTCGAGTGAGTACTTCAACTTCAGCACCGCACTGAGGCAGAAGTGGAACAACAGCGGTGAGATCATCATGTGGTTGCCGTTGCCGTTCCTCGGGATTCCGCCGTGGATGGTGTTCGTCGGCTTCTCCGTCAGCCTCGTCTACCAGTTCTTCGTCCACACCGAACGTGTCGGAAAACTTTGGCGGCCCATCGAATTCATCTTCAACACGCCGTCGCACCATCGCGTCCACCACGGCTCCGACGCCGAGTACCTCGACCGCAACTACGCCGGAATCCTCATCATCTGGGACCGGATGTTCGGGACCTTCGCAGCCGAAACCCACCGGCCCACCTACGGACTCACGACGCCGGTCGGAACGTACAACATCTGGAAGCTCCAAACACGCGAATACGCTGCCATCGCTCGCGACTGGAAAGCGTCGAAGTCGTGGCGCCAGCGCGCAGGCTACGTGTTCGGCCCACCCGGCTGGGCACCGAAAGCCGAGGTCACGTCAGCAGAATCCACAGCCCCGTCGCACTGAGTAGGAGCAGGGCGACCGCGAGAGCAGCACCCATACCCAAAGCAGGCGTTGCCTTTTCGGCCGAAAACTGGGCCAACCGCCTGGGCCGCGACCGACGTTCGTAGACCGTCACCGCGACGACAAGCACGGCAGCGAGGGACGGGCCGATCAGTGCTACCGAACCGAACGGCGGCAACCATCTCAAACAGGCGGCAGACAAGCCGAGGATCGACAGACTCGTCCGCACGAACGAGAGCGATGTGCGCTCGGACTGCAAGCCCTTGTCCGGAGGCTTGACACCTTCCGACGGTTCCAGCGCGGTCAATCAGTTCACGACCTCGACCACCAGGACGGTCGCGCAGATCACCAGCACGATGCCGACCACCGGCGCCATGAGCGGCACTGGCAACGAGCGCTCAGCACGCAGCGCTCGCTCGGCACTGATCCAGTGGACAAAAGAAGTGATGGCGATCAGAGCGCCGCCGACGAGCAACAACGCGGCCAAGCCGGATCGAACCGTCGGATTGAGAATGTCGCCGCCGAACGCTTCGAGTCCGACGCCCGACGCGACGAAGGCCGTTGCAGTGCGGATCCAAGCCAGATATGTCCGCTCATTGGCGAGCGTGAACCGTGGATCGGGGTCTTCGCCCGTTCGGAACGGTCTCCACCGGGGCATCACCTGTTCATTCCGTCCGGGCAGAGATCGCACACTGCCTTCGGAGCGGACAAGAAGAAAGGAAGGTCATGTCCTTAATCTTCCCTGCCCGCCCCGAAGCAGTGCGAATCGGGTGGACGTAATTCAGCTCGCGGCGAGTGAGACCAGGAAGTCCACCGAGCCGCTGCCGTCGACGGTGACGAAACCGAGGGACGGAGGCTCGACTCCGAAATCGGTCCAGGTGACCGGAATCGAGCCCGATGCGATCAGCGAATCACCCGAATGCAGCACGGTCATGTCGACCGACACCGGCTTGGACTGACCCTTGAGCGTCAGCGTTCCTGACACCGTGACCGTCGCCGTTGTTCCGTCCGTCGGTACAGCAGACAAGTCCACCGGCGAGTCGATCGTGAACGTCGCCGTCGGATACGTGCTGGTATCCATCACATTGCCCGTGAACTGGCCGTCGCGCCGATCCGAGTCGGTCTTGATGCTTGCCACCTGCACCGTTACTTCGCCGGAAGTGAGCTTTTCACCCTCGACAACCGCGTTTCCGCTCACCTCGCCAGTGGTTCCGACGACGGTCACACTCGATCCGTTGAGAATCTCGTGCACGGTGTACCCAGCTGCCGTCTGGTTGTCCCCTTGCCCGGCGACGACGGTCCATTGCCCGTCGATCGATCCGGACGCCGCCTCCGCGCCCTCAGTGGACACCACGGCCGCCGGTGCATCGTCTTCAGCGATGAACTTCCCGTACGCCCACGGCCCCACGAGCAGGGCGAGTACGACCACAACTACTGCTCCGCCGATCCACCAGATCTTTTTCATGGGCTCGACGATAGTTGCAGCTTCAACAGTTGTCAGGACTTACGACCTGGGAGAACCCTGTGAAAGTGCTCCACGACCACCGAAGGCGAGCCACATCTACAGCCATTAGTAATCATTTGGTAAAGTCGACTGTGCATTCCGGCCCCCAGCCTGGAATGCCTGGGCCGTGCGCATCGAATCATGCATCGATCCCGATGCGCACGGTCTGCCCGAAACACGAATCACACCGATCGAGGGAGCTCGCGATGGCGGACCTGACGCTCCTGACCGACGACGAGTTACGCGAGCGTCGGATCGCCCTCAGTCGATCCCTCACTACCGCAGCAGATTTGATCCCCACCCCGCCACCCTCGTTCTTCGAGAAGCTGAAGCAGGACATCGATGCCGCCGCTGCAGAGTGGATCGCCCGCCGCTCCTGAACTTCGTCAACCTGGGAATGTCCACCGGAGGACGGCCCCTCCCCCATAAGACTGAGTGCGGCTTCCGATCTCCTCCGAAGTCCAGCGCTGTCCTCGTCCGAATGACGGATTTCTGCTCAATCCGAACGATTGTTTCTCGATTGCGGAATAGGTTCACGACGACGGATCCGCCCGGCGGCCGATCAGGTCTGTGTGTCGAACCCTCTCAGCCTCGACATGCATGGACGCGGGCTTCGACCTGGCCGGTCGTCCGATGGTCCAGTCGGAGCGTGTCCGTCCCCGACAGTCGGCAGCATCCGGGACCCATCCACAAAAAAGCTCCCCACCTGCGTGAACAGGTGGGGAGCTTTGGCGGTGGCGGAGGGATTTGAACCCTCGGACGGGGGTTACCCGTCACACGCTTTCGAGGCGTGCTCCTTAGGCCGCTCGGACACGCCACCGTTGGTGACTTTACCGGATGGAGTGCCCGTGGCTGAAATCGCCAGGTGGAGCGGTATTACGTAAGCTTGTCCTTGATGCTGGAAGCGGCGTCCTTGACCTTCTCGCCTGCATCCTTGACGGCCGATTTCACCTGGTCGCCCTTGCCTTCGTTTTCGAGGTCCCGGTCACCGGTAGCGCTGCCAGCAGCTTCCTTGGCCTTGCCCCCGAGGTCTTCGGCCTTGTTCTGAGCCTTGTCTGCGATTCCCATGAGTACTCCTCTGTGAACGCGAACGAATCGCCTTCCGACGATCCGCCGATGCCCTGACGGCATCTGCCTCCACCATGCCCTCGATTGATGGATCCGGCTACCCGAGTGTGCGATCACTCTCGATGGGGAATACCGAATTCAGGCCCGCTGCTCGCGGAAGAAATCTTCCAAAAGCCCAGCGCATTCGTCCTCGAGGACCCCGCCGCGCACCTGCGGCCGATAGGTCAATCTTTTATCTCGAACTACGTCCCATAATGATCCGACGGCTCCGGTTTTCGGCTCCCACGCCCCGAAAACGACCCGAGAAACCCGGGCGAGGACCAGAGCGCCCGCACACATCGTGCATGGCTCGAGGGTCACGGCAAGCGTCGCACCTTCCAGGCGCCAGCCGTCACCGTAGGTTTTTGCGGCAGCACGCAACGCGAGGATTTCGGCGTGCGCGGTCGGATCGGACGACGCTTCCCTGGCATTGGAGGCCCGAGCAACTTCGACGCCGTCTGCGTCGAACACCACTGCCCCGACCGGGACGTCGGCGTCGGAGGCGGAACGTGCGGCCACGATGGCCGCACGGATCATGCGCTGGTCGTCAGCGAGAGTCATCTAGCGCGGGAGCTTGTCGAGCGCTGCGCCGAACTCGGATGCGAACCCGAGTCGCTGCGCGATCATCCCCAACTGCTCGTCCGGATAGAGATCGGTCTCGGCCGCGATGACGGCGAGCACGGGTTCCGGCAGGCCCAGATCGGCCAGCACGGACAGATCGCCCTCTTCCCAGGGTTCGACATCGTCGAGGTCGTCCGGGTCGATGTCGGGGATCTCGATGTGCAAGGCGTCGAGGACGTCGGCTGCGATGTCGTAGTCGATGGCRGCGGTCGCGTCGGAAATCAGCAACTGCGTGCCCGACGGCGCCGGACGCAACACGATGAAGAACTCGTCGTCGACGTCGAGAAGACCGAAGACGGCACCCGAACTTCGCAGCTCACGCAGCTGCGTTTCGGCGGCCGAGAGCGAGGTCAACGCGTCGGGCGTCAGTGCCTTGACCGTCCAACGCCCCTCTTCACGGACCACCGCGACACCGAAGCCTTCAAGCTCCTCCGACTGGTTCGAAGAGGCGCTCTTGTTACCCGCGCGCTGTGCACCCATGGCGCAACGGTAGCCCGCCTGGTGCCAGTGAGTGAAGTCCGAGCATCGATGTGCCAACCTGAACTCGTGTCTGCGATCGATTCCGCCCCACCAGTCTGCGTTCTCGGCCTCGGATTGATCGGCGGTTCGCTACTTCGCGCCGCCGTCCGATCCGGCCGCCGGGCGTGGGGTTACAACCGTTCCAGCGAGTCCGCCGACGCGGCCCGAGCCGACGGTTTCGACGCCGACACCGATCTGGTTTCAGTGCTGCAGAGAGCAAACGAAAGCGGCGCGATCATTGTGATCGCCGTGCCGATGCCTGCCGTCGACGCCACCTTGGAGGCAATCGCCGCGCATGCGCCCGACAATCCGATCACGGACGTCGTCAGCGTCAAGGGTGAAGTGAAGGCCGCGGTCGAACGAGCGGGCTTGAGCGCCAAGTTCGTGGGCGGTCATCCGATGGCGGGGACGTCAGCTTCGGGTTGGGCGGTCGGGGATGCCGATCTGTTCGTCGACGCGGTATGGGTTGTTGCCACCGACAACGGCGTCGACGCAGATGTGTGGTCGCAGGTCGCCGACCTCGCGCTCGACTGCGGCTCGGTGGTAGTGCCGGCCGAATCCCTCGAGCACGATCGAGCAGTCGCGCGAATCTCGCATCTGCCTCACCTGCTCGCGGAAACGCTTGCGATCACCGGAGCTGCCGGCGGCGAACTGGCTCTCGGGCTGGCTGCTGGGTCATTTCGCGACGGCACCCGCGTGGCCGGGAGCGCTCCTGGCCTGGTGCGGGCGATGTGCGAGGGCAACCGCGACGCCCTGCTGGTCGCGCTGGACGAGGCGCTCGACCTTTTGCAGGGTGCACATACCGATCTGCTCGACAACCACTCGACGGCACGGCTGGTGGACGCGGGGTTCGCTGCGCGCGGAGCGTACGAGTCGCACGAGCGGTGGGACATCGAAGACGTTCAGGTCGGAGAACCCGACTGGATCGAGCGGATGCGGGACGCCGGTCGACGCGGTGGTGTCATCCGGCGATCCGAAACCTAGAAGTACGAAACCTAGATTCGAGTTGCCAGACCCGGGTAGTCGAGGACGAAGCCTTCGGTATCGACGGCCAGCGTCGAGCTGGACACCGGGGACAGCACACTGATTCCGTCGGTGCCGCTGCTGTAGGTGATGGTCGCACCCTCGACGCGCAGGTCGAGAAGGTTGACGTAGACGACCGGGACCTCGGCGTCTTCGATGTCGTTCTGCAAGCCGACGCGGCGGATGGGCAGCGTGTTGAAGAACGGGCTGAGGATCACGTCGACATCGAGTGCGCCATCGAACGCAGAGCGCTGGTGACTGGCGCCGTTCTCGACCATCCAGGTGCCTTCTTCGTCCCGGCTGATCGACATCTGACGCTCACCGGCGGCCAGGGCGGTCCGCACCGACAGCCTGCGGGTGATGCCGGCCTCGTCGGTGACCAGGTCGTATGACGCGCTGAATGCAGGGTGCTCACTGCAGGCTCCACCGATGATCCGGCCGGAAGCCTTGATGCGATTTCCGTTCAGCTGCACACGAACAGACTCCATACGAGGAGCGTTGTGGGCCTGCCAGGTCAATACCGCGGGCCAGGACGCGTCACCGGAAGGTTGGATGCTCACCCGACCACGGTAATGGACGAACGGGCGCGGAGCACCGCTGGTTCGGGTTATTGCTTCGATCAGGGACCTTTTAGGGACTTCGATCGGCCCCGAAGATCTCGATGTAAGGCGTTTCACAACGGTTCTTCCGTAAGGAGCACCCCGCAGACCGAATAGTTGGCAAACGGTGTCGGAGTTCTCGAGTACCGTGCTTCTAGGTCGGTTCGTGAGGAAGGGTGCTGTGACGTCGTCGCGGAGCATGGTGGGTTTGTTTGCCGGTATCGGCGGGCTCGAGTTGGGGCTCTCGGAACATGGGTGGAACACCGAACTGCTGTGTGAAATCGATCCGGGCGCCCAGGCAGTTCTCCGTTCGCGTTTCGCCGACGTGCCGTTGCACGGCGACGTCACCAAACTGCGCGCGCTGCCCAGCGACATCGAATTGGTGGCCGCCGGTTTCCCCTGCCAGGACCTCTCTCAGGCCGGCAAAACGGCGGGCATCACCGGCGCACGCTCAGGCCTGGTGGACGAGGTGTTCCGTCTGGTCAAGCGCAAGAAAGGCCCGCGCTGGCTGTTGATCGAGAACGTTCCGTTCATGCTGCAACTCGGCAAGGGCGCTGCCATGCGGCACATCACCGACGCTCTCGAAGACCTCGGATACACCTGGGCATACCGGGTGGTCGACGCCCGCGCCTTCGGACTCCCCCAGCGCCGCCAGCGCGTCATCATGCTTGCCTCGCGCACGGACGATCCTCGCGAAATCCTGTTCGGCCAGGACGCCGGCGAGCGCCTGGGAGGTGATCCCGCGGACTACCCCTGCGGCTTTTACTGGACCGAAGGCACCCGCGGACTCGGATGGGCCGTCAATGCCGTGCCGACGCTCAAGGGCGGCTCGTCCGTCGGCATCCCCAGCCAGCCGGCGGTCCGGTTGCCGTCCGGTGAGATCGTCACTCCCGGCCTCGTCGACGCCGAACGCCTGCAGGGTTTCGATCCCGACTGGACGCTTCCGTCCGTCGAGGTTCCCGGCCTACGCCACAGCCACCGATGGAAGCTCGTCGGCAATGCCGTGAGCGTGCGGATGGCGTCGTGGGTCGGTGGCCGGCTGAACGATCCCATCGAATACGACGCCGCGGGCGAGACGCCACTCGAACCGGGCGACGCGTGGCCGAGTGCGGCGTGGGGCCGTAACCGCCAAGCCTTCCGCGTCCATACCTCGACCTGGCCGGTCCAGTACGACTACGAGGATCTGAGTGGCTTCCTCGAGGACACGCGGTTGCTGTCGGCGCGGGCCACGGCCGGCTTCCTCAAGCGCGCACGCATGGGCAATCTTCGGTTCATCCCCGGTTTCATCGAGGACGTCGAAAGCCATCTCGAGCGGATGGGCGGATACCCCGAGGCCGCGGCATGACGGAATCACTGTTCCCCGAACCTGAAACGCTATTCCCCGAACCGCTGTTTTCCGAGCCGGAACACGAACCACTGTGGAGTGCACTGCAACTCGCGGGCGACAAGCCTCCGGCCGACGCCGATCGCGGCGAGAAGAAGAACTACGCCCAGCGACTCTCCAATCAACTGGCACAGACGGTGGCCGACGCTCTGCGTCCGCTGTATCCCAACATCACCCCGACAGCGTCCGGCGAAGGCCAGGAGGCAACCGTTGATGTCGCCAAGGGCCGAAAGCGCTTGGACGTCAAGGCACTCGACCCCACTCTCGGCCTGATCCTCTGCGTCTCCATCAAGACGTACAACTTCCAGGACTACAGTCCCCGCAGCGGAAAACTTGGACGGTGGACCAAGAACATCGTCCGCAACGACCACGAATTGCGTGGCGAGGCAATGGTTCTGCATCAGCGTCAGCCGTACAGCGTGTTGGTCGCCGTCATGTTCGAGCCGTACGCCACATGCGACGACGGCGACCCGACCAAGACCAGCGACACCGGCAAATCCTCTTTTGCACACCACGTCACGACGCTCTCGAAGCGCTCGGGCCGGGGCAAGCGCGCAGTGGTCGGCGTTCCAGGAAAGGCCTGGGTGGATCTCGGCGCCGAGGACACCCGCTACGACCTCTTCGAGAAGGTCTACATCGGACTCTACGAACCCGATGGCGCGGTTCGGTTCTTCGACGTCGACGAGCCGCCGCCGCGCAACGGCCGGCCCACCGAAGCTCAGACGCTCTCGTTCACCGACTTCGTGACCGTCGTGCACGGTGAAGTGGAGCGTCGCAACAGGTTTGCGCCCACCTGGTCCGATCCCGAAGACAGCGACGATTCCGACGGCTGAGGGAACCACGGTGCCTGCGACGGATCCTGCCACCAGCGCTCGGATGAGCGCTCAGCGTCGGCGCGACACCAAACCTGAAATTGCACTTCGACGCGAGCTTCATCGGCGCGGACTCCGGTACTTCGTGGACCGGGCGCCTGTCAAAGGTGTTCGCCGACGCGCTGATCTGGTGTTTCCGCGCCGCAAAGTCGCGGTGTTCGTGGACGGATGCTTCTGGCACAGCTGCCCGCAGCATGCGACGTTTCCCAAGAACAACGCGCAGTGGTGGACGGACAAGTTGGCCGCCAACGTGGTTCGAGACCGCGACACCGATGCACGTCTGGCAGAGCAGGGTTGGACCGTCATCCGCATCTGGGAGCACGAAGATCCGCTGGTAGCAGCCGAACGCGTCCAGAAAGCCCTGCTCGGTCCGTAAGCTCGATTTCGTGAAGGAACGCAACGTTGCGCGGTGGGGTTTGGTGGCTGCGCTGGCTCTGGGCGGAATTGTCTACTCGTCGTGGATTCTCGAATTCTTCCTCGACACCGGCCTCGACCCGGTGACATCGTTCCTCAGCGAACTCGATGCCGAGAACCAGAAATACCGTGACGTCTTCGGCAATGCCGACGTCCTGTCCGCGATCTTGATGTTGATCTCCGGAGCGCTGGGTCTGCTGATCACGCCCAGGCGCAGGCTCTACGTCACGGGCTGGATTGCACTTGCAGTGTTCGGCATCGCCACAATCGCCGACGCGTCGTTCCCTCTCGAATGCTCGGGTGAGGGCTGCCCGTCGAGCGCACCCGACGGCCTACTTCCGCAGCTTCACCACGTTCACGCATTGACGAGCAGCGTGGCGGTGTTCGCGATCTTCACCGCGATGATCGCATTCACCGTGGGAGCGTTCAGGTATCGCGAACACCCTTCTTTGCGGACGACGGGTCTGACCATTTTGATCCTGACTTCCCTTGCGACGGTGTGGATGTTGACGACCAACAGCATCGAAGTCTCCGGCGGCGGTAATCTCGGACTGGGTATCGCTCAACGCGCACAGGTGCTGGGGATGTCGTTGTGGTTGTGCACCCTGGCATTTGCGATGTCGAGGCCGCCATCCACCGGGCTCCCGGCGTCGCCACGCTGACAGGTTTTCCGGCAACCGATTCGGGCGATCCTGGAACTACAACTGAAAATGGCTGCCCCGAACTAGCGAAGGTGTGCCCATGTCTCTCGCGTCGTCGTTCTTCGCCCATCCACACCAGGCGTTCACTGCCGGTTTCTACCGCAACGAGTCCTTCGACTTCGAGCTAAGAGTCGTTCTCGGGCAAGCCACCTACGGCGCGGCAGATACCGGCGAAGTGCTCTCGGCCATCGCTCATGTCGGCGAGAAAGACCTCGAGGGCTGGTACGAGGCCTGGTTCGACCTCGGCACACGAGTATTCGGGCAGGCCGATGAGGCAGCCGCGGCCGGGCATTCGCGAAGCGCGTCCAACGCGTACCTGCGGGCGGCGTCGTACTTCGGTGTGGCGATCAACGCCGTAGACGGTCTCAGCGACGATTCGGTTCTGGTCCCCACTTTCAAACGTCACCGACAAGCGTGGGACCGCTTCGTCGACACCACCGCCCAGCCCGTCGAACGCGTCCGGATCCCTTACGAGGACACCTACTTGCCCGGGTACTTCTTCCGGCCGCCCGGCGACGTGCGACGGCCGACGTTGATCATGGTGAACGGTAGCGACGGCCCGATCAGCGGACTGTGGGGCAGCGGCGGCGCCGGAGCGCTCGAGCGGGGCTACAACGTGTTGATGTTCGACGGACCCGGTCAGCAGTCGATGCTCTTCGAGCGCAACATCCCGTTCCGTCACGACTGGGAAGCCGTCATCACGCCCGTCGTCGACTATCTCGTGGACCGGCCGGACGTCGATGCGTCGAAGCTGGCGATGTACGGGATCAGTCAGGGCGGTTACTGGGTGCCGCAGTCGTTGGCGTTCGAGCATCGGATCGCGGCAGCGATCGCCGATCCGGGGGTCGTGGACGTGGCCGCGTCGTGGCTCGCCCATATCCCCAAGAACATGCAGAAGCTGCTCGACGAGGGGAAGGCGGAGGCCTTCGACCGCGACATGGCGATGGGGATGAAGTTCTCCAAGGACACCGCCCGGATCTGGCGCTTCCGAGCGCGTCCGTACCTCGCCGACGGCTACTACAACACTCTCGCCGAGGTTCGGAAGTACCACCTCGAACACGTCGCCGGCTCGATCTCCACTCCCCTGCTCATCACCGATCCGGAAGGCGAGCAGTTCTGGCCCGGTCAATCCAAGCGGCTTGCCGCCCTATCCGGCGGACCGACGACGGTGGTTCCCTTTACCGCTGCCGAGGGCGCGAACTTCCACTGCCAGCCCATGGCGAGGCGTCTGACGGATCAGCGAATGTTCGACTGGCTCGACGAGCAGTTGGATCTCTGAATCAGGACACTTTCTCCTTTTTCGTCAAGAGAGTGGCGAGCATCGGCAGCAGTAGAACGGTGATCGCACCGGCCGCGACAAGAATCGACGCGTTGTCCGAGGACATCTGATGCGCGTCGACGGCAGCGCCCGTGACCGCCACGATCATGGGCAGACCGGTAGCCCCGTACAACGCGACTTGCGCACTTTCGCGCGTGGTGAAGGGCGGCTCGACCTTCTCGAACTTGGTCACGAAGAACACCGGCACGCCGCGGACGACAACGATCAGGATCAGAAACGCAATCAGTATGCCGGGACTGGCGGCGACCGCCGAGACGTCGATTGCCATGCCTGAAGTGATGAAGAAGATCGGGATGAGGAACCCGAAGGCGATCCCGTCGAGCTTGATCTCGAGGCGCTCGTCGCCCTCTGGCATCAGTCGCCGCAGGATGAAGCCGGCGGCAAACGCGCCGAGAATGACGTCGAGTGAGAACACGGCCGACAGCACTCCGAGGCTGACCAACAACAGAACGGTGAGGCGGACCGTCGTCTGCGCCGTGGTGTCCGCTCCTGCCCGCACCAGCCGATGTGTCCACGAGCCTTCGTGAATCAGCTTGCCGGGCAGCACCGCCACGACGATGGCGATCAAGGCGAAGACGGCAAGAACGATCAGCGACAGGACGGCACCACGGGCACTCAGCAGCACCGCCATCGCGACGACCGGCCCGAGTTCGCCGACGGCCCCGTGATTGAGGACCGTCTTGCCCAAGCGTGTGTCGAGGAGTTTGTTGTCCTTGAGGATCGGCAACAGCGTGCCCAGTGCGGTCGACGTCATTGCGATGGCAACAGCGGCTTCCGCGGAGATCACGTTCCTCATGCCAAGCAGCGCGACCACCGTGAACGCCAACGCGAGGCAGAACAGCCACGTGTAGAGCGCTCGACGTCCGCCGCGCCCACTGAGTTCCTGTCGATCGATCTCGTAGCCGGCGAGCAGGAACAGCATGCCGAGGCCGAGTTCGCGGAGGATTCCGATCGCTTCGCTGTCAGCGGCGATGTTGAGGGCGAACGGCCCGACCACGGCGCCCGCGACCAGTAGCAACACCACTTCGGGAACCAGTCGACGCGGGATCAAGCCCGCGACTATCGGCGCGATGGCCGCGATCAGCGCAATCCAGAACAGCGACGAGGCAATTGAAGGCACGGATCATTATCGGACATAGGTGACGGATCTGCGCTCAGTACAGGTACTTGCGGTACGCCTCCTGCCGAGCCGGCTCCAGATCCTCGACCAGCAGGCTGTGCTGCTCGGCCATCATGTCGCGCAGACTCGGTACGTCATCGGATGCGGGCCACGTCGACGGATCCCACAGCTTCGCCCGCAGAATCGCTCTCGCACAATGGAGATACGCCTCGTCGATCTTCACGATCACAGCAAGCTGTGCCGGCTTGCCGTTCATCGCCATCGAGTCCAGCAGATCAGGATCGGTGGACAGAGTCGCCGTGCCGTTGACGCGCACGATCTCGTCGTGCCCGGGCGCGAGAAAGAGGATCCCCACGTGAGGATTTTCGATCATGTTCCGGTACGAGTCAGCGCGCCGGTTGCCCGGACGATCCGGGAGCACGAGCGTCTTCTCGTTAGGAAACAGAACCTGACTGACCAAGTCTCCGCGCGGCGAGCAGTCGCAATTTCCAGCCGCATCGGATGTCGCAAGCACAAAAAACCGTGCCTGCTCGATGAATTCACGGATCAACGGAGTGGTGTAAGCGGTCTGCTTCTCCATGATCGTCGGATGGGGCTGTCCGAGAATCGCATTGAGTTGTTCCACGGATTCGATCCGCCCGCCCGGGGCGTTCGACGCCGTCACGTCAACACGTCGTCGAGAACGTGGTGGCGCCCGAGCGGCAACACCAACGGCTTACCCGAGATGGGGTCGGGGATGATTCGGCTCTCGAGACCGAAAACGGTGCGGACGTTGTCACTGGTGAGCACCCCGGCAGGATCACCCGCCGCGTAGACCCGGCGATCGGCCATGGCGACGAGGAAGTCGGCGTAGCGGGCGGCGAGATTAAGATCGTGCAGAACCATGACAATCGTTGTACCCCGAGTCCGGTTCAGGTCGGTGAGCAGGTCCAAGACCTCAACCTGGTGGCTCACGTCCAAGAAGGTAGTCGGCTCGTCGAGAAGAAGCAGATCGGTTTGTTGGGCGAGCGCCATCGCAATCCACACACGTTGGCGCTGACCACCGGAAAGCTCGTCCACCGATCGTTCGGCCAATTCGGTTGTGTCCGTTGCCGCAAGCGCCTCGGCGACGGCGGCGTCATCCTCGCGACTCCACCTCGACAGCACCCGCTGATGTGGATGCCGACCACGGCCGACGAGATCGGCGACAACTATCCCTTCCGGTGCGATCGGTGACTGCGGCAGCAGACCGAGCGTGCGAGCGAGCTTCTTCGCGGGTAGGCGATGAACATCCTTGCCGTCCAACAGAACATGACCGCTTCGGGGACTGAGTAGCCGCGACATCGACCGCAGCAGCGTCGATTTGCCGCACGCGTTGGCGCCCACGATGGTCGTGATCTTTCCCGGCGGCACCGCGAGGTCGAGCGATTCGACGACGGTCCGTCCTCCGTAACCGAGTTCGAGGTTTTCGACAGTCAGAGTATGGGATTCGGTCACAGCGAACCTCCCGTTCGGTTGGAGCGAATGATGAGGTAGACGAGATACGGCGCTCCCAGCGCGCCAGTCACCACGCCAACGGGGTAGCGGGTGCCGAAGGCGTACTGTCCGCAGAAATCGGCAACTAGCACCAGCAGCGCTCCGACCAGCGCCGACGGAATCAAAAGTGATGTTCCCGGACCGACGATGCGGGCGGCGATGGGCCCTGACAGAAATGCGACGAAGGCGATGGGCCCCGCAGCGGCAGTGGCAAAGGCGATGAGTCCGACGGCCGCAATGATCGTCAGAATGCGCGTTCGTTCCACTCTGACGCCGAGCGCTTGTGCTGCGTCGTCACCGAGCTGGATGGTCGAAAGGTTGCGCGATTGGCTCAGCAGCACAGGTCCGAGGACAACCAGCGCCAGGAGTACGGGAACCGTCGAACCCCAGTTGGCACCGTTGAGGCTGCCGGTGAGCCAACGCATCGTCTCCTGCAGATCCCACGCGGCGGCGGTACTGAGCAGGTAGGCGGTGACGCTGTCGAGCATCGCGGCGATGCCGATACCGATCAGGATCAGCCGAGTGCCTGCTACACCGTCTCGGAAGGACAGAACGTAGATCAAGACTGCGACGCCCAGACCGACAGCGATGGCGAAGATCGAGACCTGCGAGCCGCCGAGCGAAAGCGAGATGATCGCGAAAGCCGCTGCAGCGCTTGCGCCGGAGCTGATCCCGATGATGTCGGGGCTCGCGAGCGGGTTGCGCAGCATCGTCTGGAACGTGATGCCACCCAAGCCGAAACAGATTCCGGCGACCACAGCGAGGACAGCGCGAGGCAGCCGGAGGCGGCCGACGGTGAACGAGGCACCAGGTACTTTCTCCCCCAGCACGACGCGAAGCACATCTGACGGCGGGTAGAAGGTTTTTCCCACCATCAGAGTGACCGCGAAGGAGGCGACGACGAGGACCGTCAGCACGGCAATCACGATGCGGCGGCGTCTACCTCGTCGGATACGGCTTGCTCCGACTGCGTCGACCTCGACTTCGGGAGTAACGAATGTAGTGGTCACAGCTCACGTATTTTCTGACGGCGGACTATGTAAATGAAGAAGGGCGCTCCGACGAGCGCGGTGATGATGCCGACGTCGATTTCGCTCGGCCGGGCGACAATTCGTCCGAGAATGTCGGCGGCGACGAGAAGGCCGGCACCTGTCAGCGCACAAAACGGTAGTAGCCAACGGTTGTCAATCCCGATCAGCAACCGGCACAGATGCGGGACAACCAAACCGACGAAGCCGATCGGTCCGGCAATGGCAGTGGCTGCACCGCAGAGCAACACTGCACCGAGCGCTGCCACTGCACGAACCACCGCGACGCGTTCGCCGAGACCTGACGCAACCTCGTCGCCGAGCGCAAGAGAGTTGAGACTGCGCGCTGACAGCAGACAGATCACGAAGCCGACAATGAGGAAAGGCAGACCCTGCCGGATCACCTCGAAACTCGCGCCACCGACGCCGCCGATCTGCCACGAACGAATGTTGCCCGCAATATCGTTTCGCGGCAGCATGATCGCAGTGATGAACGAAGCAAACGCAGCCGATGTTGCGGCCCCGGCAAGAGCCAACTTGAGTGGCGTGGCTCCACCTCGCCCGAGTGACCCGACTACGTAGACGAACAATGCCGCCCCGGCTGCACCGAGTACGGCCACCCAGATCATGCTGGTCTGGGTCCACAATCCGAACCACGCCATTCCGATCACCACGGCGAGCGAAGCGCCCATGTTGACGCCCAGGATTCCGGGATCCGCCAAAGGGTTTCGGGTAATCCCCTGCATCACCGCGCCGGCAAGACCGAGCGCAGCACCCACGATGATCGCGAGCACCGTCCGCGGAATGCGCTTGGCAATCGCACCCTGACCGATGTTGTCAGTGGAACCGCCAAGTGCGGCAACGATGTCGGACCAATCGACCTCACGAGAGCCGATGACGATCGAGGCGCACATGAGCACGGCGAGGACCACGAGAAGGGCGATCAGCCACAGCGAATTGCCGAACGTCGGGCGCCGCGTATCGCAGTCACTCCGACTTTCCAGCAGCCCCGGCGAGCAGATCGACATAGTCGCCGAGTACCCACGAAATGGCGAGCGGAGTCGGGTTGGCCGCCGTTCCCATCGGCCCGGTTCCGTTGAGGAAGACGATCGAATTGTTGGCGACGGCAGGCATCTGCGAGAGCAGCGGGTCAGCCTTGAGTGCGTCGACAAGTGCCTGGTCACCGTACGTGACGATCAGTTCGACGTCGTCGAAGACGTCCACACGCTCGGCACTGACCTTCTTCGAGAACTCACCACCCGTCGAGGCGTCGGCAACGCTCTTCGGCGTCGAAAGTCCGAGGTCCTCGAAGAACGCGGCGCGTGTGTCGTTCGCAGTGTAGAAGCTGACCTGACTCAGGTCGGCAGTGTCGACGTGCGTCAGGAACATTGTTGCTTTGCCGGCAAGCTGCGGATGTGAGGCAACCTCGTCGGTGATCTCCTGCTCGATGGTGGAGATCAGTTCCTGCCCTTCGGATTCCATGCCGAGGCCCATGCTGTTGAACTTGATGACGTCACGCCACGACGTCGCCCACGGCCCCTCGGGATACGCCACCACCGGAGCGATCTCACTGAGAGTGTCGTAGTCCTCCTGCGTCAATCCGGAGTACGCGGCAAGAATGACGTCAGGGTTCGTATCGGAGACGGCTTCGAAGTCGATGCCGTCGGTCTCGTCGAAGAGCACCGGCGGCTTCGCGCCGAGGTCGTCGAGCTTTTCCTCGACCCACGGCAGCATTCCGTTGCCGTTGTCGTCGCCGAACGTCGCCGCTGCCATTCCGACGGGAACCACGCCGAGAGCAAGGGGCACTTCGTGATTGGCCCAGGCAACGGTGGCAACTCGCTCCGGCTTGGCGTCGATCGTCGTAGTTCCGAAAGCGTGCTCGATCGTGACGGGAAAGGAGCTGGATCCGCTTCCGGCGCTGCCGCCGTCGGCGGTCTCCGAGGAGTCGGAACTGCAAGCTGTCATGCCGAGGGCGACTGCGACCGCTGCTGCGGCCACCGCCAAGAAGCGTTTTGAACGCATGAAAACAGAACTCTCTCGAGAAGGGGTACGGCCCTCAACCCGGCTCAATCGGGCACTTAGGTGAGGTTTGCCTAAACCGTATACGGGAGGGCAATGTGGCGCAATCGCGTGTTTGGGACAGCCCCTGTAGCGATCGAGACAAGGTGTGATGGCCGATCAGCTAGCCCGGAACATCCCTGGTGTGGCCCCGGTGGTGCGCCGGAATGCCGCACCGAACGCACTGGTCGAGTGGTAGCCCACGCGCTCGGCAACCTCTTGCAGATCCAAGCCGTGTGCAAGAAGCGTCACCGCCCGTTGGGCGCGCACCGCTGACACCCACTGCCCGAAACTCATCCCGGTCTCCGACCGAAATACCCGGGTGATGGTTCGCGGGCTGACGCCGAGGAGCCTTGCCCAGTCGGACAGCGTTCGCATGTCACTCGGATCGTCACCGATCGCGTCGACGATGGGTTGCAGAAGCGCCGAGTCCGGCACCAGAACCAGCAACTCGTTGGGTGACGGCGCCAGTACGTCGATCACCATCTGCTCTGTGAGCGAGCGCGAAGAGGTTCCGAGTGAATCGTCTGCCAGTCGCTCGAGGAGGTTCCGCAGCAGCGGAGTCACCTCGATCGCCACCGGCACGTCGGACAGAGACGGAACCGATGCGATGTCGAGCTGAGCGGCCCGATACCAGGTTCCAGCGGGCGCGATCGCCGAGTGCAGGACGCCGGCGGGCATCCACAGACCGACGGTCGGGGTGATCGTCCACGTGCGCGATCCCACCGTGGCGCTCGACGCTCCTCGCTCGTTCCACAACAATTCGTGGGTCGGGTGCGAGTGCGCCTCCCACCGGGTCTCGCGGGAGACAAGCTCGTCCATGCCCGCGATGACAAAGGGCACCTCGACCGCCCCGGCCGAGTAGACCGGGAGCGTCCGACTGTCGACGGTCTCCAACGGGTTCTCCTCGGTTCGCGCGGCTGCTCCGGAGAAAGCATAGGTCGCGGGGATCGGTTGTTGGTTCCTACGATCGCGAGGGTCACCGACCGAAATTCGCGGAGGTGACGTCACACACACTCAGAAATCGCGAATGCACCACAACAAAAAGAAGGCCACAGACCGGAGTCTGTGACCTTCTTTCTTGTGCGCCCGAAGGGATTCGAACCCCTAACCTCTTGATCCGTAGTCAAGTGCTCTATCCGTTGAGCTACGGGCGCATGTTCTGTTGTCTTGCTGGTCTTGCGTGTCTTACCGTCGTAATTTCTATCATTTCTAACCCGCCGGTCAAAATCACCGGCTTGGCGGAGGCGAGAGGATTTGAACCTCCGGTCCCTCGTAAAAGGGACAACTCATTAGCAGTGAGTCCCATTCGGCCGCTCTGGCACGCCTCCCTGGGGGTTCCGATCCTTTCGGACCGCCGGATCGAAAGATTACACACCCTTCGCCACCAAAGGCAAAACGCGTGGTCAGCGCCCTGATTTGTCGGCTTACCGCAGGTGGCTGTCGAACCAGTCGAAGATCCGGGTCTGAGCTTCGACGATCGAAGCCGAGCCAGGGTCGTCGAGGTCGGCGTCCTCGGACAGCTGTGGCGGCTCGTCCGCCCGGTGAGCCAGTCCGGCGTAGCTGACCACCAGTGTCGCGACGTCGGCCTTCGCGGTCGCTTCCCGGAGCAGAGTCACGTGCTCACGCGGCGTGCTGGGATCGTCCTCGCCRTACAGCGCCAACCACGGCGCCTGCAGGGAAGTGGCCGCGTCGACGAGCGCCTGAGCATCCACCGACAAGGCTTCGACGATTCCCCGGGCGGCGACGCTCACCGCGGCACCGACGGGACGGCTGGTGGCCACGAGCATCGCGGCGGTCCCGGCGTCGTCGAATCCGAGCACCCCGATGGTGTCCGCGAGAACTTCGCGCCCGACGAGCCAATCGAGCGTCGCGTCGAAGTCGGCGAAGAGGTTGTCACCGAACACCTCGCCCTGCATGTGTTCGGGTTCGCGGTGGAACAGGTGCGGTGCGACGCTCACCCACCCTTCGCCGGCGAGCGAACACATCAGATTCAGCAGAGCCGGGCTGAACTGGCGGGCTTCATGCAGGACGACGATCCCGCCCCGCGTCGGGCCGTCCGGCTCCACCACCGTCAGCGGAACAGCCGTGGCGACCTCCCCTTCGGCTCCGCGCAGATACGCGGTGGCCCGGAAGATTTCCGACATCTTCTAACTCTGACACGCAGACGGCCGCTACGCACCAAATCGGTGCGCGCATAATCGACTCGTGACCGCACACATTCGCCCTGACCTCGCCTCCATCCCCGCCTACGTTCCCGGACGCAATTTTCCGGGTGCGATCAAGCTGGCGAGCAACGAAACGACCGTAGGGCCGTTGCCCGGTGTGCGTGACGCCGTCGCCGACGCGGTCGCCAATGCCAACCGCTACCCGGACAATGCCGCGGTCGCACTCATCGAGGCGCTGGCCAGCTTCCTGAAAGTCGAGCCGGCCAACGTCGCCGCTGGTTGTGGCTCCGTGACGCTGTGCCAAGAACTCGTGCAGATCACCTGCGATCAGGCTGACGAGGTCATCTACGCGTGGCGGTCGTTCGAGGCATACCCCGTGGTCACCCAGGTCGGCCATGCCGTCTCGGTCAAGGTTCCGCTGACCGAGGACTTCGGCCACGACCTCGACGCGATGCTGGCCGCGATCACGGATCGCACGCGGTTGATCTTCGTGTGCAACCCCAACAACCCGACCGGCAACGCGCTGTCGAAGGCAGAGCTCGAGAGCTTCCTCGACGCGATCCCGACGCACGTCGTCGTCGCACTCGACGAGGCGTACTTCGAATACTCACGCTCGGACGCCGACGGCATCGAACTGTTCCGCAGCCGCCCCAACGTGGTTGTTCTGCGCACCTTCTCGAAGGCGTACGGCCTCGCGGGAATCCGCGTGGGTTACGCAGTCGCGGATCCGGAGATCATCGTGGCCCTCGGCAAGGTGCACACCCCGTTCACCGTGAGCGCTGTCGCGCAGGCCGCCGCAATCGCTTCCCTGGCTGCAGCAGACGAACTGCTTGCCCGCACCGAAGGCGTCATCGCCGAGCGGACGCGAGTGCGCAGTGCACTGATCGAAGCCGGGTACACCGTCCCCGAGTCGTCGGCGAACTTCGTCTATCTCCCCCTCGGAGAGCTCTCCCCCGGTTTCGCCGAGGCGAGTACCGAGGCGGGCATTCTGATCCGTCAGTACGGCGTCGAGGGCGTCCGGATGACCATCGGCGATCCACACGAGAACGACGCGTTCCTCGCTTTCGCGAACACCGACGTCGCGAAGCAGGCTGCGGGCATCGGCGTCACCGCGTGACACTCGATACATAACTGTTACGCCGAGGACTGGAATTCGTTTCGGCGGACGGGCACACTCAGGGAGGTTCGAGGCCGGTCCGAGTGAGGGAGCACGACGCATGACGCGACGCATGACACGAACGTGTGCCGTGCTCGCAACGACCCTTCTCGCCACCACCGCGACCTCCCTGAGTGCCGTCGCCACCGCCGAGTCCCAGGACACGGTGTCGGTACGTCTGTTGGCCTTCAACGATCTGCACGGCAGCCTCCGCCCGCCGGAAGGCATTCGCAGCGAGATCAGGCAGGCCGACGGCTCGCTCACCCCCGCAGGTGGCGCGGCGTATCTCGCGGCATACGTGACGCAACTTCGCAGCCAAGCCACCAACTCGCTGCTGTATTCGGTCGGTGACAACTGGGGATCGTCGGCATTGGAATCGGCGATGTTCAACGACGAACCGACGGTCGAACTGCTGAATCGGATGAAGATCGACGCTTCCGCGATCGGCAACCACGAACTGGACAAAGGGCTCGCCGAGTTCCGTCGTATGCAGTCCGGCGGTTGCTCCGCCGTCGACGCGTGCACGTTCAGTCCGTCCTTCGGCGGCGCCAACTTCCCTCTGATGGCCGCGAACATGACGTACACCAACGGCACTCCGGCCACGCTGCCCTTCACCGTGAACATGGTCGACGGCATTCCGCTCGGAGTCATCGCGATTTCCCCCGCCAACACGTCGCAGATCGTCACACCGGGCGGGATCGCCGATCTGCAGTTCGGCGACGAGGTCGAAGCGATCAACCGCACCGCCGATGTCCTCGACTTCTTCGGCGTCAAAGCCATCACCGTTCTCCTGCACCGTGGGGACGAACCGGCCGTCGAAGGTGGGCCCAACGACTGCAACGTCGAGTCCGGCCCGGCCCGCGACATCGCTCTTCGTGCCTCACCGAAGGTGGACGTCATCTTCACCGCCGACAGCCACCAGCAGTACAACTGCGAATTCCCTGATCCCGCAGGCAATCCCAGAGTCGTCATGCAGGGCGCTTCGCACGGCCGGATCGTGTCCGTCGCCGACGTCACCATCGACCGCAACACACGCGAGGTGGTTCGCGATCAGACGTCCGCTTTCAATCAGATAGTGACACACGATATTTCGCCGGATCCCGATATTCAGGCTCTCGCCGACCGGGCCTGGTCGGAGGCGTCGGAAAGCGCTCAGCGACCGGTGGGGACCATCACCGCCGATCTGACACGGGATCGCGTCCCCAGCGGTGAATCGACACTCGGCAACCTGGTCGCCGACGCTCAACTCGCGGCCGGATCGACACGAGGCGCTCAACTCGCGTTGACGAACCCGGGCGGTATGCGCGAGGACTTGGACTTCGGCACTTCCGGCCAGGTCACCTACCGCCAGGCCTACGGTGTTCAACCGTTCGGCAACAGCCTCGAAGTGCTCTCCGTCACAGGAGCGGTGTTGAAGGACGCTCTCGAACAGCAATTCCAGATCGACCTCGACGGCACCGCTACCGAGCGCATCCTCTCCCCGTCCGCGGGCTTCACCTACGCCATGGACCGGCGAGCAGCGCCGGGCTCGCGAATCTCGGAAATGCGCTTGAACGGGCAGGACATCGCCCCCGACGGCGTCTACAGCGTCGTGGTGAACAAGTTCCTCGCCGAGGGCGGGGACGGTTTCACCGCACTGAAGAACTCCACCCAGATGACCGGCGCGGGCAACGACCTCGACGCCTTGACTGCCCTGTTCGCAGCCGGGTCCCCGGTCTCGCCGCCTGCCACCGATCGCATCCGCACCGTCGGCTGAATAGGCATCCCCCCGCTCGATTGCCTAGTCTCGACGGGTGATCATCGCGACCCATAACGGCAAGTTCCATGCAGACGACGTCTTCGGCGTATCGCTGCTCAAGCAGCTGTACCCCGACGCCACCGTCGTTCGCAGCCGTGACGAGTCCGTCCTCGACAGTGCGGACATCGTGCTCGACGTCGGCGGTCGCTACAACCCGGCCGAGGGTCGCTTCGACCATCACCAGCGCGATGCCGGCGAGCGCAGCAACGGCATCCTGTACTCCGCTTTCGGTCTGCTCTGGCAGGAATACGGCCTGCAGTTCTGCGAAGGCGACGCCTCCGTTTTCCGCCGAATCGACAGTCGTCTGGTCGAGGGCATCGACGCCGTCGACAACGGCCAGGAGATCTACACCCTCAACGACTACGGCACCAAGCCTTTTGATCTGTCGTCGGTGCTGGACCTGTTCAATCCGATCTCGTCCACCGACGAAGAGTTCGACACCCAGTTCGAGCTGGCCGTGGTTCTCGCAACTCAGGTCTTGATTCGCCTGCGCGCCAAGTACGCCGGCGACGCTGCAGCCGAGCGCGAGTTCACCGAGACCTACGAGAAAGCAACGGATCCGCGCTTCGTCGTGCTGGAACGCTTCGTTCCCCACGGCCGCGCCGCGTCGGCCCAGCCAGAACTTCTGTTCACCATCTTCCCGAACACCAACGGCGGCTGGTCGATTCAGACGGTCAAGCCCGCTGACTCCAAGTTCGGTTCACGAAAGCTGTTGCCGGAGCCGTGGCGCGGCCTGAACGGCTCGGACCTTGCCGCCGAGACGGGCGTCGACAGTTCGGTCTTCTGCCACAAAGCTGGGTTCATCGCGGCTGCGCAGACCCGTGACGGCGCCCTCCAGTTGCTCGAACTGGCACTGGCCGAGTAGTTCTCAGCTCACAGCCCAGTTCACATTCCCAGGGCGGTCTTCACTGTCGGCCAGGAATCTTGAAGCGCGTCTTGCCAGTACGGCCATGAATGGGTGCCGACGTTTCGATACGCGAACACTGCGGGAATCGACAACTCCCCTAACCTCGCCTCGAACAGTTGCGTGCACGTGTTTGCCAGTGCCTCGAGCGGCCCGCCTTCGATGGCCGTCTGCAGGCCGCCCGGGGTGAAAATGTTGTCGTATTCTCCGGGTGCGCCCGTGCCCGAGGAAACGTAGATCGTCTTTCCTCGCAGCGTTTCAGCATTGGTGGACGGGTCGTGCTTTTGCCAGTCGGGGTCCGATGACGGGCCCCACATGTTGGTGGCGTCGCCTGCCTTACTGGCCACGGTGAGCCGCACGGAATCCTGCGAAGACGACTCGGAGTTGTCGAGACAGCCACTGTACGAGGCTAATCCGGTATAGAGCTTCGGGTGATGTGTGATGAGGTTGGCCGCGCCGAGCGCACCCATGGACACCCCGCCGACCACATTCATCCCATTTCCGGAAAACGCAGAATCGATCAACGCCGGAAGCTCTTCAGCGAGAAACGATTCCCACTTGTTCACACCGAGGTTCGGATCGTCGTTCTTCCAGTTGGTGTAGAAACTGCCGGTACCGCCAACAGGGAGAACGACGTTGACGTTCTTGTCGGCGAAAAACGCTTCGATGTCGGTCTTTTGAGTCCAGGTGCTTTCGGAGTATCCGGATTCCGAACCGGCACTGACGCCGTCGAGTAGGTAGAAGGACGGACGCGAACCGGCGCTCGACGCTGGATGCAGAACCTGCACTTGCACCTCGCGCCGCATAGCCGGCGAATCGACGAACACGGCGCTACGAGTGGGCGACAATTGCTCGATGCGATTGATGTGAGCCCCGGTCTGACCTGTCAGATCTCCTGGTGGATTTTCGGGCGCCGGTTCGGCATACGCCACTCCGCCCACAACAAGCGCGAGCACGACCAACACAATCCCGACAAACCCAAATCTCCGCACCCGTCAAGCGCCCCCTGAGCATCGCACGACTATCGCTAACCCTCGATTGGACAGGACGAACGTCCCGAGGTCAACCCACTGGTTGGGATTTATTACTCGCGGGTATCCAATGGAGTTGGACAGTTTTCCACCGATGCACACACAGGTGTGGATAACTTCATTCACATCCACTTCCCAGTTGTGCATAACCTGTGGACAAAAGGATGAATTACAACAGAGTTATTCCTTCTACCTGCAACGACCCGTTTCCCCACAGTGTGCATAACTTTGACGAAAAGGCTGGGCAAGACAGCGGTTTCCGGGCGTGTCCACGCAGTTCACACCGTCGAGCCACTCTTTGTTCACAGGGACGACACCACCGACCGAGAACGCTCCCCACCCCGGCTTCATACTTGGTGCATGCTGACCGCTCTCCTCGCCGCCACAGCTGTGCTCGCCCTACTGACCCTGGTCCCGGGGCCCGACATGGCCGTCGTGACACAGGCTGCTCTCGGCGCCGGAAGATCCGCCGGATTCCGGGTAGCGGCCGGCATCGTCTCGGGCCTTCTGGTGTGGGGGCTGCTGACCGTCCTCGGGTTGTCGGCGATCCTGGCCGCGTCAGCCGAGGCGTACACCGTGGTCAAGCTCGCCGGTGCTGCATATCTGATCTATCTCGGTGTGCGAGCACTGTGGGAGAGCCGGACGTCGCGGATGCAACACAATGCCGACGCTCCACGGTCGCAGAAGGCCGGAACGTGGAAGACGGGCTTCACCACCAACCTGCTCAACCCCAAGATCGCCGTCTTCTACACCGGACTGCTGCCGCAGCTGGTTCCGGCCGGGTGGCCGACGGGACCATCGCTTGCGCTGCTGGTGCTCATCCACGCAGCGATCACCATCGTGTGGCTCAGTGGCTACGTGGTCCTTCTCTCGCGAGCGCGTAGCACCTTCGAGAAGCCCCGAGTGCGACAGGCACTCGAGCGCATAACCGGAACAGTTCTTCTAGGATTCGGAGCGAAGATCGCGCTCGAAGCGCGCTGACACGGCAATCGGAAAAGAGTAGACAGTGGGCGCGTGGGGATCGGGACCGTTCGATAACGACGGTGCAGGGGATTTGATCGCGTCCATCGGACACGGTGACTTCACCTTCGAATCGGTGGAGTGGGCATTCGAGGACGACTACCTCGAGGTGGACGGCGGCCAAATCGCCGTCGCCTTGCTCGAATTGGTGTTGATCGTGCGCGCCGATCGCAAACGCGACCCCGCCGCCCAGGACCTCGATCTCGATTCCTTCACCTCAGCCCTGACCAGCGAACGGCTCACCTGGCTGATCGAGATGGTGGAGCGCACCATCTCCTCGACCGATTCGGAACTGTTCGAACTGTGGGACGAGCAGGGACCGGAAGAGCTTGCCTCGTGGCGCGTTCCCGTCGTGGACGGTCTCGAGGATTTGCGTGTTCTGTCGGTTCAGTAGCCCGCCGACGGATCGATTACCGCAGCAAGGTCCTCACCCGCAGCGAATCGAGCGACGTTGGCGGCCACGTGATCTGCCAGCACACGCGTGAGCGTCATAGCCGGGTTGGCGACGTGCGGAGTGATGATCGCGTTGGGCAGCTTCCACAACCGGTGCCCGTCCGGCAGCGGCTCGGGGTCGGTGACGTCCAGTGCCGCCCCGCCGATCGAACCAGCTTCGAGAGCATCGACCAGCGCGTCCGTGTCGACCAGGTTGCCGCGTGCAATGTTCACGATCCAGCTCGACTCCGACATCTGGTCCAATTCAGCCTTGCCGACCAGATGCCGCGTCGCGGACGTCGACGGTGCTGCGATCACGAAGTGATCCGCCTGGGACCAGATTTCACCGGTTCGATCGGCCGAGAGCGTTTCGGAGGCACCTTCGACGGGGGTTCCCGAGCGGGTGACGGCGATGACTCTGACCTTGGACGCGGCGAGGTACGGGATCAGCGCACGGCCGATTCCGCCGCAACCGATGATCGCCACTGTCGAGCCCTGCAAGGTGCCCACCCGTGGATCGAACTCTTCTTTTCGCCACGACTGCGCCGCCAATTGTTCGGGGAGAGAACGCACTCCGGCGAGGAGAAGCATCATCGTATGTTCGGCCACATTGCCCGCGTAAGCCCCGGCAGCGGACGTCCAGACCCGCTTGTCGTCGATCACATCGGCATCGAACCATGGCTCGATCCCGGCGAAGGGCAACTGCACCCAGCGAACCGAGTCAGGTAGCGACGACGGGAACGTGTCCGGACCATGTACCCAGACCACGCCCTCCGCCTCGGCGAGTGGAACGAGAACCCCACCGACTCCGCGAATTCCGTCGGCAATGTGCGGATCCTCGACGGGGCCGAGATGGATGCGAGGGGCGCTGGAGGCTGTCATGTAGGTGCGTTCCTTCGAGAGTGGCGGGGCGATCGGATCAACTCATCGGTGTGCCCCAGCGTACGGGCGCCTCGCCAATTCGGCCCGTCTAGCCGTTCGCCTTTGCGATCGAATCCTTGCCTTCGGCCGCTCCGCCCTCGATGGTGTCGTGCTGGATGGGAACGAACTTCTTCTTCGGCAGCAGGAACAGCCACGTCGCGAAGACGAACGGGCCCGTTCCGGCCGGCAGGCTGATCGGAGCGAACGCAGACACCAGCGTGCCGTGGATGACAACAGTGACCAACACTCCGAAGACGGTGTAGACGAACACACGCCACGACGGGTTGTAGAACACCGATCCGAGAGCAATTGCCGTCAGCACCGAACTGAGCCCGTAGAGACCATTCCCGATGTCGACGGTGTTGGCGCCCAGCGCCAGTACCGAACCCATCGCTATCGCGGAACCGATGAGCGCGAACAACGCCGCCCAACGCGACGCGACCAGCAGCGCGATCACGAAGATAATGCCGGTGACAGTGTTGTTGATCAGAAAGATCTGGGAGACGTTGCGAAACAGCGTGTCCCACAGGAAGCTGAAAGTGATGTCGGCATGAACCGACGCGTCCCCGATGTGCTGGGGAAACTGGCCGGCGCTGAGGTCCGACGTTTCGATCCGCAGGAACTGGAACGCCGCGAGGAGGAAAAACCAGTTGACGAGGTTGAACGGAAGGGTCAGCGCCGGTACGCCCCAGGTCTTGAAGACATTGGCGACAGCCAGGAACGCGATGGTCGACGCGGCAGCTCCCACCACGAGGTAGATCCACAGCATCACGCCCCCGGCAAGGAACGTCGGAAATGCAGCTCCCACAAGAATTCCGTTGTATCCGTACAGGCCGATACGCATCGAATCGTCGTCGGAGTGCAGCATCATGCCGGTGACGGTGGATACCACCAGACCCACCACGGCACCGATCGCGACGGTGATCGTGTCCGCGGCTATCGCGCCCCAGAAGATACCGACCAGAAACAGCAGGCCCGTCAGCGCATTGCCCTGGAACATCACCTGCCCGGAGCCTTTGAGATTGGTGTCGATGAATCTGAGCACGACGTTCTTGTCCGCGACGTCGTCCCAGGGTTTGGTGATGGTGGTCATCGCACGTCCCTCGATCCATATCCGACGATCCGCGTCATCCCCAGAGCGGGACGGGCGGAATGGTGGTGTCCAGAACTGCCTTTCGCACCAGAGCCCAGAAATCACGAACCTTCGCCTTGACGGGTTCRCTCTCCGGACCGAGGACTTTGAAGATGAGACCGGCGTCGTTCGGTAGCCGACTCGCTCCGGAAACGACCTTGCCGTCACGGCCCGGAACTACCTCTTCGAGAATCGCGTCGGCGTGCTCCTTCGGTGTCAGCAAGATGACATTGCCGAACACGTCGTGGTCACCCATGATTCCGCCGTATCGCACAGGGAAGCGTGCCGGTTCGATCACCAACTTCTCGGTGAAGAGGTTCTTCCCGTCCGGACGCTCCGCCTTGATCATTGTGGAGTACAGGTCGTAGACGAACATCTCTCCGCCGTCGTGGTACTTGCGACCCGACATCACGATCTCCGAGAACAACAGCGTTGCAGTCGGATCCACCGTGATGTCGGTGCGCGCGTAGTACCTCGCGTTGCGGTGTGGGATCGTCACCCCCGGCATCAGTTCGAGATACGAATTCTCCGCGAGCACCACTTTCTGGAGTTGCGACGCGTGATTGGCATCCATCCGGTGAACCTTGGTGGCCGACTGAGTGGTCACGTGCGCGAGAGAACCCGGCTCCATCTCGATGGTCAGGAACAGTCGATCACCTTGCAACACACTGCCGGACGTCGAGATCATGTAGACGCACGGCATGGTCGGCAACGCTTCGTCCCAGTACAGCGCCTGCTGAACGAGCAACGGTGTCTTGCGGTACATGTCCCGCAGAATCGTCTTGTCGCCACGGTCGACAAATCGCATCTCGAGAACGCCGGTCTTCCCGACCTTGCCGGCCGGAGCCTGCTTCGGCTGGTCCTGGTACTGGTCGAGTTCCGGGATGGTCGGGATCGGCCCCGGGAGCGCTCGCGATGCTCCCGGGACGGGCGGTGCGCTCACGGTGCGCTCGCTCCCACTTCCTCTTCGTCGAAGAGGACTCCGTGCACGATGAGGTCCACCACGTCCTTGATGCCTTCCCCTGTCATGCAATTGGTGAAGACGAACGGCTTGTCTCCCCGCATTCCCTTGGAGTCGCGATCCATGACTCCGAGATCTGCGTTGACGTACGGTGCGAGATCGGTCTTGTTGATGACCAGGATGTCGGACTGCGAGATTCCCGGACCGTTCTTGCGCGGAATCTTGTCGCCTGCGGCTACGTCGATGACGTAGATGAAGAAGTCGACCAAAGCAGGGCTGAACGTCAGTGTGAGGTTGTCGCCACCACTTTCGATGAAGACCACGTCGGTGTCCGGGAACGTCTTCTCCATGTCCTCGACGGCCGCGAGATTCATACTCGGGTCTTCGCGAACGGCGGTGTGTGGGCAGGCACCCGTCTCGACGCCGACAATGCGTTCCTCCACGAGAACACCTTTGAGAGCCTTACGCACGTGCTTGGCATCTTCGGTGGTGACCACGTCGTTGGTGATGATCAGAACGCTGGTGCCCCGCTTGATGAACTCCGGCGTGATCGCCTCGATGAGTGCGGTCTTACCCGAACCCACGGGTCCGCCGATTCCGATGCGCGTTGTCTTCTTCATCTTTCTCCTTCTAGTTCATGAACATTCGGACGTGCGCCTTGACGTGAACCGCAGCCAGAATGTCGATCATCGGGGCGAAATTGGACATGTCGTCGAGTCCGTAGTCACGCACTGCCGCGTACTCACGGCCGGCGCTCTGATTGACCTCGAACAGAATCTCCTGTGTCGCAAGGTGATCTACTCGGACGATGCGAAGGGCAGCGCCGAGCAACGTCATCGCGACACCGTACTGATTGACCGTGAAAGCGTCCTCCTCCGGAGAACCCATCTCCGCGAAAGCAATTCCGAGGCCGACGGGGTAGGTACCCGGCGTCTCCCCCGATGCGATCGCGGCCAACCACTTGTTGAACAGGGTCTCACCGGCCAAGCGCCCGCCGAGTTCGGCCAACTTCTTACCCATCCGGGTACTCATCGTGCGTGCTTCTTCGTTGAGCTTGCGTTCGATCACTGCATGATCGGCGGCGAGGATCGCCGAGAAGTCACCGGCTGTCGCGCCCCGGTGCGCTGCGAGTACGGCGATACCGTCGCACGTCGCCCCCTGATGCGCCGCCGAGAGTACGAACTCCCGCAGCGACGGACCGTCGGTGACAATTCCCTGCGCCACGGCCGATTCCAAACCGTTGGAGAACGAGAAGGAACCGACCGGGAACATGGAATCGGAAAACTGCATCATCCGCATCGCGCGGTTGATGCTGAGCCCGGATCCCTCAGACGAGAGGGTCATGGGTATGCCCCTCGCCCTCACGAGCGGCCGCACCGAACAAACGGCGTGCCTCGTGTGGAGCGATGTAGGGAATGACCTCGGCACCCGGGATGAAGGTGTACTCGATGCCCTCGAAAGCATGTGTCCGCATCACCGAGCCCATGACCGCCTTGTCGACCGTCAACGGAACGTAGACCTTCATTCCCTTCACCACGGCAGGCCAGTGCTGGTTGCCCACGGCATGTCCCAACTCCAGGCACGTCTGAATCATCTTCTCGGGCGTGACGTCGACCAGTGCGCTCAGGTCGATCTCCAACACGTCCTTGAGGTTGATCCTGGCCACGACGACGGTGTTCGCCGGCTCGTCCCACAGCAGAATGTCGCCGTCCTGCAACTGAATACCCCGATCGAGCGAGACGGCCAATTCACGGCCACCGATCGTGGTGCGTCGTAGCCGACTCTTCTGCGCTTCCCACTGATCGAGCGACAAGACGTCGACTACCGCATTGTCGAGTCGACCGACCCACTCCTCGTCGGTCTCCTTCCCGAGCAGCGCGTCGATTCGCGTCGGCTTTCCGCTCGGCGCGGTCATCTCGCCGTGCGTGTGTGGCGTCGCATCGGCGCCGTGCGTGTGTGTGATTGTTCCCGACACAGGAGACCCCTAACTGAAGAAGTAAAGTTGGTTCAAGCGAATGGATTCGGCAGGTTCGACGTATGCGTGGACGCCGTCCGCAGTCACCGCGAAGGTCTCCGGGTCCACCTTGATTTCCGGAGTGGCCGAGTTGCGAACCAGATCACGCTTGGTGACTGTTCTGGTTCCCTCGACAGCAACAACCTGACGTTCGAGTCCGAGTCGATCCTTGATGCCGTCGTCGAGCGCCGCTCGCGAGACGAACGAGACCGAACTCTGCGGCAACGCCTTGCCGAATCCACCGAACATCGGCCGGTAGATCACCGGTTGTGGTGTCGGGAGCGACGCATTCGGATCTCCCATGGCGTGCCAGCTGATCAGACCGTTCTTGATGATCGTCTTCGGCTTCGCACCGAAGAATGCGGGCTCCCAGAGAACAAGATCCGCCATCTTCCCGACACCGATCGACCCGACCACATGCGAAAGACCGAACGTCAACGCGGGATTGATCGTGACCTTCGCGACGTAACGCAACACGCGGAAGTTGTCGTGCGTCGGCGAATCCTCGGGCAGCTTCCCGCGGGACCGCTTCATGCAGTCCGCTGTTTGGATCGCGCGTAGCCAGTTTTCTCCGACGCGGCCCATCGCCTGTGAGTCACTCGAGAACATCGAGATGACGCCCATGTCCTGCAGTACGTTCTCGGCACCGATCGTCTCGGCGCGAACGCGGGACTCGGCAAAAGAAACATCCGAGGGCACTTTGGGATTGAGGTTGTGACAGACCATGATCATGTCGAAGAGTTCGGCCTGAGTATTGATGCCGTACGGCAACGTCGGATTGGTCGACGCCGGAAGTACGTTGTCCTCTCCCGTCACCCGCAGAATGTCGGGTGCGTGACCGCCGCCCGCGCCCTCGCTGTGATAGGTGTGAATGGTACGGCCTTCGAAGGCCGCGATGGTGTCCTCGACGTATCCGGCCTCGTTGAGTGTGTCCGTGTGAATGGCGACCTGAACGTCCATTTCGTCTGCCACCCGCAGAGACTCACGAATTGTGGCCGGGGTTGCGCCCCAGTCCTCGTGGACCTTCAGTCCGGCCGCACCGGCCTTGATCTGTTCGACCAACGACTGATGCCCGGACGAGTTGCCCTTGCCCAGCATGCATACGTTGACCGGCAAACCCTCATTGGCCTTGAGCATCATCTCCATGTTCCAGATACCGGAAGTGATGGTGGTGCCGTTGGTTCCGTCGGTCGGGCCGATACCACCACCGATCAGCGTCGTCACTCCCCCACTGAGTGCGTGGTACGCCTGTTGTGGTGACACGAGGTGCACGTGCGGATCGATGCCGGCGGCAGTGAGAATCATCTGCTCACCGGAGATCGCGTCGGTCGCCGGACCGGTCGTCAGCCCCGGAGTGACGCCTTCCATCGTGCTGGAGTTTCCCGCCTTGCCCCAGCCGACGATCTTCCCGTCCTTGATTCCCACGTCTGCCTTGACGACGCCGATGGTTGCATCGACGATGACCACGTTGGTGATCACGAGGTCGAGGGCACCGTCGATGCTGCACGACTCCGGATCCTGGCCCATGCCGTCGCGCAGCGTCTTGCCGCCGCCGTAGATCGACTCGTCTCCGATGGTTCGAAGATCTTCCTCGACCTCGATGTACAGGTCGGTATTGCCCAGTCTGATCTGGTCACCCGTGGTGACCCCGAACAGACCTGAATACTCTTGTCTCGAAATGCTTGTCATGGGTGTTGCTCTCCTTCGTCCGCCGTGAACGAGAATCAGTCGGTTTGAGGTTCGGACAGGAAGCCGAGTTCTTCGGCACGCTGGACGGCTCCGGGGAGCCTCGGCCGGTAGGCAGCGTGGGTCGGCGCCCAACCGTCGACAAGTCCGTTGAAGCCTTGAACCCGTTGCTTGCCGCCGAACGGCACCAACGTCACTTCCTTCTCGTCGCCCGGCTCGAATCTGACCGCAGTGCCCGCGGGAATATCGAGGCGCCAGCCGAAGGACTGTTCACGATCGAACGACAACGCGCGATTGACTTCCATGAAGTGATAGTGCGAACCCACCTGGATGGGACGGTCACCGGTATTTCGGACCCGCAGCTTCAAACGCGGACGACCCTCGTTCAGTTCGATCGGCTCGTCCCGCAACACATATCCGCCGACCGGCACTTTCTTCTCGCCGCCGGAATCCTTCTTCGTCGATTTGCTTGCCATCTTGGAGTGCTCCTGACATCTCGGTCGGGCTACTGGATCGGAGAGTGCACGGTGACGAGCCGGCTACCGTCGAGGAACACCGCCTCGACCTGCACACGCGGAATCATCTCCGCGACACCTTCCATCACGTCGTCGACCGTCAAGGCGTGCGATGCGTCGGCCATGACCTCCTCGAGTGTCTTGCCCTCCCGAGCTCCCTCCAGAGCGGCTGCAGTGATGACTGCGACGGACTCCGGATGATTGAGTTTGAGCCCCTTTGCCTTTCGCCTCAGTGCGACATCCGCCAACATGAGAATTGTCAGCTTGTCGAGTTCTCGCGGTGTCAGATGCATTCCGAACGCTCCTTGTCGATCATGCGGTAACTCCCTGTCGTCGAATACATGTCAGCTCCCCTGTTCCGTCGCTTCGGTGAGAGGTTCGGCCGCCTGCTGGACGAAACCGCTCCTCCTGCCGCCCGAGTACTCGTTGATCGCGTCCAGAACCGCCTGGGCATGTTCCGAGGCGACCAGCACCTCGACACGCAACCGCTCCGTGAACACGACGTCGTTGCGTTGCCCGCGAAACTTGAGAGAGGCCGAGTCGCTCGCGGAGACATGCGCTTCCGATACGACTATCGATTCCGCTCCGGCAGCCAGCAGCGCCTCCCGAAGCTTCTCGGACTCGATGGTCTGCAATACCGCCGTGATGAGTTCGTGCTTCGGGGCGCCGAGGTTCGGAACAAGTTTTGCCCCCTCGACCAGGACCCCCGAGTCGAACCCGCTGGTCTGCGGCGCACCACCGGCGTCGACGAATGCGGCGTTGTAGCGGTACGCGTCCATGCCTTGCTGACGACGGTCGATGTCCACCTGGTCTTTCGGAGCCAGCTTGAGACCGATGGTCTTCTCGATGCCCGTGGCGATCAGCCAGGTCACCACGAACGAGAAAGCGATGACGACGATCAACGCCAACGCCTGCTCGCCGAGTAGTCCTGCGCCGCCGCCGAAGAAGAGTCCGTCGCGGCCGATCGAATTGATCGCCTTTTCGCCGAACAAACCGAGAAGGAGTGAACCGAGGATGCCGCCGATGAAGTGGACCGCGATGACGTCGAGCGCGTCGTCGAACTTGAAGATCGACTTGAGCGCGAGCGCGAAGTGGCAGACCAGTCCGGCAAGCGCGCCGATCGCCAACGCGGAGAAGGTGCTGACGAAGCCGGCGCAGGGGGTGACGGTCGCGAGACCGGCTACCGCGCCGGTGATTCCACCGATCGCCGTGGCCTTGCCCTCGGTATACCTTTCGATGACGAGCCAGACGACCATGCCGCCCGCTGCGGCGATGTGAGTGTTCATCAAGGCTTGTGCCGCAACACCATCGGCGGCCAATCCGTCGCCTGCGTTGAATCCGAACCAGCCGAACCACAGGATGCCTGCGCCGATCAACGCCAGAGGCACCGAGTGCGGGACTGCCTCGGCGTTGGGCCATCCCGGACGTTTGCCGACCACCAGCAAGATTGCCAGGGCGGCGGCGCCGGCGGATGCGTGGACGACAATTCCGCCGGCCCAGTCCTGAGCTCCGCGGAGCGCCAACCAGCCTTCGGGATTGAAGAGCCAGTGCGCAATCGGGGGGTAGACGATGATCGACCACAGCACGAGCAGAACGGCCCAGCCCAAGGGCTTGAGCCGGTTTGCGGTCGCACCGGTGATCAGCGCGGGCGTGATGATCGCGAACATCATCTGATAGACCACGAACGCCAGAGTCGGTACCGCGACTGCACCTTCGATCAGGTGGAAGCCCGGGGCGGCGGCAGTGTGTATGTCCTGCAAGCCGAACAATTTGAGGTCACCGAGGAAGCCGGAACCCCAGTCTCCACTGAACGCGAAGCTGTATCCGAACACGACCCAGGTAATCGAGACGAGTCCGAGTGGGACGAGGTTCTGCTGCAACATGACGAGCGCACTGCTACCACGCACCAGACCGGCGTAGAAGAAGGCGAGTCCGGGAACCATGAAGAGAACCAGGCCAGCGGAGATCAGCACCCACGCCGTGTCCCCACTGTCTATCACTGCTTCGGCTAACACCATTTCCATCGACATCGACGACCTCCGAGCATTATTCGGACCTGAACAAAGTCATTGGTTAGAGCAGCAATTCGCGATGTTCCAATTCACTGCGACAGTTACGCTACGCCCCATAGTTGCACCTTCTCAGCAAAATCGGGGGAACATCCGGTTTTCACGTTTAGTAGAGCATTGTTCTGGGAAAAGATGGGACTTTGCCTAAACATTGCGGACGCTCCACAACCTACAATTGCGGGACCAATTCTCACCGAAAGTGGTTTAAGTCTTGCAAAATGGGGAACGTAGCCGCAGGTGAGCGACACTTTCGAAGCAGAAATGCCGTTTCCAGCTCGGGACTTAGCTCCCTAACCAAGACAGCCGCGAGCGCCCTGTTTGATTACCAACGTCGGTGACCCGCCTATCCAATCGGGTAGGTAATTTCACCGAACATCTTCTCACCTGTTCAGATGACTAACCTTCACTGCACTGAGGGCAATCCTGTCGTTAATATGTTCTTCATCCGTACTGGATATTTCGACCGGAAAGTCGAAGATCACCTTTCGATAACCTTTGAAGGTGAAAAAACTCTCGCTGTAACTCTTTTGTTATGCAGAACCTAGAAGGGAGGATTGATCCCACCAGGCGAGCACTCGGATGCCGGACACAGTCAGCCACTTCGACGGCTCTCCCGCCTTTGTGTCGACCTCGAACCACACCCGCCCCGGTTGGCGACCGGCCTGGAGCCACGTCCCATCCGAGGCTCGAGCGACCCGGATCATCTCGATCGCGTCCGCCATTCGCGGATCAGGCTCATTTCCATACGACAACGACGCTTCGCGGAAGTAGTCGGCTGCGTTGAGCACGTTGTAACGCCACCGGAACGGGTACGCAAACCGGCCGACCCAGGGCCCCACCGGTTCGCAGGTCGAGAGTCGCCGGAACAGACCGCGCTGCAACAAGTACTCCTCACCGGATCGCCGAGCCGCGCGCGTCTCATCCGTTCCCCCGGTCGCGATCTCGTACGCGAGAAGCCCTTTGAGTGAATTGAGCGTCGAATGAAACGACGATCGCGTCGAACCTTCGGTCCACTCGCAGTTCCACCCACCATCCGGAAGTTGATGCCGCACAAACCAATTAGCGAGTTCATCAACGCAAACATCGAGCCACACACCGTTTGCCACCGTCCAGGCGTTGATGCAGCAATCGACCTCACCGTCCCAGTACGGCCGGCCCTCGTACTCCCAGCGACAGTTTTCCGCGAGCAGTTCTGCGGTTCGACGCTCCCGCAGAACACCGGCGTCGAGGCCCCACTCACGCAAGGAGTTGAGCGTCCAGGTTGTTGCCGTCCAGGGTTGCGAACTTTGTTCTGCTGCTTCGGGTCCCGCGAAGTCGAATTCTGCCGGGAAGAACGCCCCACCCGCCCATTGGCCGTCTCGGTCCTGCAATGAAAGCAGGCGTGCACCAAATCCTTTGGTAGCGATCGACGCGCGCGTCGCCGCCCACACAGTGGGCGCTTCGTTCAACAGATCGCGCTCCACCTGCCACCGAATCGCTGGATCCGAGTCGAGGAGCCACGCGAGCAAGTCGGTTCGGGGTGCCATCTGGCAATACTATCGAAAGGCGAAGCAGGCCATCCGGTTAACGCATTTCTCGACGTCTGATGCAATGGTGAACTCCGGACCCATTGCGTGGCCTACACCGGGTAATCCAACGCCGCCCGCACCGCCACGATGTCGGCGGCAGCGACCTCCATTGGCTTGTCCCCCAACCGAATCAACGTGCCAGTGGACAACTCCTCTACCACCGCAGATTGGGGCAGCGCGCTGCGATCGAACCTAACTCCGGAATGGAAGTATGTTTCCCATCCCACCTCGACCTCACCTTTCGACCGATTCTGAAGATCTATGTAGTCGCCGATGCTCCACCGAGCTCGATCCGGTTTCCAATGCTTGACGATAACTTTCATGATCGCGTCTCCGATGTCAGGGCCGAGCAGCTGCCGGGTGCTGTCGGTGAGCTGCGTCTCCGTCGGCAACGACACCCGGACACTGTTGGGGGCGCTGGTTTCTAAGCCGCCGACCCTGGAGATGATCCGCCGCGCGGTCCCGTCCTCGGGCGACAAACCGATGCTGTACCCCGGTCCGGGGGTGTCCGAGTATCCCACCTCCTTCGAGCGGGAATGCTCGAAGATTTTCACCAACCCGTCCACACTGAGATCCGCGGGGCCTTTGTCCAGTTTTTTTGGTGTACACCCACGGCAACGCCAACTCCGGGTCGATCGTTTCCAGGTCGTCGAGGAAAGCGCGCATCGTCTGCGCCACCTCCTGACTCGACTGCACCCGCGTGCCCCAATATCCGGCTACCGTCGGCCATCGCCCGAAAAAGCTCATCGCCCCGTCCTTTCCAACCACTGCGTAATAGTCTCCGTCCGACTACGTGTCGCGACATGAGCAAGGGTCGGCGGTCACGCGGCGTCTTAGACCGGGTAACCCAGTGCTTCCCGCACCGCCAGGATGTCGTCGAAGTTGACGTCTAACGGTTTCTCGCCCAACCGAATCAGCGTTCCGTTGGGGAGTTCCTCCAGTACGGCGACGACGGGCAGTTTGCTGTGATCGAGATCGATCCCGGACTGGATGTATGTCTCCCACCCGACTTCGATTTCGCTGACCTCATTTCCCTGCGCATTGCGGTACTCCCGCGTCCCCCACCGCGCAGACTCCGGCGACCAATGCTCGATGATCGCTTTCATGATCGCGTCCCCGACGCGTGCAGTCAGCAACTGCGACGCCTCCCCGATTGCTTGTTTCTCCGGGGGGAGGGTGACGTTGACGAGATTCGGAACCCTCGGAACATTCCGGCCGAGAGAGAATTGGATTCTCAAGAACTGATATCTGTCCGGGTGCAACAAACTCACGATGTAGCCAAGGTCGAAGGCAGCAACGGATTGCCCTTCGATATCCTTCGCTGCCCGGAAGATTTTCGCTAGGACTTCCACGCTTAGATCGGTCGACTCGAAGGCAGTCTCGGGCGAAAACACCCAAGCTTCTCCAAGTGCTCGATCAATGTTCCTCAGACTATGAAGAAACGAGAACACCTCCGCTGCAATGCCTTCTACCGGTTGCGTCCGAGGGCCCCAATACCCGATCACTGTCGCGCCACGATCCGAATTCATCGACCTTTCCTTTCCAGCCACTCTGCGATCGTCATAGTCGTTCTCGGCAAATCATTGTCATTGAACAGTTGTGGTCCGGGTTGCTGCGGAGCGCCGGGGGCATCCGGATTCACCGGCACCTGACCGACATCAGGCAGAGTCGGCACACTTGGTTCCTCGGTGCGACCTGGCGAGGGAGCCTCCAGGGTGGAGTTCTCGGGTCTCGGGTTCGACCCCGGATCGCCAATCCCACCGGGCGAGAGTGATTCCCACTCGCCACGATCGGGATCGCCGGGAAAGTGGGTTGCGAGGGTTCCGGAATCGCGGGATCCGGGCGTGCAGGTTCATTCACGGACGGAACAGAGGGTTGATCATGCTCGGCAGGTGGAACTGTGCCGTCGATGGCGGGTATGCCGCGCGGTGGCACTCCACCCGGAGCGTCGATCAGCTGGTGCGTAGCCGGATCGGGACCGCGGCGCGGTAATTGCGGGCAGGCTGGTCGGTCCGCGCCATCCCTACCTGCAGGCAGCCCCGAGTGCGCCCAACGTAGGGCTCACAGCCGTCTGAAACCTTTGGGTAGAGGAATCTCCGGTCGTTCGGTCGGCAGTCCTGCTGCTGCGCGGATGCTTCGGATGTCCTCGACTGTTAACGGCGTGGACAGATTCTTCTGGATGACGATTGTGCCGTCCTGGTAGGGAAATGCCTCCACGCTGGGCGGGAGCTGCGTTTCCTCGATCGGCAACTCAGGACCGAAGTAGGTGCAACTGCCCACGATCGCGTCACCCGGTACGTTGAACTGAGGCGATGATTCGGTTCGGCGGTAGAGCACGGTGACACGCGAGTCCCAGATATCGGCTAGCCCCTGAACGAGCTTCAATGCCAGCGAAATCAGTGATTCGTCGGCAAAGGCACATGCGAATGCGCCGGACCCTGAGGTGCCCCCGAAACTAACAACGACTTTGACGTCTCCAGCGGGTGAATACAGGGTCATATGTCGTCCCAATGAGAGGGGATACATACCGCCGGTGGCATCAGGGGATCGTCTGCGCTCGATCAATGCGGCTTCGATCGATTTTTCCGTCGGAGGTACAAGGATCTGACGGATATTCGACGCCAAGGCTTGCTCGAGTCCGGCACCGTCGGGGAGGGCATCGCCTACTGTTTGGTACAAGTCGACGTCGAAGACAGGATCGATGTCGCGAAGCAATCGTAGCGAACGTGCAACGAGCGCGGCCGTGACGGCCTCGCTTTCAGGCGCACCCTTTCGTGGAATGACCTTCACTGTCAAGCCCACCGTAGGATTGCGGCGCAGTGATGACGTAGGCACTTTCACTCCCCTCCAAATACGATGATGTTGATGTTCTCCATCCCGATGACCTCGTCGAACGCATCCTCCATTATCTGAGCAGCTTGTTCTTAAGAACACCATCACCTGCGGACGTGAGCTTGGCCGTAACTTCTGGTGTCACAGCCGGCGCGAGCCTTTCGGTAGGCGAACCTCCGGTCGTTCGGTCAGCAGGCCGACTGCTGCACGGATGCTTCGGATATCGTCGGCAACCAACGGGGCGCGTGGATCACGCTGGATGACGATCGCTCCTTCTCTTGTACGGAAAAGCTTCGACAGTGGGTGGGATCTGCGTTTCGTTGATCGGCATCTCAGGGCCGAAGTAGGTGCAACTGCCCACCGTTGCGTCGCCGGGCACGTTGTACTGAGGTGTGAGCTCCGCATCCCGGTAGAGCACGGCCGTGGGAGCGTCCCAGATATCGGCCATACCCTGGACGAGTTTCAATGACAGTGAGATCAGAGATTCATCGGCGAAGCCCCCTGGGTACGGCCAGATGAAGGTGCAAAGTAAGGAACCTGCTCCTGCCGTACTCCCGAATCCGATGAGAATTTCGATGTTTCCGTTGTCGGTGAACAACCTGAGTTGATGCCCGAATGAGAGTGGGTAAATCCCGCCTGCGGCATCAGGAGACTTTCTGCTCTCGATCATTGCGGCCTCGAGGAGGCCTTCTGCCTGAGGCGTGAGGATCCGCCCACCATTCAATGCCAGAGCCTGCTCGACCGTAACGCCGTCGGGAAGGTCATTCCTCACGGAGCGATACATGTCGACGTCAAAGACTGGGTCAAGCTTTCGAAGGAACTGCAGTGACCGCGCTGCCAGCACTGCGGTGACCGATTCGGCTTCCGGCGGCCCCTTCCGCGCCATGACTTTCACGGTCAACCCGGACGCCGGATCGCGACGTAAAGATGAAGCAGACAACGTCACTCCTGCTCGAAGACGATCGACCAATCGGAACAGTCTCTGGCGCTACACCGGGTAACCCAACGCCGCCCGCACCGCCACGATGTCGGCGGCATCGACCTCCATTGGCTTGTCCCCCAACCGAATCAACGTGCCAGTGGGCAGCTCCTCTACCGCCGCAGATTGGGGCAGCGCGCTGCGATCGAACGTAACTCCGGAATGGAAGTACGTTTCCCATCCCACCTGGATCTGACCTCTAACTCGCGGTTGCAGATCGAGGTAGTCGCCGATGCTCCACCGAGCCCGATCCGGTTCCCAATGCTTGACGATCACTTTCATGATCGCGTCCCCGACATCCGGTTCGAGCAACCGTCGCAATTCGGGGGGAACATCCTTCTCCGTCGGCAACGACACCCGGACACTGTTGGGGGCACTGGTTTCCAGCCCGCCGACCCTGGCGATGATCCGCCGCGCGGTCCCGTCTTCGGGTGACAAGTCGACGTCGTAGCCCGGTCCCGGGGTGTCCGAATACCCCATCTCCTTCGAGCGGGAATGCTCGAAGATTCGCACCAACCCGTCCACGCTGAGATCTGCTGGCACTTTGTCGAACTCGGCAGTCGAGACCCACGGCAACGCCAACCCCGGGTCGATCGCTTCCAGATCGTCGAGGAAGGCCCGCATCGTCTGCGCCACCTCCTGACTCGACTGCACCCGCGTGCCCCAATACCCGCCCACTGTCGGCCGCCGCCCGAAAAAGCTCATCGCCCCGTCCTTTCCAACCATTGCGCAATAGTTTCCACCGTGACACCGACGACGTTCTCGTCGTCGAAGCCTCTCAAGGCGAGTTCAGCATATTGTTCGTTGAGCATCACCCACACGAGCTCAGCGTCCATCCCGGCTTGTGCGAGGGCATCGAGCTGCGCCTGAGCGGTCTTGGGCCAATCTTTTTGCCAAACACGGCCCCGGAAGTCCGTTACGTAAGGTTCACCGTTCCGGTCGAAGATGAAGTCGTAGATGTGTTTCGCATCGACGATGACGTTCATGTCCGGGAACCAACCGTCGAACTTGAGCTCACCGTTCTTCCCGGCATCGAATGGCAAGATGAACGCGAACTGCCCGTCCACCAGCGTGACGAGTTCCTGAAATACCCGAGAAGGCCTCAACCTCCGAGCGGCGTCGTACCGGAGACCTTCGCCTGCATCACCCCATACCCCGACATCGGTGCCATCCCGATCACCGATGATCCGGGACTGCAACGTACGCAGATCCAACGGGCCGACTCCTTCGACCTCCACGATGTCCGGCGGTGTTTCGCCGGGTGCGAGTTGCGGTGGTTTTTCTCGTGCGAACGGCATCCACCACAACGGATCCTGTTCAACCCCTGGTCCCTCCGGGCTGTCAGGCTGYGTRGGAGGCATCGTGACCGCGGGTCGCTGCGTCGGATCCTCGATGACGCCAGGGCTGGGAA